>VXLV01000106.1:15480-30528 GCA_009841405.1 Chloroflexota bacterium | reverse complement strand
CGCCCGTACGCCCCTTTGAATTCTCGTGCAGCGCGGCCGTTTCGCTAAACGCCCATACAGAATTGAACGTGAACGTGGTCGCAAATTTGCCGCTCATCCGCCAAGAATTCCGTCTGCGGCGGCAGCCATTGCCCCTATGTATTCGACCGCAAGTGGGCTAGATTTTGCCTAGAGACGCTCCGCGAGTTTCCTCCAGGAGCCTGACCGCCATGACCGAATCCGCAAGGCTCTCCGGCAGCGACGCCAAACGCGCCGCGCGCAATGTCAGCGTGCTGATGGCGGCCAGCATCGTCAGCAAGGGCGCGCTCTACCTGTGGCAGATCGCCTTGTCGGTGCTGCTGGGGCCTAGCGAATATGGCATCTACGGCACCGTCGGCGGCATGATGGTCACCGCGGCCTCAGTCGCCGGCTTCGGCCTGGGCTTGATCGTGATTCGCGATGTCGCGCGCGAGCCGCATAAGGCCGGCAAGTACTGGACTTGCATGCTGTTCGCGCAGACCGTACTGGCGCTCTTCGCTTACATCGGCATGAACGCTTTCGCAATCGGCTATAGCGACACGCTGCGTGGATTCGCCGCGCTGGCCGGCATCAACCTCTTCATCGACCTCTTCGGCAACATGGGTTACGACCTGCTGGTGGCGCAAGAAAAGCTGGTCAAGACCTCGCTGGTCGAAATCGTCCATATCGCCGCCCGTATCGCGCTGGCCTGGCTGGCGCTGATGGCCGGCTGGGGTCTGCTCGGGGTCTATGGCGCGGCAATTCTGTCGGGCATTTTCCGCTCGATCGCGCTGGTCGGCTTGAATTTAAGCGCCGGTGTCCGCCCGCAATTTCCCCTCGACTGGAAGACAGCCAAGCCGCTGCTGATCAACAGCGCGCCGCTGGCTCTCTCCGCTTTTCTGACCTTGGCCTATAGTCACTCCGACAAGCTCTTGACCACCGGCATCCTCAGCGAGCGGGTCACCGGTTATCTGACCGCCGCCTTTGTCATCAACTTCGGCGTGATTGAATTGCTCAGCGTGTCGGTGCTGGTCGCCGCGTATCCCCTGCTCTCGCGTTATTATGAGGACGGGCGCAATCCCCTCTTTGGCTTCATGGTGGAGAAGCTGGCGCTCTACATGATTCTGGTCGCCTTGCCAATGGCGCTCAGCGTCAGCATCCTGGCCGACAAGATCATGCTGCCGCTCCTGGGCGAAGCATACGCGCCCTCGGCCGGCATTCTGCGCCTCCTGATCTGGTACACGGGCATCACCATCGTGGGCAACGTCTTCAACCAGGGGCTGCTGGTGCAAAATCGCCAGCGCCGCCTGCTGTTGATCCGCGGGTCAAGTTTGGCGCTGAACATCTCGCTGACCGCCCTGTTGCTGCTGAACTTGCGCGACCCGCGCGGCGCCGTCATCGCCTCAATCGTCGGCGAAATTCTGGTGCTCGTTGCCCTGCTGGCGAGCTTCCGCGCCAAAGGCTGGCAGCCCGAGCGCGTCGCCCTCAGCGCCGCTCGCGCAGCGGTCGCCGCCCTGCCCGCTGCCCTCGTGATGCTGGCGCTGCGGGATCAGTTTATCGCGCTGCCGCTGCTGGGCGGGCTGGGCGTCTATGTTGGCGGGGTCATTGTGGCGCGCGTCTTGAGCGACGAAGACTGGGATCTGATTTACCGGCTGGCCTCGGCCACGCCCGGCGCGGCTTTGGTGGCGCGACTCTGGAAGCGCGATGTGGAAGCAAGCTGGTGAGGCGATGCGCATTCTGCATTTGACGCCCTACTACGCGCCCGCTTATGCTTTCGGCGGCGTCGTACGCGCGGTCGAGGGCATGGCCGCTGCGCTGGTCAAACGCGGGCACGAAGTCACGGTCTTGACCACAGACGCCCTCGATCAACGGCGACGCTATGATGGCCCGCCGGACGACATGATCGACGGCGTACGCGTGCTGCGGCGGCCGAACGCCTGGCCCTGGCTGCGCGGGCGCCTGAACTTGTCGACGCCGCGCAACATGAAGCGGACAGCGGAAGCGATTCTGCCTGCGGTAGATGTCCTGCACGTCCACGAATTTCGCACGCTGGAAAACTTGCTGGCAGCGCCGGTCGCGCAGAAGCTTGGCAAGCCAATCGTGCTGTCGCCGCATGGCACACTCAACCTGGAAACCGGCCGCGGCCGCCTTAAGACCGTCTGGGACCGCCTGCTCAGCCCGGGCCTGGCCCTGCGCCTGGATCATGTCGCCGCCTTGACGGAAGCGGAGCGCGCGGAAGCCGAGAATCTGTGGCGCAACTTCGGCAAGCGGCAACGCCCGACCCGATTCAGCGTCATACCCAACGGCGTTGATAGGCCTGAGATTGACCAGCGTCGAATGGCCGCCGACTTTCGCGCGCGTTACGCTCTGGGCGATTCGCCGGTCGTTCTGTTTATGGGGCGCCTGCAAGCGCGCAAAGGGGTCGATGTGCTGATACAGGCATTCATAGCGGCCGGCGTTGAAGACGCGCGCCTCCTTATCGTCGGCCCTGATGAGGGCATGCTGCCGAGGCTGCGAGCGCTGGCGGCTGGCGACCCGCGCATCGTCTTCACCGGCTATCTGGACGGCGACGCGCGTCTGGGCGCGCTGGCGGCGGGCGATATCTTCGCGCTGCCGGCCACCGGCGAGGGTCAGCCAATAGCGGCGCTGGAGGCACTGGCGGCGGGCCTGCCAGCGGTCTTGTCGCCGGGCTGCAATCTGGACGAGGTTGCGGAAACAGGCGCGGGCTTCGTTGTAGAGGCGACGGCGGCGGCCTTCGCTAACCAGTTGGGCCTGCTCTTGATTGATGTTGAATTGCGGGCGGCGATGGGGCAGCGCGCGCGGCGGCTCGCAGAGGCGCGCTATGAGTGGGACCAGGTGGCAATGCAGTTGGAGGAAGTGTACGCCGGGCTGCTGTGAGAGCGCTAATCCAAGATTATCGCGCGGCACCGCCCGTTGATTTTTTGCCCGGAAATGGTAAACTTGTCAACGGGATGGGGAGGTGACTCATGATCGGGGCACGGCTCAAGCAGGCGCGTTTGTTGGCCGGGATGACGCAGCGGGAGCTGGCCAGCGCGTTGGGCGAGAATGGGCTAAAGATAACTGCGGCGGCGATCTCAAAATACGAGAACGAAAAGAGCTATCCGAGCGCGCAATTCATGTTGCGGGCGAGCGGCGTGCTTGGCGTTCCGAGTTCGTATTTGTTGCATCAACCGTTAGTGAGCGTCAAGTGGACGGCTTTTCGGCGCCACAGCGGCTCCGGGAAAAAACGACAGGAAGCGGTTAAGGCTTACGCTTCAGACCTTGCGGAACTGCAGGTCGAATTACATTCCGCTCTATATCCAAACTCACCACCCAATTTGCCGGAACCGGCAAAAGCAACTGACTATGGCGATGTTGAAAAGATCGCGGCGAAATTGCGGGCGGCATGGGACGTTGGAAATCGCCCCTTGGACAATCTAGTTCAGACGGCTGAGGACCACGGCGTGATTGTCATCAGCTGGGACGATGACAGCGGGAGATTTGACGGCTTGTCGGGCTGGTGCGGCAAGTATCCGGTTACGGTCATTAACGCAAACAGGAGCTCTGACCGCTTGCGATTCAACCTCGCGCACGAGATCGGACATTTGGTGATGGATACATCCCAAGCGGTTGAAGACGAAGAGGACCTAGCGCATCGATTTGCCGCGGCGCTGTTAGTCCCGGAAGAGCATGCGTTCCGCGAACTTGGGCGAGAACGGCGGCAACTGGATTGGGGCGAATTAAAGATGCTAAAGAGAAAGTATGGCCTTAGTATGGCCGCGTGGATTAGGCGTGCCAGAGACCTCAAGATTATTTCTGAGCATCACTACAAGAATCTCAATATTGAGCTTTCGTCGTTTGGATGGCGCACGCGGGAACCGGTCGAATACCTCGGTGACGAAGAGCCGATTCAACTCAAGCAGATGATCCAGCGCGCTGTTGCCGAGGGTCTGGTTTCTCTCGATCGCATGACACGGATAGGAGTAGATTTTTGGGAACCAGAGAAGGAGCGGCACGATTCAGAGCACTTAACAGTTTACGATCTGCTGGCCATGCCCGAAGACGAACGCAAGGCTGTGATTGCCCGAGCCTTTGAACTTGCTGCAAATGAAGATTTCGAGGAGTTCGAGGCATACGAAATATACGATGACTACATTGAGGAACTAGATGACGAAACGACCGAATCCTCCAAATGAACCGCAACGCGGTGAAATCTGGATTGTTAATTTCAATTCGCCGGTTACTGCCAGAACTCCGGCGGCTGGAACACCACGATCGCAATGGCCAACTACCGGAGATGAAATCAACAAGGCGCGACCGGCTGTTGTGTTGAGTGTAGATGCCGAATGGGAACGTGAATTACACATTGTAGTGCCCTTACGCGGGTGGCAAAGAAGATTTGAAGCCAATAACTACTTCTGGATATTGAAGCTTGAGCCGGACAGCATTAACAAATTGAGGGGCATTTCAGGCGCGGACGCATTTCAGGTAAAGTCAGTTTCACGCGAGCGTTTTCACCGCAAGATTGGTGTGCTTTCACCCGATCATCTTCGATTTATCGTTGACACTGTCGCCTTCTGCATTGGCGCTGCTTCATTGAATTCCAACTCGTAGCGACGGAGCCGCCTTGCGACCACCGACATCTGCTGGGCAGACCGCCTGTGACTCTGACGCAAATCATACGGTCGCCTGTTATCCTACGATTGCGCCGTGCGTATATCGCGGGGCGCTATAGAATTAAGTACTGACTTGCCCATGGCAGCGTCAGCACGAGGAGCAGCCAAGGACCATCCATGATCCGATTCGACCGATTCACCGAACGCGCGCAGGACGCCGCCGCCCGCGCTTACGAAATACTCCACCGCTACGGCCACTCCCAGGTCGATACCGAGCACATCCTCATGGCGCTGCTTGAGCAAACCGACGGCGTCGTGCCGCAGATTCTCGAGCGCCTGGCCGTGGACGTCGGCGCCTTGCGCTCGCGCGTGGACGACCTGCTGCGGGGCAGCCCGCGCACCGCCACCATCTATGGCCAGGGCGCCAACCAGGTCTTTATCACCCCGCGCCTCAAGAGCATGATCGACCGCGCCAACGAAGAAGCCAACCGCTTGCGCGACGAATACATCAGCACCGAGCATATCTTCCTGGCCCTGCTCTACGAGCACAATACGCCGATGGCCAAGACCCTGGCGGAATACAGCATCACCCGCGACCGCGTGGCCGACGCCGTCAAGGATATCCGCGGCGGCCAGCGCGTGACCGACCCGCAAGCCGAGAGCCGCTATCGCACCCTGGAGAAATACAGCCGCGACCTGACGCGAATGGCGCTGGAAGGCAAACTCGATCCCGTCATCGGGCGCGATGGCGAGATCCTGCGCGTCATCCAGGTGCTCAGCCGCCGCACCAAGAACAACCCGGTGCTGATCGGCGAAGCCGGCGTCGGCAAAACCGCCATCGTTGAAGGCCTGGCGCAGAAGATCGCCACCAACGACGTGCCGGACCTGCTGCTGGGCAAACGCGTGCTGCGCCTGGATCTGAGCGGCATGCTGGCCGGCAGTCGCTTCCGCGGCGAATTCGAGGAGCGGCTCAAAGGCGCCATCGAAGAAATCCAGCGCTCCGATGGCGAAATCATCCTCTTCATTGACGAGCTGCACCAGGTGGTGGGCGCGGGCGCGGCCGCCGGCGCCATGGATGCCGGCAACATGATGAAGCCGGCGCTGGCCCGCGGCGAGCTGCAGACAGTCGGCGCCACGACTATGGACGAATACCGCCAGCACATCGAGAAAGACAGCGCGCTGGATCGCCGCTTCGCGCCAATCTTCGTCGAGGAGCCCAATATCGACGACACCATCGAAATGCTCTACGGCATCCGCGACCGCTACGAGGCGCATCACAGCGTCAAGATCGCCGACGACGCCATCGAAGCGTCGGCGCGCTTGTCGGCCCGTTATCTGACCGAGCGCAAGCTGCCCGACAAGGCGATTGACTTGCTGGACGAAGCCGCAGCCAAATTGCGCGTGGCGTTGTTTTCCATGCCGCCCTATCTGAAGAGGCTGCGCGAATCCATTGATCAGTTGGCGCTGGAAGAGCAAGCGGCCGGCCTCTCCCGCGATTATGAACGCGCGGCGGATTGCAAAATGCAGCGCATTCAAATTGAAGGAGAATACGAGCGCGCGCATAGCCAGTGGCGGCAGGAGAATACGCTGGACGAGTTGGTCACAGCGGACAACGTGGCGCAAGTCGTGGAGCAGTGGACCGGCATCCCGGTGCAGAGCATGCTCGAGACCGAGTCCGAGAAATTGCTGCGTATGGAAGACGCGCTAAGAGAGCGCGTGATCGGCCAGGAGAAGGCGGTGGTCGCTTTGTCCGATGCCATCCGCCGCGCGCGCAGTGGCCTGAAGGACCCCAAGCGGCCCATCGGCTCCTTCATCTTCCTCGGCTCGAGCGGCGTCGGCAAAACCGAATTGGCCAAGGCGCTGGCGGAGTTCATGTTCGATGACGAAGACAATCTCGTGCGCGTCGACATGAGCGAGTATCGCGAGAAGCACACGGTCAGCCGGCTCTTTGGCGCGCCGCCGGGCTATGTTGGCTACGAAGCCGGCGGCCAGCTCACCGAAGCCATCCGCCGCCGTCCCTACCGCGTCGTCCTCTTTGACGAGATCGAGAAAGCCCATCCCGACGTCTGGAGCGCGCTGCTGCAAGTGCTGGAAGACGGCCGCATGACCGATGGCCAGGGCCATATCGTCGACTTCCGCAACACAGTGCTGATCATGACCAGCAATCTGGGCACGGAGTTCGCTCGTCATGGCGGGGCGCTGGGCTTCTTGCCGCAAGACGAGGAAGCCGTGGCCGATCATCGCAATATCGAAAAGGCCATGCGCGATACCTTCCGGCCCGAATTTCTCAATCGCATCGACGAGATCATCATCTTTGAGCCGCTGACCTTGGACGCGGTCGAGCAAATGGTCGACTTGCATCTGCGCGAATTGGCTGAGCGCATGGGTGAATCGGGCCTGGGCGTCCACCTGACCGAGCCAGCGCGCTTCTGGCTGGCGAACAAGGGCTTTGATCGGCAGTTCGGCGCGCGTCCGCTGCGCCGCGCCATCCAGCGCTATATCGAGACGCCCTTGAGCATAAACCTGCTCAAAGGCGACTACAATTCCGGCGACCTGGTGGTCATCGAC
This sequence comes from Chloroflexota bacterium, assembly GCA_009841405.1. Taxonomy (GTDB): domain Bacteria; phylum Chloroflexota; class Anaerolineae; order Aggregatilineales; family Phototrophicaceae; genus UBA6055. Next base: position 23,347 of record VXLV01000106.1, on the reverse strand, counting down.
GAGGGGGACGATCGCCTGGAATTCTCGCGCCACGCCGATCAGCATAGCGTAACCAGCCAGGAGGCCGAACCAGTCGAGACCGTCGAGTACTACGACGAGAGCTACGCCGCCGGCGATTATTACGACGCGAGCTATGAAGACGAGGACTTCGCGGACTTTCTGTCGCAGACGGACGATGACGACGAGTTTGACCCCTTCCCGGCGCCGCCGCGGCGGTCTTGACATAGCATTGGCGCTGGCTAAACCGCGGCTTTCAATGGCGAATCCGACCAGCGTCTCGCCAATCTGATGTCCGTCCGGGCATAGGTCTGTAGACTCCGGCGCTACCTCTCCGCGTCCCACACAAAATACCTTGCGTTTGGCAGTGCGTAACTCCTCCTCCCCTTCGAAATCTGTAGGGGCGACTCTGTGAGTCGCCCACCCGACACAAGGCAAACAAGGGCGACCCATCGGGTTGCCCCTACGGCATCCGCGTTCTATGGATTGGTCGTAGCGCATGAGTCGAATCGCGCCTTGCAAGCGGGCGGCGCCCCGGCTTCAGTGGACCGAATCGCAACATGGCGCCTCATATTGTCATTTGACTAAAGCCGCGCAATCGCTATAATCACTGCGCGAACATTTGGCAAGAATTGGATATCGCCATGACTGTAGAAGAACGAGGCCAGAGCGAAGAGTTGGTTCAGGACGCTTCGTCTGCCGAGTTGCCGCCATCAGAATCAACCGAAGCCGACGCCCCCGCCGACCAGAGCGCCGCTCCCGAGCCCGTCGCGGAAGCGGAAGCCGCTGCCATCGACGACCAACCAGAAGCCGCAGCCGAAACCGTGGCGGAAAGCCCGGCAGTCGCCAAGGACCCAGGAACTGAAGATGGATCCGACACGCCTGCCGGCGACGAAGAAGTAGCGCCGGTGGCGGCGGCGCCTGCCCCAAAAAAGCAGCCCGCCGAAGACGCCAAATTCAAGCGCGGCCAGGTTTATTCGGGCGTCATCAGCAGCACGGCGCCGACAGCGGTCACTGTCGATCTGGGCGATGGCGATCAAGGCATTGTGCCGGGGCGCGAACTGGAATTGATGACGCGCAAGATGCTCGAATCCCTGGTCGTCGGCGCGGAAGTCGATGTCTATGTGGTCAACCCCCGCAATCATCGCGGCGAGACCGTGCTGTCGATTAATCACGCGCTGGAAGAATTGGATTGGCGCAACGCGCAAAAGCTCTCCAAATCCCGCAAGGTGCATGAGGCGCTCATCGGCGGCTACAACAAAGGCGGGCTAATCGTGCGCTTTGGGCGTTTGCGCGGCTTCGTCCCGCAGAGCCAGCTGGCGGAAGCGCGCGTCCGCGGGATGTCGGGCGGCACGCCGGAAGAACGCTACGGACCCATGGTCAATCAACCCATCGGCGTCAAGGTCATGGAAGTCGACCGACACCGCAACCGGCTGATTCTGTCGGAGCGAGCGGCCCTGCGCGATGTCCGCCAGCAGCGCAAGGAAGCCTTGATCGCCGAACTGAAGGTCGGCGATATTCGCAAGGGCAAGGTGGTCAGCCTGGAGAATTTCGGCGCCTTTGTGGACATCGGCGGTGGCGAAGGCCTGATCCATGTGTCGGAGCTGACCTGGGGGCATATCACGCATCCGCGCCAGGCAGTGACAGTCGGCGACGAAGTTGAGGTCGAAGTCATCAGCGTCAATGCCGACGCCAAGCGCATCGGTTTGAGCCGCCGGCGTGTCATCAGCGATCCCTGGGACGCCATCGCCACCTCGCTGCGCCGCGGCCAACTGGTGCGCGGCCGCGTCACCAAGCTGACCAAATTCGGCGCCTTCGCGCGCCTGACCGACCACGATGACGTCGAAGGACTTATCCACATATCCGAATTGGCGAGCGAGCGCGTCGCTCATCCGCGCGAGGTGGTTAATCGCGGCGACGAATTGGTCTTGCGCATTGTCAAGATTGATATCAAAGAGCGCCGGCTCGGCCTGAGCTTGAAGTCGGTGAACTCAACTGAATTCCTCGATCTGGATTGGGAGATGGCGCTGCAAGACTCGGCTTTATTGGCGCCGACGCCCGACCCGCAGGCGCAGGCGGAAGCCGAAGACTAGCCATCGCGTTCTGACGCGCGTCCAATATGCCAACAAGGAGACAACCGGCGTGTTGTCTCTTTTCATTTGGGGCCGCAGGCGTCGGATGCCGGGCGCAATTGGGGCCTCGGCTTCAAGAATTTCCGTTGAAAGATTCGCCATCATCCGCTAGTATCATCTAGGATGCGGAAACACGCGCCAGCGCCGGCCGCTGTCCGGATGCGGATAGACGCGGCAGGCGCCAACGACTGGTATAATGATATGCAAGCAAGCAACTCCGATCTAGCCCGCAAATCGGGCCACTGAAGCTGGAGGAACTGACCGTGCCAAACAAAATGGAACGCTTCACGCAGCGGGCGCGGCGTGTGCTGAGCTTGGCGCAAGAAGAAGCTGAACGCCTGCGGCATTATCAAATCGGAACCGAACATCTGCTGCTTGGGTTAATGCGAGAAGACGGCGGGGTCGCCGGGCGCGTGCTGCGCGACCTGGGCCTGGATTTGCGCCGCGTCGAAGAGCTGGTCAGACGCCTGTCCAGCGCCGGAGAGCGCACGACGAATATGCAGTTGGACCTGTCGCCGGGGACCAAGAAAGTGCTGGAACTGGCCGTGGACGAAGCGCGGCGGATGGGCCACCACTACATCGGCACCGAGCATCTGCTGCTGGGTTTGGTGCGGCAGCAGGAAGGCATCGCGCTGGATGTGCTGCGGCGCCTGGGCGTCAGCCCGGAAGAGGTGCGGCGGCAGACGAGCAAGGTTTTGCAAGAGAGCCCGGTGCAGTCCATGCCCCGGTCCAGCGAACGCCAGCACGGCAAGTCTTCGCGCAAGGACAGCACGCCGCTGGTGGATCAGCTGGCGACCGACCTGACAAGCCTGGCCGAGACGGGCCGGCTTGACCCGGTTGTTGGCCGCGAGATGGAAATTGAACGCGTAATCCAGGTGCTCAGCCGCCGCCGCAAAAATAATCCGGCGTTGATCGGCGAGCCGGGCGTTGGCAAAACCGCCATCGTCGAAGGCCTGGCGCAGCGCATTGTGGAAGGCGACACGCCCAAGCCCCTGCTGCGCAAGCGCGTCCTGCAACTGGACGTCGGCTCACTGGTAGCCGGCACGATGTACCGCGGCCAATTCGAGGAACGCCTCAAACGCGTGATCGAGGAGCTCAAGGCCTCGGACACGATCCTCTTCATCGACGAGGTGCACATGCTGGTGGGCGCTGGCTCCGCCGGCAGTAGCGTTGACGCGGCCAACATTCTCAAGCCGGCGCTGGCCCGCGGCGAGTTGCAGTGCATCGGTGCGACAACGCTCGACGAGTACCGCCGGCACATCGAAAGCGACGCCGCTCTGGAGCGCCGCTTCCAGCAGATTCAAGTGGCGGAACCCACTATCGAAGAGACAATCGAAATCCTGCAAGGCATCAAATTCCCTTATCAAGATCATCACAATGTCGAAATCACCGATGACGCGATAGAAACCGCCGCAAACCTCTCCGCCCGTTATATCCCTGACCGATTCTTGCCCGACAAAGCCATAGATTTGATAGATGAGGCGGCCGCCCGCCTGCGTATGTACAAGAGCCCGGAAGCCGCTGCCGTGCGCCGCGTCATGGACGAGCTGGAAGATGTCAATGAAGACATCGAGCTGGCCGAGGTTGCCGGCGAGGCGGATGAGCTGGACGCCCTGGAAACGCGGCGCGATTCGCTCGACGCCGCCTTGGCCGAGTTCCGCGTCAACTGGAATGAAGAAACGGGCCAGCCGCGCTTGATCGGCGAAGACATCTCCGAGGTCGCGGCGATGTGGACCGGCATCCCGGTCACGCGTATCGCCAATGAAGAGAGCGAGCGGCTGATGGAAATGGAGGACAAGCTGCACGAGCGCATCGTTGGCCAGCACGAAGCGATTGTCTCCATCAGCAAAGCGGTGCGCCGCGCCCGCGCCGGCCTGAAAGACCCGCGCCGCCCCATCGGCTCCTTCATGTTCCTGGGGCCCACCGGCGTCGGCAAGACCGAACTGACCAAGGCGCTCGCGGAGTTCCTCTTCGGCAGCGAAGACGCCCTGATTCAACTCGACATGAGCGAATTCATGGAGCGGCACTCGGTGGCGCGCCTGGTTGGCGCCCCGCCCGGCTATGTGGGCTACGAAGACGCGGGCCAGCTGACCGAAGCGGTGCGCCGCCGCCCCTACAGCATTGTCGTCTTTGACGAGGTGGAAAAGGCGCATCCGGAAGCCTTCAACATGCTCTTGCAAGTCATGGAAGAGGGCACGCTGACTGACGCGCGCGGGCGCCGCGTCGATTTCCGAAACGCCATGATTGTCATGACCAGCAATGTCGGCGCCGAGATGATCAAGCCTAATTCGGGCTTGGGCTTCAATACGCAACTGGACGCCGGCAAGCTCGATGAAGAAGCCTACGAAGATATGAGCCGCAACGTCACTGATCAGTTGCAGCGCATGTTCCGCCCGGAATTCCTCAACCGCGTGGACGCCACGATTATATTCCGCTCGCTCAGCCAGGACGAAATCAAGCAGATCGTGGATCTCGAATTGAACAAGGTGCGCGAGCGCCTGCTGGAACACGCCATCACCCTGGAAGCGACTGACGCGGGAATCGATTGGCTGTCCGAAAATGGCTACAATCCCGAATTTGGCGCTCGCCCCCTGCGGCGCCTGATCCAGAACGAAGTGGAAGACCGCCTGTCCGACGGCATCCTCTCGGGCGAGTTCGGTCTGGCCAGCATCGTGCGCATTGATGTGGGCGATGACGGCGAGTTTACGATGCGCTCGGTCGAGGAAGAAGACGAGATCGCCGGCGAACTGGAAGCGCCAGTTTAGGCGTCCGGCTTCAGTCAGTAATTGTCAGCGTGCAGAACTGCCGCAGTCGAGTTTCCCAGCGGGCACTATTGCTTGACCAGGTCTCGCTGCGCGACCATTGATAAGGCAGTCTCTCCAGAACGTCTTTGCGCGTGTAGTAGTCGTCGTTCATATACCGGCCCTGAATCCAGCCCGCGCTCAGTTCGTCTTTGCCCGCCAGCTCATAGTCGCCGCTTTCGATCAGCGCTCCGACATAGCTCAAGTCATTCGTTTGGGCCACGAAATAAGGTTCCAAGCCATCCGGCATGCGCAGGCAGAAGGTCGCCTCGGCATCAGACTGGTAAGCGCCCATGCCATAACTAGGCACAGCGAAGCCGACCGGCCGCAGTGTCTGATAAGACAGTGGGCTATGCCGCAATGCGTTGCGAATGACGCGCAGTTCGGCCTCGGTCGTGGCGAATTGTTCTTGCGCTGCTTGCAACTGATCTTGGCTGTCGCGCAGGCTGGACCGCCAACCCTCGATTTCGCGCAACACGAAAGCGGCCGCCGATGCGAAGAGAAGCGACGCCAGTACAGCTGCGGTGACCTGCGACAGGCGGGGACGGCGAATCGAAACAGTTGCGTAAGGCTTGCGTTTATCGTCCATATTTGGCGAGGCTCTCTGACCTGAACGAGCGCCTTACTCAAACGAGGCGCTGCAATAGGACGCCAGGCGGTTCTGCCAGGCGGCGACATGATCGGTCGCTTGATTGCGCGACTCGTCCCAAGTGTAGGCGTCAAACTCGAGCGCGTCCTTGTGCGTGTAAAAGCGAATGTAGCGACCGTCGATTGCCGCTGGCGCTTTGCCCGCCAGCACGTAGTCGCCGCTGTGCACTAACTCCGCTACGAAGAAGCGGTTCCGCGAGAAGAAGTGCGTATAAGCTTCGTAGTACATGTGGCCGCGCGCGCAGACGGTGGCTGTCATCAAACCTTGCCAGCCGTCGACAGTGGGCTCGACCGAAAAGCCCGCCGGTTCCAGCGTGCGCCAGGTCAGCGGCTCGGTGCGCAGGCGGTCTTCGGCTCTCTCCAATTTCGCTTCGACGGCTTGCAGGCGCTGCTTGCGATCATGCAGAAGCTCGCTGCTAGCCTGGAGACGCTGTTCCGTTTTGCTGAGCGCCGATCGCCAGCCGTCTATCTCTCGCATGGCGCGGCTTCCAAGCGCGGCAATCAATATCAGCAGGATCGCAATCGAGACCAAGCGCGAAAACCGCGGCTTGTAGATTGTGATCGAGGCGTAGGGTTTGCGCTTCTCCTTCACAGGCCCTCCACGACAAGCCAGTCAGCTACAGCTGCCCGCAATAGTCGTCCAGATAATCTTCCCAAGTGCGATGCGTGGTCGTCCAATCATCACTGTCGGGCCAGGCGTAATCACCGTCCGCCAATACGTCCTGGCGTACATAGAAGAATATCGTCCGCGGTTTTGCGCCTTCGGGCGTCCAACTTATCTGCCCGACCTCGCTGTAGTTGTCTCGACTTGTCAGGTCTGCAGTTGCCTTGCGGTCAACCACATAATGGGAAACCAGAGTGGCGCCATCGCCGACTTCTAAGCTTTCGAGAACTATGCGGCTGCAGGAGTAGAGACGCAGCCACTTGCCGCGACCACCCGAATAGTCGTAATAGCCGGCGGGTTCCGCAAAGCGCTTCTGATAGTCGGCAAGCTGGCTTTCGGCAGCCTTCAGCTTGTCGCTGATCGCGCCGCTTTCAGTCTCAGCTTGCATCAACAAGCGCTCAGAGGCGTCCAGGCTCTCTTGCAGGGCCTGGATCTCCGCGGCTCGTTGGTCGCGTTCATGCAGTATGCCGCCGGCGGCGACCGCTGCAATCGCCGCAACCAGAATGGCCGACAGCAGAAGCGAGATCTGCGGCTTGCGAATCATGATGGTGGCGTAGGGTTTTCTCTTTTCGTCCATTCTTCCTCCTACGGTTACAAGGCTGTGCCGCCTTGCCAGCAGGATAACACGAAAACCGGGCCGCAAGCAAAGAGGACTGCCCTACGACAGTCCTCTGATATGGCGCCAGCGCGCGTCACCGCGCCCAGGGCGACCTATTGACTAACGGTGTCGCCGCAGTAGGCTTGCAGAGTCGCGAACCAGGCCATCTCGTTGGTGACCCAATCTTTGTCCTCGAGCCACTGATAGGGATGCGAATCCAGCGTTTCCTTGCGCGTGTAGAAGAATTCGATGTCCACTTCTTCAGAGGTCCAATCCGCGCTGCTGTACTTGGCTTCGCCGACCTTCTTGTAGTCGTCGCTGCGCACCAAGGTGTCGATGAAGCCCTGGTCGTAAATGCGATAGTAGACATGGGGCTCGTAACCCGGCGGCATGCCGCCGACGCAAGCGATCGCGGTCAACAAGCGGTTGCCGGTCGCCGTATCGTAAGGATCGACATAGAAACCCATCGGCTCGTGAACGCGCATGATTTCCGGCTCGTCCACCGGCTTCATGCGATTCTGTTCCAACTCGGCCGATTTGGCTTCCACCGCGGCTTGTGAATCTTCCAGGTCGCCCTCCAGGGCATCAATCTCTTGTTCGCGCTCCTTCAGTTGATTGGCGGCTTCGTCCAAGGCCGAGGCGGAGTCTTGCGCCAGCGCGCGCGCCTGCTCCAAATCGTCTTCAAGCGTGGCGATTCGGGCATCTTGCTCGATTAGTTTGGCCACGGTTTCGTCACGCTGCGCCGATGCTGCTTGCAGGTCGGCATGTGCGGCGGCCAAGCCTGCCGTCAGCGCAGCGACTTCAGCGTCCTTTTCTTGCAGCGACTTCACGGCTGCGTCCAGTTGCGCCAAGGCGGTCTGCAAGTCCGCTTTCGCGACAAACAGGTTCGCTACCAGCGCGGCGATTTCCGCGTCGTTCTCGCCTATCGTTTTCTCGGCGCTTGCCAGCGCAGTCGCTGCCGCAGCCAAGTCGGCTTCCAGCGCGGCGATTCGCGCCGCCCCCGCCGCCACTTGCGATCCCGCCGCGT
>VXLV01000106.1:0-15380 GCA_009841405.1 Chloroflexota bacterium | reverse complement strand
GCTTCCAGCGCGGCGATTCGCGCCGCCCCCGCCGCCACTTGCGATCCCGCCGCGTCGCGCTGCGCCGTTACGGTTTCCAAGTCAGCACGCGCGGCCGTCAAGTCCGCCGTCAGCGCGGCGATCTGCGCATCCTGCTCGTCCAGCGTGTTTTCGGCGACTTCCAGCTGCGCCGACGCTGTTTGCAGGCTGTCGCCCAAGCTGGCGATCTGCGCGTCCCGATCCAATAGCTCATTTTGCGCCACTTCCAGTTGCGCCGTATTGGCTTGCAGAGTGGCCGCCATTTCCTGCAACTCTTGCTCCAGACCGGCGATCTGCGCGTCTCGCTGCTGGGCCAGCCGGTTCTGCGCGCCTTGCAACTGTTGCGAAAGCGTCTGCACCGTTACGCGGGCGTCTTGCAAGTCAGCTTGCAGAGCGGCGACTTCCAGCTCGCGCTCTTGCAGCTCACTGCGCAGCGAATCTATTTCAAAGGCTTGTGTCTGCGCCAGGCTCTGCGCATCCCGCAATTCCGCCCGGGCGGACGCAATCAGGGCATCCTTGTCGGCATTCTGTTGTTGCGCCAGTTCCAGCTTGGTCGCTTGAGTCTGCGCCGTGCGCTGGACTAACTGATAATCCGTTTCAAGCCGCGTAATCCGCGCAGACGATTCGTTGAGCTGGTCTTCCGCGTATTCCAGCCGGGCAGCTTGCGCCTGGCTTTGCGCTTGCGACTCCTGCAAGACCTGCTCAATGCCGGCGATCTCATCATCCCGGTCTTGCAGCTGCAACCGGGTCAGGTCAAGTTGGTCCCGCGTGGAGCGGAGGCTGCTCTGCGTGTCCAGCAGCGATTCCTGGGCCGCTTGCAGATCGCGCTCGACAATAGCGATACGGGCTTCGCGTTCGCGCGCTTCAGTCTTGGCGAATTCGAGCTGCGCCGTCCTGGTATGCGCGGCGGCCTGCGCCTCCTGGAGGCTCGCTTGAAGGTCGACGATTTCGGCATCCCTGGCTTTCACTTGCTCTCTGGCCAATTCCAGCTGCGCCTCAGTCGCTTGCCGCGAGCCGTGCGCGTTCAGCGAGGCTGATTCAACGCGCTGCAACTTCGTCTCCAGATCGGCGATGCGCCCATCGCGCTCCGCCAGTTCATTGGCTGCGAATTCCAACTGAGCGACCTGGGTATGCACCGCCGCTTGCGAATCTTGCAGCGCCGCTTGCAGGCTGGCCAGGCGGGCGTCTCGCTCATTGAGCTGGCTGCGTAGTACGTCAAGTTCCGCAGCGGCCGCCTGGCTGCTGCCTTGCCGGTCTTGCGACACGCCTTCGCTTTCCAGCAAGGCGGTCTGCATGCTGGCGATCTGGGCATCCTTTTCCGCCAGGCGATTCTGGGCGAATTCCAGCTGGGCATTGCGAGTGTAAACAGCCGCTTGCGAATCTTGCAGCTCGGCCGCATAGGTCGTGATTTGCGCGTCGCGGTCTTTCAATTGCTCCTTGGCCACATCAAGCAGCGCTGTGGTGGCCTGCCAGTTTCCCCGCGTATCAAGCAAGGCGTCTTCGGTGGACTGCAATTCTTCCTGGATTCCGGCGATCTGCTTGTCTCTGTCTCGCAACTCATTCTCGGCAAAGGCAAGCTGCGCCGTCAAGGTATGCACGGTCGCCTGTGACTGCAAGTAGTCCGCTTCGATCCCGGCGTTGAGGCTGACGCGTTCAGCCAGTTGATCCTTCACGATATCCAGCTGAGCCGCGGTCGCTTGCCAGGCGCCGCGCGCGTCCGCCAGCGAATTCTCGGTCTGCTGCAAATCGTCATGAGCGGCTGTGAGCTGCGCGTCCCGCTCTTTCAGTTCGCTGCGGGCGAATTCAAGTTGCGCCGTCGTGGTATGGACGGCCGCTTGCGAGTCCTGGTAGCTTGCCTGCACGCTGAGGATTTCGGCGTCTTTTTCGGCCAGCCGCTGTTCCGCGACATCCAGCTGCGCGACAGCGACTTGCCAATTGCTCTGGCTCTCTTGCAAAGCCGACTGTGAATGGCGCAGTTCCGCTTCCAGGCTGGCAATGCGTTCTTCCCTGGCTTGCAGTCGGTTTTCGGCGGCTTGCATCTGGACGGCGCTGTCCTTCACGATCGTCTTGGTATCGTCCAGGTTCGCCTCGACCACTGCGATGTGAGCGTCTTTCTCCTTCAGTCGCACTTCGGCCGCCTGCAAGCGCGCCACCGTGGTCTGCAAGGCGCTGTCTGTTTTCTGCAAGCTGTCTTCCGCGTCGTTGCTGCGGCTTTCCAAGGCGACGACTTGAGCGTTGGAGTCCTGCAACTGGCCGCCCAAGGCGTGCAGACGATCTTGCGCCTCCAGCAAGTTATGCGACGTAGTCTGCAACTCCGACTCCGTCTCTTGCAGCAGGGATTGAAGGCGCTGCGTTTCATGTATGGCGAGCGCGCCTATAACTGTGGCGGCCACAATCAGCAGCAGGCTCAAAACAAGACGGGATACCTTGGGCTTTCGGATGTAGATGGTGGCAAATGGTTTGTTCTTCTCTTGCTCTTGCGCTTGCATCGCCCACTCCTGTCTAACTCGCGCCTGCTGCAATGGTCACTCTGAGATTCTCTTCAGCGGCTCTTGACCGTAACGTATTGTATAACGCGCTGAGGCGGCTTCCGGGAACCCAAATAGGAAACTAATTTGTCTCAAGATTAACACATCCGAGTCGCGCCGCAAAGCACTTGAAAGAAAAGGGACTGCGCGCTGGCAGTCCCTTAGTAGCTAATCGGTTGGCGTTGAGCCGGCTTACATCATGCCGCCCATGCCGCCCATGCCGTCCATGCCGCCGCCGGGCATCGGCGGGGGCGCTTCTTCCGGCACGTCAGTGATCAGCGCTTCGGTGGTCAGGATCATCGCCGCGATCGACGCCGAATTCTCGATAGCGCCGCGGGTGACCTTGGCCGGGTCAGGAATGCCGGCGTCAATCATGTCGCCGTACTCGCCGTTCATGACGTTGAAACCGACGCGATGGTTGTCCTCGTCGGCTTGCGCGCGACGCACGTTCTGGATGATGACCGCGCCATCTTCGCCGGCGTTGGCGGCGATTTTGCGCATCGGCATTTCCAGCGCGCGGCGCATTATGGTGACGCCGGTGTTCTCGTCGCCGATCTCCATGCTAACGCCGTCCAGCGAGCTCATGGCGTTGATCAGCGCGACGCCGCCGCCGGGCACGATGCCTTCTTCAACAGCAGCGCGGGTGGCGCTCAAGGCGTCTTCGACGCGGTGCTTCTTCTCTTTGAGCTCGGTTTCGGTGGCCGCGCCGACGCGGATGACGGCCACGCCGCCGCTGAGCTTGGCCAGGCGTTCCTGCAGCTTTTCGCGGTCATAGTCGCTGGTGCTGCTGTCGATCTCGCGGCGGATCTCGTCAATCCGGCCCGTGATCGCGCCCTCTTCGCCGGCGCCGTCTACAATAACCGTGTCGTCCTTGGTGCTGACGACCTTGGCCGCGCGGCCCAGATCTTGCACGGTCACGCTGTCCAGCTTGCGGCCGGTCTCTTCGCTGATGACCGTGCCGCCGGTCAAGACGGCGATGTCGCGCAGCATGGCTTTACGGCGATCGCCGAAGCCGGGCGCCTTGACAGCCAGGACGTTGATGGCCCCGCGCAGTTTATTGACGACCATTGTCGCCAGCGCTTCGCCGTCGACGTCCTCAGCGATGATCACCAGCTCGCGCTTGCCGACCTGATGCAGTTTCTCCAGGATCGGGATGATATCCTGCGCCGCGCTGACTTTCTTGTCGTGGATCAGAATATAGGGTTCTTCGATGCTGGATTCCATCGTCTCGCTGTTGCTGACGAAATAGGGGCTGATGTAGCCGCGGTCGAACTGCATGCCTTCGACATACTCGGTCTCGAACTCCAGGCCGCGGCTTTCCTCGACCGTGACCACGCCGTCTTTGCCGACCTTGTCCATCACCTCGGCGATGAGATTGCCGATTTCCTGGTCCTGCGCGGAAACGCTGGCGACATTGGCGATTTCTTCTTTGGTTTCAATCGGCGTCGATTGCGTCAGGATGTTGCCCGCTACGATATCAGCGGCGTGGATGATGCCGCGCTTCAAGAGCATGGGGTTCGCGCCTGCGGCCACATTCTTGAGGCCTTCGTTCACGATCGCCTGCGCCAGGACGGTCGCGGTCGTCGTGCCGTCGCCGGCGATATCGTTGGTCTTGGTTGCGGCTTCCTTCAGCAGCTGCGCGCCCATATTTTCGTAGGGATCTTCCAGTTCGATCTCCTTGGCGACGGTGACGCCGTCGTGAGTCACAGTCGGCGCGCCGAATTTCTTATCGAGCGCGACATTGCGACCCTTCGGGCCGAGCGTCGTGCTGACAGCATTGGCGACTTTGTCGACGCCGCTCTGCAATTTGCGGCGCGCGTCTTCCTTGAATACGAGTTGCTTTGCCATTGATTCCTCCTGATTTCACTCCATTAAGACTTGGCGCGATTCTTGATTACACTTGCACGATGCCGAGGATGTCGGATTCCTTCATGATGAGCATCTTTACGCCGTCAAGCTTGACCTCGGTGCCGGCGTACTTGGCGAAGAGAACGCGGTCGCCTTCCTGTACATCCATGGGGATGCGCTTGTCGCCGTCTTCGTCATACTTGCCGGGGCCGGCTGCGCGAATCAGGCCTTGCTGCGGCTTTTCCTTGGCCGTCTCCGGCAGGACAAAGGCGCCACCGCCAAAGGTCTCCTCGGATTCTACCGGTTCGACCAAAACGCGGTCGCCAAGCGGGCGGATCGATATAGCCATTTTCTTCTCCCTCTTGAACTATCGATACTCGTGAACAAAATATGCGCGCGCATCTCGCGGCGCTAGCACTCGTTCACCGAGAGTGCTAAGTTGACGCCAGTAAAATAGCATAATCAGCCAAACGAGTCAATGGAATTGGCAGAGCAAAAGCGGGGTTGCCAAACTTTATACGCAATTCTTATATCAGGTAGTGGTCAGTCGCGCGCGGGAAGCGCCAAGGATTCCACTTCAACGATAGAATCTACGTCGTAGTAGCCACGCGTATAGCGGACCAAGTCCAATGGATCGTGTGGAAACCCCAGAAACCTGTGCATGTTAAAGCTTAGCGGCAGCACCTTAACGTCCCGTATACCCTGGTCGCGCTGGTCCAGGATAGACTGATGCCTGTTATCCCACTCACGCGCATAGCGGGCGAAATCCGGTATGAGACGCACCTGGCTCGAGACAATTCCCGCTCCGATCACAAGAGCCACCATTGCGCCGCTCAATCCCAGCCACGAGATACGATGCTGGCTGGCGCCGCGTTCATGTACCCACTGCTTGATCAAACAGCCGAGACATACGCCCCAGACTAGACCCAGCAGCGCCATGGCGCCGGCGGGCTGAGCAAGAATGCGAATACTGATGTATCCCAAGGCGCGAAATGCGGTGAACAAAACGGCCTCCAATAGCACCCACACGACTACTGTGGCCAGCACAGCAAATTGAAAATACCGGCGTAGCTGCTTTTCACGCAGCCAGGAAGAAAGTTGGCCCGCAACAAGCGACAGCAGCAGCAGCGTGGTGAAGTAGATAAAGCACGCCGTCCGCCAGTGAACATTTCTCAGCTGCGAAAGGCAGAACATCAATAGCGCCGCCGCCAATGCGGCGCAGACGAGAAACCAGGCAAAGCTCGGATTCCGGGCCAATGCAGCGCTTATCCGGCGCCATCGCCAAAGGGCAAGGGAAAAGGACAACAAGAGCATGGCGTTCGCGGCAATAATGGCCGCGAATTCGAGGCTGAAACGGCCGATTACGAGTGGGTTGTGGCTCTGATGCGCCCATAGCAGCGGCAGCAAGAGTAGCTGCATGAGCAGACCCAGCCACAGCAGCGCGCGATTCAGGCGAAACTCAGCGTCAGGCGCGCTGACAGGTCGCGGCTGAAAATGGAAGAGAGTCGCGCCAAAACTTGCGCAGAACAAGAGCGCAAATCCGGCAAATGTCTGCTGATGTCCAATGTTTCGAATCGTGAAGTCCAGTACTGCGACGGCCAGATCCCAGCCATCATGAATCACAAGGCCCAACCATTCGCCTTCAGATTGTACACGTATCCCCACTCCGGGAGCGTTGACTTGGATCAGCAGGCTTATCATTGTCGCCAGCCAACCGAACCCGATCAGAATCATGATGTTCTGCCTAGTCTGACCGCGAGAGAGCGCCCACGCGATTGCCAGGCACAAGGTCAGCAACGTCGCCTGAAAGACGACAGAAATCTCGCTGGTTCCAGCGGCCAGGAAGCACAGGATCGCCCCGACTATCGCGCGCCATGCAATCCGCTTGCCGTCGGAGGCGCGATATAGACTGCCTGCCAACACCGCGAAGTTCATAGTCAGAATTGCTATAGGCATCGAATAGGGTAGCGAGGCGGCATGCCAGTAATACGACTGCCGAGTATATTGCGCATGGATTGAAGCGGAGACGATGGATGCGGCGATGACAACCATGAGCTTCCATCCTGGCCGCTCAATACACAGCCCGGATACGGCGCGCGCAAGCCATATCGCCGCAATCAGCCACAAGACGATCAGCAGCAAGGTTGTCACCGGCGGCGCCAGGGTGTCCAGCGGCGCCATAGCGCTCTTCAAAAAGAAATTAGTATAAGAGCCTGACCAGGAATTTAAGTGGAAGAGCATTCCGTTCCAGGGGCCCAGTTCGCGCCCAATGCGCAGCGTATAGAAGTCGTCATTCATCGGCCGTGTGTATTGACCCAGCCAAGCGTAGAGCACGACGGGCAGCAGCGCCGCCAGCACCGCCAAGTACGGAAACGCGCGCTTGGCGGCGCACATAACATGCCGGCGATGTCTGTCGCTATCGGCGGCCATCGCGAACCTGTACAATCGTCTCTACGCCATAAAAGCTTGGCGCGGAGCGGAGCGTGCCCAAGCCCAAATAGTCGGCCAGGTCAAAGGACAGAGGCGCTGTCTTGATATGCGAACGGCCGCTTTCGCGCTGCCCTATGATATAGGTGTGGCGAGCGTCCCATTCTTCGGCGTATGTCTGCAGCCGGGGCACGAGCCGCGCCTGACCCAGGACGATGCCCCCGCCGATGACCAGCGCCAGGGCCAGGCAGCCGATCGCCAGACACCGCTCCCATACACGCCGCCGGGCGTACGTGAAAGGCGATGACTTCACGAAATAACCCAGGTACACGCCCCAGACCATTCCCGAGAGCGCTTGCAGCCAGGCCGAGCCCGACATGATACGGTTCGCCGTGAAGCCATGGCCGAGGAAGGTGGCGAAATAGAGCGCGGCGATGGTTAGCCAGGCAATGAGCGGGAAGCCAACCGCCGCCAGGCCCAGCGCGCGGCTTCTGTGATCGGTGGCGCCGCTGTGCCAAAGCAGCGCCAAAATCACCAACAGCGAAAGCGCCGACGCAAACAGATACGTTGACGCGCGCGCGTCAATGCGGCGCACCTGCGTCAAGGCAAAGAGCAGCAGGACGGCCAGCGCGATCGCCGCGGACAAGACTGGCAAGGCCTGCGGTCGCGCCATCAGCGCCAGCTTTAACGACCGCCGCCGCCAGAAAGCCGCCGCGAAGCCCAGCAAAAGGGCGATGTGCAGGGCCAGCACCATGAGGTAACTCAGGCTATATCGCCCCAGGTATAGCGGACTGTCGCTCGTGTGCGCCAGCATGATGGGCAGGAAGACCAGTTGCGCCGCCAGGCCGACGATTGTCGCGGCCGGCAAGCGCCTGCCCGGCGACTCGGACGTGGCCGACGCCGGCGGCCGCAACGTGGCGAGCGAAGTGAACAAGCCCGCCGCCAATAGCAGAACGAAACCAGCGAAGGAAGCGGGCCGGCCAATGCCTTCGAATGTCAGTTGCGAGGTCATGGTCAGCAAAAGGGGCAGCGATCTCACCGGCGGGCTATAGCGCTCGGAATCCAACGCCAGCCGGTTGGCGACGCCGGGAGCGGTCGCCTGTATGACCAGACCGAGCGCGGTCGCCAGCAGCATGGCGGCGGCGATGACGACCAGCGCACGTCGCCGGCGCTTTTCTACAATCGCGAATGCCAGCGCCGCCAACCCCGCCAGAAACACGAATTGAAAGACCACGTACATCTCGGCTGCGCCAGCGGTGAGGAACATGATCAAGGCGCAGACCGCCGCGCCCGCGTACAGAATCGTGGAATTGTCCGACCGTTTGAGAATCCAGATTGCCAGCGCCAGACCGCCAGCCAATGCGCCCAGCGGCAAGGTATAGGTCATATTGCAGGAGAACCAGTAGAACGATTGCGGCGAATAGAAGGCGTTGATCGCGGCAGCGGCCAGGAGCGCGGCAACTGCCAGCGCAATCAGCCAGCGGCGGCCAGCCAGCCCGAGCAGCGCGATCGCCTCCCGCGACAGCAGATAGAAGCCCAGCATCCACAGCCCGACGATGAGCGCGATTGACAGCGGCGGCAGCAACACGCCCAGCGACGAAAGCGCTGCTTTGATATAGACGGTTGTGTACGCGGGCGACCAGCGATTGTAGAATTGAACCGTTGTTTCCCAGGCGCCCAATTCCCGTCCGATGGCGGTATAGATGAAGTCATCGTGAATCAAACGCGTATGCAGGCCCATATAAGCGAAGAGCAAGATGGGCAGCAAGGACAGCGCGAGCAAGCCCGCTTGAATGAGGCGGATTCTTAACTTCATAGCTAGTTCATGCTGCCGCCTGCGCCATTGAGACGAGCTCGCGATCGGTCGCTCATGCGTCGGCCGCGGTCACGCTGATTGAATCGACGCCATAATAGCGCTTCCGCGGCGGCTTCGTCCTTGTGCATTCCTTGATACATCAGGCTCCAGGCCAAATCGAATGTCAGCAGCGCCGCCACAACATCGTAGTATCCGCTGCGGATAATACAGGCTCAGCGTCAGCCAGGCCAGCGCAATCAACCAGATGACGATGGTTAGCAGGGAGTAGAAAGCCGGCGCCGCCTCTCCGTTTGACACAAATAAGAACTGAACAAAGTAATTGGCGTAGCTGCCGTTCCAGGAATTACGCGCCAGTTGCAGGCCGCCGAGCACGCCGTGCTGCGCGCCCCAGGCGATATGGCAGTAATCGTCGCCAAGCAGTCGACTATGGCTGCCCAGGTAGGCTAGAGCGGCCGGCGGAATCATCGCCAGCAGCGCCACGGTCCAGGCCAGTGCGCCGCCTCGCCTCATGCCCGTCCTTTAGCCCGCCACAAAATCCAGCGCCAGGCGCGATTCCGCGCGATTGCCGACCTGGTCGAACACCAAGGCCCGAAAGCGCGCTTCGCCCGCCCGATCGGCTCCCACTTCCAATCCGTAGGGCCAGTCGCGATCGACCAGCAGCAGCTCGTCGCCGCGATAGAATTCAACCCGCTCAATCGCCAGATTGTCGTTGACCTCGGCAACGAGCGATACCGACTCGCCAAGGGCAATTTCCCCCGATTCGGCGACGCCGCCCGCGCCCAGCCTCACAGCCGGAGGCGTGTTGTCGAAGGTGAGCAATTTGGAATCCGTCAGCCGGCTGCCGTCCGCGAAGTCTACTGTCAATCGCAAGGTATGTATACCGCTGAGCAGGATGGTATCCCAAGTGGCCGCGACCGCGCCGCCGGCGTCGACGCTTCGTCCTTCGGCGATGTGGAACCAGCGATCGGGGTTGACGTCCGCGCCGTACTCCAGCAGCCAGCTTTGAGCGCCGGCGCGGTTAATCGCCCCGACCACGTCAACCGACGCGCCGGCATAGGCGTAGTCCGACGGCGAGGTCAAGAGCGCGTCTTTGCCCGCGGCCTTGTCCTGGTCGTCGCTGTAGCTGCTGGGCGGCAAGAGCTTGCCGTTATCGACCCACCAATCGAGTACGTCTTCCGGCGGCGTGAAATACGCGACTCTCTCGCGCAATTCCGCGGGCGTATGCACGGTAGAAAGCTGCCCGGTGGCGCGGTTGATCTCAACCGTCTGCCAGCGGTTGTCCGGCCGCAATTCGGAGCCAGCCGGCGCCAGTTCACGGCGCGTGGGACAATGATCGGTGGTCAGGGGCAGCCGGCCGGAAAGCTCGCAGACCAGGTATTCCTCGATGTCAGCCGGCGCCGTCCAGCCCCGCGGCGGCAGCCCGAGCTGCTCATGCGCGGCCCGCATCAGCGCATTCCAGACCGGCGCCGCGCCCAGGCGCTGATAGTCATCGAGGCTCATCCCGACCTCATCGTTTCGGCCGCTCCGCGCCGCTAATACCAGATCCGGCGTATAACCCACCGTCCAGTTGTCGCGTTTGTCCTGGCTCAAACCATCAAGCACGGCGGCCGGGCGACCCAGCTGCAACTCGAGATCCGGCTGCTGCAGCGTCGCCCGCCGCGCGTCGGCATCGGCCAGGATGTCGTTGACGAGGAATGCCAAACTGGGCTCGATGATGGCTGTTTGTCGCAGGCCAGGCGGCAAGCCTTCAAACGCCCATAACGCGCGCCCGGCGGCATCCTCGATGCGCAGCACAGCGACCGGGTCGAGCGGGCGCTGCCCCGCAACCGACGCTGCGGATTCGATTCCGCGCATGACACCCGATGCCGCCAGCACAGTGTATGCGTGGGCGGCATCCAGCACGGAGACCGCGCCGCCTCGCTCGAGCAATTCCAGATCGTCGCGACTGGCGTCCAGGCTAGTGAAACCCAGGGCCTGCGCCATCCGCAGGGCGCCGGGCATGCCGGTTACGCTGGCTGCTTGCGCGACCGGCGGCAGCAGGCCAGCCGCCATCGCATCGCGCAGCAGCAGCGGCCCGCGATAACGCCCGTCGCTACTGGCCGGCGCGTAGATCAAGTCGGCCGCCCGTCCCGGATAGACGCGCGGGATGTCGTAGAGTATGGACGCCGGCGTGAATTCGCGGCGCAAAAAGGCGTCCATATACACGAAGGGGCGCAACACAACCGCCGGCTGATACCTGGGCGTCGCCGCCTCGCCGACCAAGCTCAAGACTTCGCCACCGCTTGCATCAATCAGCGCGAGGGCGCCGCTGTCGGGCGGCGACTCCAGCGCTTTTCCCGACAGCGCGGACTGGACGCCCGCGGCGCAAGGCTTCCCGCCCGCGCGCAGACCGGCCGCTGATTCGCCGCGCAGCCTATTCAAATGCCCCTGAAACAGGCACACGGCGCTCCGTTGCAGGTCCATATCGAGCGTGGTGGTGACGCGCAGACCGCCCTGCGCCAGAAGCCGCGCGCCGTCCAGCCCCAGACGATCCAGGATGGCCGCGGCCTGGCGCTTGGCGTATCGGGCGAAGTCGGGCGCGATTTCAGCGCTCACGTCAGGTGGCGCGCGCAGGGCGATTTCCGCTGCGGACGCATCGTCGAATTCGCGCTTGTCAATCAGCCCGGCGTCCCGCATGGAGAAAAGCAGATCAGCGCCGCGCTCGCGGCTGCGGCGGGCATCGTCCAGCGGATTGATGTCGGGCTGGGCCGCGGTCATGGCCAGGACGGTCGCTTCCGCAAGGGACAGGCCTTCGGCGCTCTTGCCGAAGTAGACCTGTGCCGCCGCGTCCAGGCCGAAGGCATCGTGGCCGTAGTCGCTGCTATTGAGTCGCCACTCCAGCATCGCCTCCGGCGACAGCGTTCGCCGGACTTCGGCGACCAGTGCAATTTCCAGGAGGCGCTCGTCCAGGCCGCTGGCGCGCGTCAGCGGCAACATCGTCTCGCGCGTCAACTCAGCCGCGAGGCCGCCCTCGGTTTCCAGCGGCAGGCCGATGATATAGCGCCAGACTTGCAGCGCAGTTTGGGGCAGCGAGTAGCCGGCCTGCATGTCTTCAAACTTCGCGTCTTCGGCCAGCAGCGCCGCGTCCGCCACATAGGGCGGCAGGTCCGCCAGCCGCAGCCAGCGTCGTTGAGTCCCCAGCGGGTCGTCCAACTGATGTATCACATGCTGCCCGCTGCGGTCAAAGAAGCGAGTCAAGCCCTGGTCTCGGGCCAGGAAAACTGTCTCTTGCGGCGTCGGCATGTGACTGACGGCCTGCGCATAGAGCCAGACCGACAGTCCGACCAAGGCCAGCGGCGGCGTCAAGGCCAGGCTTAGCGGCAGAACAAAAACAATCGTCAGCCAAAGCGCGGACCGCCGGGCTTCGCGTCGAGCGCGCCTTTTGCGGTTGTGCCGGCGGCGGATGATATGCGCGACTGCGGGCATGAGCCAGTCCTGACTTTCGCCTCAATATCCTGCGCACAGTGTACTCGGAATCCGTGAATGCAGGGCGGCGATGCCAATGTAATTCGCGCGTAGGCGCCGTAAACGAAAAGACGGCCGCGCCAATCTGCCGCAACCGCCGATTATCCCGTCGCTGTGTATTAGGATCAGCGTTCGTCCACGAAGCGCTTTAGCCCGTCCCAATCGCCCTTGGCGGCCAGAGCGGCTTGCTGCGGCCAGGTTTCGAGCCGGCCCGGCCGGCTGCGACCGGAAGCCTCTATGACCGCTTCCAGGTCGGCGACAGTCGCCTGCGCCAGGTCGGCATAGCTGCGTATGCCGGCGTCGTTCAGCACGGTCTGAAACACCGCGCCGATGCCGTTGATCCGGGTCAAGTCGTCCGGCGCGGCATCCGCTTCGTCATCACGCCGCACGATCGTCCGCTTCATCAGGTCTTCGGCTTCCAGGACCGCTTCTTCGGCCGCTTCGGCAGCGCCGGCGTCGCCTTCGGCCGCGGCTTCCCGGCGCGACCAAAGCCAAAAGAAGATCGCCAGCGCGATCAGACCGACAGTCCAGGAGAACATATCGCGGTTGCTCTCGGGCGATATCGCCATATTCAGCGCCAATACGATCGCCAGCGCCAGCGCCAGCGTCGCCATCATGTCCTTCGCGTCGTGACTGAGTTTCATAAGGATTGCCACCGTCTCGTTTCATCATCATGACGCCGATTATAACATATTCGGATTGCGGTACAGACCGCCGCCGCGCCGAATTGCACGGGCGGGTTCGCGCTGGAAATCCGAAGAGGCTCGCGCCAGCCGCCCGGAACATATATGCAATCCCTAGCGTCCGTGATTCCAAACGCGCTAAGATTGCCGCGGATCAACAAGCTAGTTGGGAGCCAGCAATATGGACAATACTTTCGGCAAGCTAATCAGCGATGACTTGCGGCTGACGGGCCATCGCGCCAATCTGACCGGCGCGCAACACCAGCATATTATCTACCCGCGCGATCCGGCGCCCGGCAAGAGCGTGGAGCTATTTCTGGCGACGGCCAGCGACCCGGCCATCGAGCGCGCCGAGCTGCGCTATACGACCGACGGCGCGGACCCGCGCGCTGGCGGCGACAGCGCCCGGACGCTGGCTTTTCGTTCGGCGCGCCGCGAATGGGACTCGCTGCTTTGGGACTACGTGACTTATTGGTCGGTCGCGATTCCGGGCCAGGCCAGCGGCACAATGGTCACTTACTGCATCAGCGCGTTCACAAACGCGGGCGAGATCATCCATGCCGACTACCCCGACGCCGAGGAGCGTGTCCAGCACGCCGCGATGATTCACTTCGGAAATATACCGGCGGACGCGCCCTTCACGCCGTCGCCGCAGACATCGGCGCCGCTGTTCTGCTATCACGTCGACCACGACAAACCGCCGGCCTGGTCGCGCGACGCCATCATCTATCACATCTTCCTCGACCGCTTCTACCCCGGCGACGGCGACGACTGGATTCAGACCGGCGACATGCAAGACTTCTGCGGCGGGACGCTGTGGGGCGTGCGCGACAAGCTGGATTATCTGAGCGAGCTGGGCGTCAACTGCCTCTGGCTCAGCCCTGTCTGGCAAAGCCCGACCACCCACGGCTACGATGTCGTCGACTACGACCGCATCGAGCCGCGACTGGGCGGGGACGAGGCGCTGCACGCTGTAGTTGAAGGCGCTCATCAGCGCGGCATCCGCGTGCTGCTGGATTTCGTGCCCAATCACTTGTCCAACCAGCACCCAGTCTTCCTCGACGCATTGAGCAGCGCGAGCAGCCCCTACCGCGACTGGTTCAAATTTGACGAGCGCTTCCCGCATGGCTACGAGTGCTTTTTCACGGTCAAGACCATGCCCAAGATCAATCTTGAAAAACCGGCCGCGCGCGACTGGATGATCGGCAACGCCATCCGGCAGCTGGAAGTCTTTGATGTCGATGGCTTTCGCCTTGACGTGGCCGCCGGCGCCGGCGTCAACTTCTGGACGCACTGCCGGCCGTGGTTGCGCGCGGTCAAGCCGGAATGCCTGCTCATCGGCGAGATCATCGACGCGCCTGATGTGCTGCGGCGTTATGATGGGCGGCTGGACGGCTGCCTGGATTTCTCGATGAATGACGCGCTGCGCAATACCTACGCCTGGGAGACCTGGGACGAGCGGCGCTTGGACGCCTTTGTCGGAAGCCACCGCGCCTATTTTGGCGACAACTTCATCTTGCCCAGCTTCCTCGACAACCACGACATGGACCGCTTCTCGCATATCGCCGAAAACGACAACGTCAGGCTGAAACGCGCGGCGGCGAAGCAGATGAGCCTGCCTAACCCGCCCATCGTCTTTTACGGCACGGAAGTCGGCCTGTGCCAGCCGCTGAGCACGCGCCACCACAATCTCGATGTCTGCCGCGTTCCGATGGTCTGGGACGAGCGCCAGGATCTAGACTTGTTGGCATTCTACAAAGACTTGATCAGGCAGCGCCGTCTCAGCAAATTGTAGACATAAGCGTGGCAAAGCCCCTCTCCGTCGAAATCGGTAGGGGCGACTCGGTGAGTCGCCCACCCGCCAGCAACGTAATCAGGGACGAGCCACCGGCTCGCCCGTACGCGCAGCAGGCGAGAAGGGGAGCGCATAATTGAATCCGATACCGACGCCAGTCGTTGAAGCCCCTCTCCCATTTTGGGAGAGGGGTTTGGGGTGAGGGTATGCCGCAATGACGTGATACAATCTGGATCCCGCGAAGGCGAACTGCAAAAGGACAGACAAATGATAATCGGCATTACTAGCGTTCTCGTGGAGGACCAATCCAAGGCCTTGGAATTCTATACCAGCGTGCTGGGATTCCAACTCAAGCGCGACATCCCCTTGGGCAACCCGGAAGGCGACCGCTGGCTGACCGTGGTATCGCCGGAGCGGCCCGATGGGGTCGAGATGCTTTTGGAGCCCAATCGCCCTCCCGTCAGCAACGTATTTCAGAAGGGGGTCAAGGAGCAAGGCCTCCCCGCCACCATCTTCAGCGTCGAAGACGCGCAAGCGGAATACGAGCGCTTGGAGGCGCTGGGCGTCGAATTCATCATGCCGCCCAGCGATATCGGCCCGGCGATCATCGCCATTTTTGACGATACCTGCGGCAACCTGATTCAGATTATGCAAGAGAAGACGGGTTAGCTGGCTAGCAGCCATCCAGACAGATTTGCCACAGAGTACACAGAGTATTCTGGAGTACACAGAGAGGGCGAGCCAAGGCGCTGGTCTACCCC
>VXLV01000097.1 GCA_009841405.1 Chloroflexota bacterium | reverse complement strand
GGGTGGGGTAGAACTGGCGACGCGGGGTCGCGAAATTGGATTGCTGTTGATCGCTAGCGGCCGTTGCTGCCGTGCAGGTTGTTCAGGAATTCCTGATTGGTGTCGTACAGGCGGAAGTTGTGCAGCAGCTGCTCGGTGGCGCCGACGATGCCCTCGGGTTGTTCCGCCAGGTGCGACCACATGCGGCGCATGGTGTAGACGCGCTGCAGAACATCGGGGCCCAGCAGCAATTCCTCGCGGCGGGTCGACGACTGCTCGACGTCAAATGCCGGGAAGATGCGCCGTTCCTGCAGCTTGCGGCTGAGGTGCAATTCCATATTGCCGGTGCCCTTGAATTCTTCGTAGATCACATCGTCCATCTTGCTGCCGGTATTGACCAGGCAGGTGGCGACGATAGTCAGGCTGCCGCCCTCTTCGACATTGCGCGCGGCGCCGAAGAGCCGCTTGGGCGGGTGAATGGCCGACGGGTCCAAACCGCCGGACAGCGTACGCCCGCTGCTGGGCACGACCAGGTTATAGGCGCGCGCCAGGCGCGTCACGCTGTCGAGCATCATCACCACGTGGCGCTTGACTTCGACCAGTCGCTTGCAGCGTTCCAGCGCCATCTCCGCCACGCGGACGTGATGGTGCACGGGATCGTCAAAGGTGGAGGCAATCACCTCGGCGTCTACCGAGCGATCCATGTCGGTGACTTCTTCCGGCCGCTCGCCGATCAGCGCCATCATCAGGTGCACATCGGGGTAGTTCTGGCTGATGGCGTTGGCGATGTCTTTGAGCACGGTGGTCTTGCCGGCTTTGGGCGGCGATACGATCAAGCCGCGCTGGCCGAAGCCGATGGGCGCGATCATGTTGAGCATGCGCGTGGAGATGATGCGCGGCAAGGTTTCGAGGTTGAAACGCACATCGGGGAAGATCGGCGTCAGGCGCTCGAAGTTGGCGCGGTTTCTGATCTCGTGCGGGTTCAGCCCGTTGACGGCGTCAACGCGCAGCAAGCCGTAGTAGCGCTCGCTGTCTTTGGGCGGGCGCACCTGCCCGATGACCATGTCGCCGGTGCGCAGATTGAATTTCTTGATCTGCGTCTGGCTGACGTAGATGTCGTTCTGGCCCGGCAAGTAACCTTCCGCGCGCAAGAAGCCGATGCCGTCATCGACCACTTCCAGCACGCCGCCGCGCAACTGATTGCCGCGCCGCTCGGCTTCTTCGCGCAGCAAGCCGATGATGAGGTCTTGCTTCTTGAGCTTGCTGAAGCGCGGCACGCTCTTGTCGCGCGCCATAGTGCGCAATTCGGGCAGCGTTTTTCTCTCGAGTGTTGCTATGTTCATGCATTTGTTCCTAGGTAACTGGGGGACTGGTAGTTGGGTTGTACTGCTTGCTGATGACTGTTTCCGCCTGTGGTTATCGGAGGGAAACGCTCCGTTTGTCGCCGGTACGGCAAGTTCCGCAAAGCGCCAAATATGGGTTTTGGCAGCGCGCGAGAATCATTAATGCGGGTGAGCTAGTGGAAACAAAGACTTTCGAACCTTACTATAACATAAAGGGAATCTCGCGTCAAATGGTTATCGCGTAATTATATGTATTCGTTACGCGCCGCTTGCTCGCGCGCTTCGGCTGGAGGAATGCGGGACCCCGCCGGCGGGCAGGGTCCCGTGTGAAGCGACTCAGCGTCAGGTTGTCGAACGCTAATCGAGTTCGTCGTGCAGGTCGTTGGCTTCCTGGTTGAGCTCGGCCAGGGCGTCCGCGGCGGCCGCGTCGCCGTTGACGACTTCGGCGATGGTGTTCGGCACGATGCCGCGCACGCCGCTGTAGCTGGGCAGACCCGGCGAAGAATAGACGCTCACCGACTCGTCTTGCAGGATGCCATGCACTTCAATGAATCGGGCATAGGGCATGCGCGGCTCGGTGAAATCGGCTTCGCTGACTTCAATGTCGTTGCGAATGCTGAAGTAGCCGGTGGCGCCGGACCAGGCCAACTGCGCCTCGGAACCGGCGAGGTAGCGGACGAAGAGCCATGTGGCTAGCTCGGCTTCCGGGCTGGCGGTCAGGATCGCCTGGCTGGGCACGTATAGCTGGACTGTGGAACCGACGCCTTCTGCGCCCGGGAAAGCGGTAACGACCCACTCATCAGTCATCTCGGCTGTGGCGGCGTCCCAGGTGACGAAGGGGATGCCGGCCGAGCTGCCGGCGGCGAAGGGCGTGATGCCGATGGAGAAGTCGCCGGTGTTCTGGTAGCGCTCGGCGAAGAGGTAGGCGCAGTCGTTGGCCAGCATACGCGTAAACATCTCCATCGCGGCGACGACGGCGTCAGCCTCAAAGGTGTACTCGCCAGCCTCGGCGTCGAATATCACGCCGCCATGCGCGGCCACAAAGCTCTCGAAGTGCGAGATGCCGGTATCGAGCGGATAGCCCTGATACATCTCGCTGGCGCCCGCGGCGCAGGAAATCTCTTCAAATTCGGCCAGGTTCTCGGGTACGCGCCGCTCAAAGCCAAGCGCCTCGACGATGTCCAGATTGGTGTAGAAGACATTCAGCGAGTTCTGGTTGGCCCAGGCTACGCGCATGCCATAGAAAGGCGCGAAGTCCAGTTGATTGACGTTGAGCAGCTTGAAATTGAGGTTGCTCTGCTCGTCGGCGGGGATGCCCCACATCGGGCTGTTTAGCAGCAGATTGATATCGACGACCACGCCTTCGTTGGCCCAACCGGCGGCGGCATTGGCATAGCCCGCGACCAGATTTGGCAGCTCGCCCGACAGAATCGCGGTATTCATCAGATCTTGAATGGTGCCGTAATGGCCCTGGTGAATCGCCTCCACCGTGATGCCGTAGCCGTTGCTGCTGTTGAAGTCTTCGATCAGCGCCGTCATCGTATTCGATTGCGTGCTGTCGTCGGAATACTGATGCCAATAGACAACGGTCTGCCCGCTTGGGTCGATGCCTTCATAATCTGTGTCGCCTTGCGCGAAGGCCATGCCCGCGCCAAGCGCCAGCAGAATCAGGACAACAGTCAGTGCTTGCTTCATGATGCTTGTTTCTCCTCTACAGTTGATTAGGGTTTGTGGATTGAAATGCCGCGTTAGACATGGACATTCTAGCAGACGATTCGGCGCGCAAGAACGCGGATTTTGGCTTGAAGTTTAGCTTTTGATGCCGGTCTGGGAGATGCCTTCGGTGAATTGCTTCTGCGCCACGAAATAAAGCGCCAGAATCGGGATCACGGTGATGACCGATGCCGCCATCTGCAAGTTGAGATCGCCGGGCGTGTCGGCCGTCACGAAGTTGGACAAGCCGACGGCGATGGGCCGCCACTCGTCGTTGATGGTCACCAGCAGCGGCCACATCAGGGCGTTCCAGGAGCCGATGAAGCCCAGGGTGACGATGGTCATGATGGGCGCTTTGGAAAGCGGCAGCACGACGCTGATGAGGAAGCGCGGATGGCCGGCGCCGTCTATGCGCGCCGCTTCCCAGAGATCCTCTGGAATCTGGATGAAGAATTGGCGTAGCAGGAAGATGTTAAAGACCGAGGCGAAGAAGGGAATGGTTAAGGCGGGCCAGTTGTTGAACCAGGCGCCGGCCGGCCCAAAGAGGCTCTCGCTCAAGCGGCCCAGCCAGATCACTGTCAGCAGGTGCGGGATGAGCATAACGATGCCGGGGATCATCATGGTCGACAGGAAAAGCGCGAAGATGAAATTGCGCCCGATAAAATTCATGCGCGCGAAGGCGTAGGCGGCCGGGATGCAGACCAGCAGCGATCCGGTCACGGTGATGAATGTGATGCGGACGCTGTTCCAGATATAGCCGGAGACGCCCAGGGACTGCAGTACGCCGGTTTCGGGATGAGTCACCACTTCAATATCCAGGAAATTGGCGCGGCGCAGTGCGGTGGCGTAATTCTCCCAGAGCAGATTCTCCGGCAGCAGGCGTGTCAAATTAACCTCGCTCAGCGTCATGAATGAGGCGCTTATCATCCAAAGGAAGGGGCCGATGGCGATCAGCACGCCGGCGAAGAGCACGGCGTAGATGGCGATTCGCCACGGGTCAAGCGGCGGGCGGGGCGCCTCGGTTGGCGGCGCCATTCCAGCTTTGTCGCTAGCCATAGAAGACGCGCCTTCCCATGATACGATTTTGGAAAAGGGTCATCAGCAGGATCAGCGCGAACAGGACAAAGGCCATCGACGAAGCGTAGCCGTAGCGATTGCTGTTTTGCAGTTCGTCGAAGATATAGACGCTGGCAGTATTGACCTTGCTGCCGACCGCGCCGGTGCGCAATATCCAGATTTGCGTGAAAGCCTGGAATGTGCCGATGATGGCGACGAGCGAGAGAAAGAATATGGTCGGCGAGAGCAAGGGCAGGGTGATGTGGCGGAAGATGCGCCAGCCGCTGGCGCCGTCGATGCGCGCGGCTTCGTAGAGTTCGCCGGAGATATTGCCCAGGCCGGCCAGGAAGATCACGGCGTCGTAGCCGATGTAGGTCCAGGTGGAGTAGATCATGATGACGATCAGCGCCAGGGCCGGGCCCGCCAGAAAGTCGGGCAAGCCCAGCAAGCTGCCGATTGAAGAGCGCTCCAGGATCCAGCGCTGCGGCTCGATGCCGACGATGGCTAACATGCGGTTGGCGGGCGCGGTTTTGCCGGCGTCGAAGATGATGCGGAAGACGATCGAGGTGGCGACAAAGGGCGTGATATAGGGAATGAAGTAGACCATGCGAAAGAAGGAGCGGAAGCGAATCGGCTGGAAGAGCAGGTACGCCAGCAGCAAGCCGATCGTCAACTGCACCGGCACCGTCCCGCCGGCGTACATGACGGTAACCCAGAAGCCCTGCAGCAGGTCATCATCGGCCGCGGCCAGGGCCGCCGGCGCCTCCGCCATCAGCAGATAGCCGCCGACCGCCAGCGCCAACCCGCCGAAAGCCAGCAGGGCGAAACGCCGATTGGATTGCGCGCGGATGCCGCGCTGGAAGATGAGCCAGGCGGATGCGACCAGTACGATACCGGCGCTGACGAAGACCAGCTGCGACCAGATCGGCAGCGACTCGCCGCTTTCGCGCGCCGCCGCAATCGCCAGATTGGTTTCGTCGATCGTCAGACGCAGCAGGAATACCGCCGCCAGCAAGGCCGCCGTCGCCATGCCTCCGCGCACGATGACCTCGGCGCTTGATACCGTGCGGAAGCGCCAGACTACCAGCGCGAGCGCGACCGCCGTCAGCGCAAAACCGAGCAGCATCATCTGCCCGGCTGCATAGACGTCTGGGCTGGCGAAGCTCTCGCCGAATTTCTCCATGAACAGGTCCAGCGACACATTCTGCCCGCGGACTTGCCGCGGAATCAGCATGATGACCGGCACGAGCTTGAAGAACCAGTCGAGCGCGAGCAATGTGGCGTATCCGCAGATGACGCCGACCAACAGAGGAACGGCCTCCAGCTTAAAGTCCGACTGCCGAAGGGTCTTGGCAAGCTGTCGGCTGACGCGTACGGCGGCGGCGAATGCCAGCAAGGCCAGCCAAAAGAAGAGGATATAGCCCAGGTTGCCCAGGGCTTTTTCGTAATTAGCCAGGCCGATGTAGCTATCGGGGAAGCGCCGCCAGCGGTGCAAGCTGACGAAGAAGGCGAAGGCTACCGGGAATAAGCCGAAGAGAAAGATCAAGACGCCGGCGGGCGCCAGGAAAGCGTAAGCCGTCAAGTTCTCTTTGAGCAATCGGCCGCGCCGCGTGTTGAGCATCTGTCTTGCCTCTTATGCGCGCCATCGACCTGGCCGCGCTTGCATGCAGCACAAGTATAATCCGCGCGCCAGCCTTAGCCAAACCCGCGACGGTGGTCTACTTCCACTCGACCCGCGCGCCCAATCGGGCCGCCCGAATCGTTGCGATACCGTCGGCGCGTTCATTCATGCTACAATGAATTTGACGCAATGTCGGCACAGGATCCCGAATAATGCCTCGTATCGTAGTCATCGGCGCGTTGGTGTACGATTTTGTATTTGAAGTGTCCGATTGGGTGGCGCCGAATCGCGCTGTGCACGCCACGCAGGCGACCATGTCACCCGGCGGCAAAGCCTTGAACCAGGCCGCCGCCGCCGCGCGACTGGGCGCTGACGACGTGCGGCTGGTTGGCTGCGTCGGCGACGACATGCTCGGCGACGCTATGGTCGCAGCCCTTGAAGACGTGGGCGTCGATACGCGCCATATCCGCCGGCATCCCACAGCGCGCACCAGCATCGCCAGCATCGTGGTGAAGGACAATGTGCCGGGATTCATCGGCGCGCCGGACGCCAGCCGGCTGGTTGACGAATCGCAGATTCAGCAGGCGCTGGACGACTTGCGGGCGGGCGACATTGTGCTGGTCGACTTCGAGATTCCGCAGCCGATGGCGCAATTCGCGCTGGAGCGGGCGCGGGCGGGCGGCGCGACTACGGTGCTGAACCCGGCGCCTTTCTTCACGCGCGACAGCTTTGTCGTCAGCTACTTGCACCTGGTTGACACGCTCATTCCCAACAAGCTGGAAGCGCAGCTCATACTGGGCAGCGAGTCGGAAGACCTGGATTCGCTGGCGCGCGAGCTGCTGGCCCTGGGTGTCAAGCGTGTGGTCTTGACAATCGGCGAACTCGGCAGCGTACTCTATGAACGCGCTTGCAGGCTGGAGCAGTCGGCATTCGCGCTGGATGTGGTGGATACCACCGGCGCCAGCGACGCCTTTGCCGGCGCCTACTGTCAAGGGTTGGCGCTTGGCTGGCCGGCGGCGCGCATCCTGGAATTCGCCTCGGCCGCGGCCGGGCTGGCCTGCGCGCGGCATGGCACGATGTCGTCCTTGCCCAGCCTGGATGAAGTCGAGGCTTTGCTGGCCGCGCCCGGGAAAGTGATTCCGAGATAACAACGAAAATGACTGCTCGCATAGCGCAATATCGAGAATCAGCGTATAGATGTAGGGGCTAGCCAGCGGCTCGCCCGCGGTCGCAAAACGCGTCAGATTGCTTGTCGCATCGCTTACCGGAATTATTTTGAATCACCACTGGCGAAAAGCGCGTAACCCGAATTAAGCGAACGGGTTAAGGGAATTACGTGATGAAGAACTTCTTCAGCCGCCGCGTGAACCACGAGGAGCTTGATGACCGGGAGCTGGTAGCGCTGGCGAAGGAAGACGCTGAGGCCTTTGGCGAATTATACGCGCGTTATGTGAAGAAGATGTACAGCTACGTATATCATCGGACCGGCAACAGCCAGGATGCGGAAGACCTGACGGCCAAGGTTTTCAGCCGCGCCTACGCCCATATCGGCAAGTACGTCGAACGGGGCGTGCCGGTGCAAGCCTGGCTCTATCGCATCGCGCATAATCTGGTGGCCAACTGGCATCGCGATCAGTCGCGGCGCAAGATCATCGCGCTGGATGATTACGTCGCGCGCTCGCTGCAGACGGAGGCGCCCGAGCGGCTGGCTGAAGATCAAGAAGAGCGCGACCAGTTGCTGGCGGCCGTGCGGCGCTTGCCCGAAGACCGCCAGCAATTGCTGCTGCTGAAGTTCATTGAGCAGTTGCCCAATGCCGAAATCGGCGAGATCATGGGGCGGACGGAAGGCGCGATCAAGTCGCTCTATCATCGTACCTTGCTCGCGCTGCGGGAAGACATGCAGCGGGGTCCCGAGGCAATCCAGCAGCGCCGCTTAGATGGAACCGAGGTGTAAGCGTTTATGGCTTCGTCCAGCGAGATTCAGACTCATGACCTGCTCGATGCCGTCACAGCGCGCATCCAGAACGGCGATGGCGCGGACGATTACAGGGAGAGGTCCGAATCGCCGCCCGAACTCAGTGCGTTGGTCGGCACGATTCAGGCGCTGCACCAGGCCTTGACCCCGGTCGAGCCGCGGCCGGAGTTCGTCGAATCGCTGCGGGCGGACCTGATCGCGGGCCGGCCGGGCGTAGTCGCGCGCGTGCAGCGGATGCCGCGACGGATTTCCCTCGCCGCCGCGCTGGCGCTGGTCGCGGGTTGCCTGCTCATATTTCTGCGCCGCCTCTTCGATTCCGAGCCGCCGCCGGAAATACAAGAAGAGGCGGTCGCCACGCCGCTTTGATGCCGCTTACCCGGGCCGATATACATTGAGTCGGGCGCATGGCACTCTCACTCAGACAATTGAATCGCACCTTGTTGGCGCGGCAGCATCTGCTGGAACGAGCGCCGCTTGACAGCCTGGCCGCTATTGAGTCGCTGGTCGCCCTGCAATCGCAGATTCCCAATCCGCCGTATATCGGGCTATGGACGCGGCTGCAGCGCTTCGAGCGCGATGAACTTACGACGCTGCTGCAATCGCGCCATCTCGCGCGCGCGCCCTGGCTGCGCTCGACCCTGCATCTGGTGAGCGCCGCCGACCATCAGCGCTTCCAGGCTGTGATTCAGCCGGCGCTGGCGCGGGGTTTGCGCTCCTTCTTCGGCGCGCGCGCCAAAGACCTGGACATTGAGCGGCTGATCCAAATCGCCAAGCCCTATCTCGAAGCGGAGCAGCCCGCCATCGGCGCCTTGCGCGACAAGCTGCAGGAGCATATGCCCGACCAGGACAAGCAGGCCATGGCTTACGCCGTGCGCAGTTATTTGCCCTTGGTCCAGGTCCCGCCCAGCGGAACCTGGGGTGTGGGCACGCGCGCGACTTACACCACCGCCGAAAGCTGGCTGGGGCCGGCCGAGCCCGCGGATCTGGGCGCGCTTTTTAGGCGCTACCTGGCGGCTTATGGTCCCGCCAGCGTCATGGACTTCCAAACCTGGACCGGCATGACCAGCCTGAAAGCGCAGCTTGCGGCGGCGTTTAAGGAGCTGGTCGAGTACCGTGACGATGCCGGCAATGCCTGCTTTGACCTGCCCGAGCTGAGCGTCTCCGATGCCGAAGCCCCAGCGCCGATTCGCTTCCTGCCCGAATACGACAATATCTTGATCGCCCACCGGGACCGCCGGCGCATCCTGCCGGAGCAACACCGCAAGAAAGTCTTCGTCTCGGCCGGCCGTGTGCTCGGCACGGTCATCATTGACGGCTTCGTCGGCGCGGTCTGGCGCGTTCAGCAGGACAAAGCGCGCGCGACCCTGCACGTGTCGCTCTTCGAAGATACGGCGCTGGCGGCGCGAGACGCGATTGAAGCAGAAGGGCTGGCGCTGCTGCGTTTCATTGCCGACGGGGCCGAGGTTTACCGCGTGGAGATCGCGCGCCACGCGTGAGCCGCAGCGCCCGGCACTACACGATTGCGCAATTCAGTGGTAGCCTCAGCGACATTCGAGTAATCGAATTCGGACGGCAATATCGTCATGGCATCGGCGGACAGAATCTCGGCACTGCGCGGGATGCGCGATGTATTCGGCGCGGAGTACTGGCGCGCGCGGCACGCGCAAGACCTCCTGGAGCGGCGTCTGCGCCTGCACGGCTACAAGCCGGTCGATGTGCCGATTCTGGAGAACACCGAGCTCTACCTGCGTAAAGCGGGCGAGGACATCGCGGCGCGCCTCTACGAATTCGACTACCGCAGCCGGCGGGTCGCCTTGCGTCCCGAAGTTACGGCGTCAATCCTGCGCGTCTATGTCGAGCGTCTGCAGGACGAGCCGCTGCCCCTGCGCCTGCAATACAGCGGGCCGGTCTTCCGCTACGAGAAGCCGCAGCAGCATCGCTATCGCCAATTCACCTTGACCGGCGCTGAATTACTGGGCGCCAGCGGACCGCGGGCGGATGCCGAAATCATCCACCTGGCTTGCAGCGGCCTGGAGCAAGTGGGCATACGCGACTACAAACTGGTCATCGGCCACACCGATGTGCTTGAGGGCTTTCTGGACGGTCTGGGCTTGCGCCAGCAATTGGTCAACTTCCTGCTGCGCAACATGGAGAACCTGCGCAAACGCGGCATCGGCGCGGTAGTCGCGTCGCTGCGAGAGATCTATCCCGAATACGAGAGCGCCGCCGCGACGGCGGGTAGCGGAGAACACGAGGACGGCAAGCAAAGCCAGCAGCTAATCAACGTGCTGCGCGAAATGACTGATGGCGAAGCGCATCAGGC
This sequence comes from Chloroflexota bacterium, assembly GCA_009841405.1. Taxonomy (GTDB): domain Bacteria; phylum Chloroflexota; class Anaerolineae; order Aggregatilineales; family Phototrophicaceae; genus UBA6055. The sequence continues at coordinate 20,791 of VXLV01000097.1, read as the reverse complement.
GATTAGCGACCTTCTGCAAAGCCTGAATATCCGCATCGACAGCAATCGAGCGGAAGGCGAAGTCATTGAACGCCTGCTGCACAAAATCCGCGAAGATCAGCAGGCGCCAAAGTTACAGGTTGCGCTGGACTTCATGGGGCGCCTCGGCGAACTGGCGGGCGCGCCGGCCGAGACTTTGCCCAAAGCCTACGCGCTCGCCGCTGAATTCAAGCTCGATAGCGGAGCCTTGGACGCCCTGGGGCGGACGCTGGCGTGTCTGGCGGACTATGGCGACCTCAGCGGCGCGGTCGAACTGGACTTCGGCTTGAATCGCGGTCTGCACTATTACACGGGCTTGATATTCGAATTGCATTGCCCGACAAGCGAAGGCGAAACCATCCAACTCTGCGGCGGCGGGCGCTATGATAATCTGATCAGCATTCTCGGCGGGGCGGAGGCGACGCCGGCTCTGGGCTTCGCCTACGGCATTGAGCGCATCGCCAGCGTGCTGGATGCGGTAAACGGCGCGCCGGCCGAAGGGGGCGAAGTGGCTGTGATTCCGGTCGCGGACGAAGACTTCGCGGCAGGCTTGGCTATCGCCGGGGAGCTGCGCGCGCGCGGCATCGCGACCGAGGTCAGCATCGACGGCCGCAACCTGGGCCGCCGCTTGAAACGCGCCGATCGCCGCGGCGCGACTCTTGTCATCATCATCGGGGAAGCCGAGCGCGCGGCGCGAACGGCGCTCTTGCGGGAAATGCGCAGCCGCCGCGAACGCCCCGTCGCCCTGGCCGACCTCGCGGAGACGGTCGAGGAGCTATTGAGCGCTGATGGATAGCGAAATGCCCGCCGAGAATCTCATAGTCGCTTTGCCCAGCAAGGGCAATTTGGCTGAGCCTTGCGAGCGCTTTTTCGCGCGCGCCGGCCTGCCAATCTACAAGCCGAATCGCCGGCAGTACAGCGCGACTATTCCGCGCTTGCCGCTGGCGGAAGTGGTCTACCAGCGGCCGCTGGACATTCTCAACAAGGTGCTGGAGGGGCGCGCCGACATCGGTGTCACCGGCCTGGATATCGTCGCCGAGCACGGCGAGGACTCGGCTGATGTCATGGTCATTGACCGGCTGGGTTTCGGCCGCTGCGAGTTGCTGCTGGCCGTGCCCGATTCCTGGATTGACGTCAGCTCCATCGCAGACCTGGCCGATCTCAGCCTGCGCCATCAAGCGCGCGGCGCGCAACTGCGCATCGCCACCAAATTCAGCAACTTGACACGGAACTTCCTCTACCAACAGGGCATCGCGCATTTCTTGCTGGTGCATGCCGAAGGCGCGATGGAAGCGGCGCCGCGAATGGGCTACGCCGATTTGATCGCCGACCTCTCGCAGACGGGTACGACCCTGCGCGAGAACCACCTGCGGCCGATTGACGGCGGTACGATTATCGCGTCGGAAGCGGTCTTGATCGCCAATCGCCGCCGGTTGCGCGCGTCGCCGTCAAAACTCGAAACCCTGCGCGAGATGATCGAGCTCATGGAGGCGAATCGGCGCGCGCGTCAATTCGTCTCGCTGCGCGCCAATATCAGCGGCGCTTCGGTGAGTGATGTGCAGGCGCGCATCCTGGCAAATCCGGCGTTGAGCGGCAGCAAGGGGCCCGGCGTGGTGGCGGTGGCCAGCCCGCCCGGCAGCGCGCTTAAGTGGTTCGAGACCAACTTGCTGGTCCGCTCCGAGCTGATTCACAAGACCATGCAGCACCTGCGCGCGATCGGCGGTACCGATATCATCGTCACGCATCCCGACTATGTCTTCGACGAGAAGTCCGAGACTTACGATCGCTTCGAGCGCCTGCTGCGCTCCAACGACTGATCAGCACGAGTAGAACAAAGTAAGTCAAACTTTATTAATCTCAAGATACATTGCCTTTACCACAGAGGAGATTGAGGGTACACAGAGGGCACAGAGGGTTCCGTATTGCTTCGATTCTGACGCCATTTGAGCAGTCAACTATCATTTAAGAATCTGCGCCGGCAAACCATCACTCTTTTGCGTTACTCGTTGTCCTCTGTGTATCCTCGTTTTCCTCTGTGGTAAAGGAAAAGATATGACGACTTTTGCATGACATACTTACACCTAGGCAGGAGGTAAAGCTGTGACAGCTGTAGGCATACTCAATCCCGGGGCGATGGGCGCCTCTATCGCAGCGTCGGCGCGCGCGGCCGGGCATGAGGTCGTCTGGGCCTCCGCCGGGCGCAGCGCCGCCACGCAGCAGCGCGCGGCCGAAAACGACTTGCGCGCGGTCGAAACGCTGGCGGAGCTTTGCGCCGCTTGCGAAGTTATCGTCTGCGTCTGCCCGCCTCATGCTGCCGAAGCCGTGGCTGATGCAGTTATCAGCGCCGGCTTTGACGGTTTGTACTGCGAGGGCAACGCCATCTCGCCGCAGAAGGCGCAGGCTATCGGCGCGCGGATGTCCGCCGCCGGCATCGACTTTGTCGACGGCAGCATTGTTGGCCCGCCCGCCTGGCAAGCCGGCTCAACGCGGTTCTACCTCTCCGGCCCGTCAGCGGGTCAGGTCGCAGCATTATTCGCCGGCACGCTCACCGAAGCCATCGCCATCGGCGACGAGATCGGCAAAGCTTCGGCGCTGAAGATGACATTCGCGGCGCTGACCAAAGGCTCGACCGCTTTGCTCGCGGCGATTTACGGCGTGTCGGAGAATCTGGGCGTGCGCGCTGAGCTGGAGCGGGAATGGGGCATGCGCTCGGCGGAGGCGGTGGCGCAGCGGCGCGATCAGGTTCGCGGCGTGACGGCCAAAGCCTGGCGCTTCGCCGGCGAGATGCAGGAGATCGCGGCCACTTTCGAGCTGGCCGGTATGCCGCCCGGCTTCTTCGAGGCGGCATATGAAGTGTATACGCGTATGGCGGATTTCAAAGACGCCGATGCCTTGCCGGAGTTGGAGGCGGTCCTGGCGGCTTTGACCGCTCGCGAGTCTTAGCTACTGCGGCATTGCGACTGAGTCAGGCAGGCCGGCGAATATCGGAATGACCGCTGTCGGGCGACCTGATAGGTCGCCCCTACGGCATTCGACGGCAGAACGGCCAGCAGTAGTTTCGATCTTTCTCGATGCCCTCAATTTAACTCTGTGTACTCGGTGGTAAAACTGTCTTAAGCTTCGCGGGCTTCCAGCGCAGCGACCAGTTCCGGCAGCCCGGCGAAAACCAGATCCGGCTGCGTCTCGCTCGCGCGCAGGCTTGCCTCCGTCTCGACCCCGGTCATGACCAGCGCGGTCTGGATGCCCAGCGCCTCCGCGCCGATGATATCGGTGCCGATGCGGTCGCCGATCATGAGTGTCTCGCTGGCATGCGCCCCAGCTTGACGCAGGGCCGCCTCGAACATGGCGCGCTCCGGCTTGCCGATGATCGTCGGCGCGCAGCCGGAGGCTGACTCGAGCAGCGCCAGGATGCTGCCCGCGCCGGGCACTAGGCCTTCGGGCGAGGGGAAAGACGAATCCGGATTGGTGCCGATGAAGCGCGCGCCGCCGCGGATGAGCAGGGTCGCCGTCTTGAGTTTGTCGTAAGTCAGGTCGAAGTCGATGCCGCAGACCACCAGCTCGGCGTCGCTGTCGGCTAGCACAAAGCCGGCGTCGCTCAGCAGTTGCTTGAGGCCGTGCCCGCCGACGACATAGACGCGCGTGCCGGCCGGGTACTGCGCTTGCAGGGTGATGGCGGTGGCAGTGCCGCTGGTCACAATATGGCAGGGTTTGATGCCGTCCACGCCCATCGCCGCCAGCTTGTCCACGTAGTCCGCAGGCGTATTGCGGCTGTTGTTGGTCGCCAGCACGAAACTGATTTCGCGCGTGAACAGGAAGTCGAAGAAGTCGGTCATGCCGGGCAGGGCTTGCGCGCCGCGCCACAGCACGCCATCCATATCCGAGATGATGGCTTTGATCGCGTGTGTCAAGTAGATGCGCCCTTTCGTCAGTAGGAACAAGCCGCCATTCTAGCGCAAACGGCGGCGCCTGCTATAGCAGTTTGGCAGCGGCGACTCGCCGACGCGCGATTCGCGGCATAGAGAATCGCAAACATAAAATTAACCACAGAGATCACAGAGATCACAGAGAAAGACCAGTTGGGGATTTTCGGATAATCTGGTTCCCGGAACGAAACGCGGAAAGCGGCTAGAGTCCGGGCGTCTGCAATGCAAGAACACATAGTACCAAATCAGAACCTATCTTTGTGCCCTTTGTGTCTTTGTGGTGAAAAATGCCGCGACCGGCGCGCGGCGGACTACTTCAGGCGGTTAAGCGTGTCTTGTTCCAGCGCCCAGAGCCGTAGCTGCTCTTGCTCTCGCAGCAAGCGGGCCAGCCGCGGGTAGCCGTTTTCGTACTCGCGCGACCATTCCACCGAGAAATTGCCGCTGCGGATGTCTTGCAGCGAGGTTTCCATCAGGCCTTCCAGCTTCAGATCTTTGAAGCGGTGCAGGCGGCTGAAGATGCCGTATTGGCCGGTCAATGACGACAGGCGCATGGCGTGCAGCAGACCCCGCTCCGATGCGCGCGAGAGATAGTCCTTGAATTCGCCCGAGATGATCAAGTCCATCATAACGGCTTCGGGCGGGTAGCCCATTTCCAGCAGCACATCGGCGGCGGTGGTCATCACATGGTGAAAGGCGGGCAGGATTGCCTGCTGAACGAAGAGGTCCAGTTGCGACTCTTGCTGCATCGATATCTCGATGGCGCCTGCGCGCAAGCTGCCCATCGCTTTCGCCAGCGCCAGCAAAGTCTCGAAGGTCGTGCCCGTGGCGTCCTGGCCCGCGCCAACGAAGCTGTAAAAGCCGCTGCCATCAAGGAAGCGCGAGCGCACGGCGGCGCCGATGGTGCGCGGCGCAATCATGCCGACATCGACGAAGGGCGGCGGCTCGACAAAGCCGAAGGCGATATTGTAGCCGCTGGCGAATACCAGCAAGTGGCCCCGCGCCAGATAAGGCGAAATCTTCTCCAGATAAACTTCCGGCACAACCTCGTCCGGAATCAGCAGCATCAGGATATGGCAGCGCGGAATCACGCGCTCAATGTCCTGTGGCTCGAAGCCATCCTCGCGCGCATGCTCGCGCGATTCGTCGTGGGGCAGGCCGATGAGCGTGCGGATGCCCGAATCGCGCAGATTGTTGGCGACCGGCCGTCCCAGATTGCCGAAGCCGATGATGCCGACAGTCTTGCCGCTCAGTACGTTTAGATTGGCGTCTTCTTCGCGATAAATCGTAGCCATTGAGATTACTCCGCGCCGCTCTTGGCGATGCTGTTGCGCCACAGCCCCAGGTCGTAGCCGTTGCGGAAGAAACCATGGCGCTGATAAAGGCGCTGCGAGGGATGGTTGCTGGCCTGGGTATTGACGGTGAGCGTCTCCACGTCCCGTCGGCGCATTTCGTCCAGCAAGCGGCGCACAAGCAGCGAGGCGATGCCGCGGCGCTGCCAGGCCGGGTGGACCGCCAGCCGCGCCAGATGCCCGGCGGCGTCGTGTCTCGTGCTGAATTGGTAGGCCACGACCTCGCCCTGATGGACGGCTACCGTCGGCTCGGCCGCGATGCGCAGCGCCTGCCGAAAGTCGCTGCGCGACATGCGCCAGTGCGGCGTGAATGCCAGTCGGTCAATTTCACAGAGGCGCGCGATGTCGCCGATTTCGGCCGGGCGAAGCGTCGCGGCCGCGGATGGCGCTTGCGGAGTTCGGCTGCCGATATGGCTCATCGTGATGATCTCGTCGCTGATTTCAAAGTCGAGCCGGCTCATATAGGCGGGCAGCCAGTTGACGGTCGCCAGGATGACGACTGAGCGAATGCCGGCCCGGCCGCACTGTGCCTGGGCGCCCTGCCACAAGTCGGCGACTATCTGGCCCGGCATGCGGCCGTCGCCGATGCCCAGCAGGCGAATCCAACTGCAGCCGGCGATCGGCCGCGAAAAGCCGATGTATCCCGTCAGCGCGTCGCCTTGCCAAGCCAGGAAGACCGGGCCGCGCTCGTTGTCCAGCCATTGGCCGGTCGTATGCCAGTCCAGATGTTTGTGCGTCCAGTGGCTGGTGAAGCTCAGATCAAGCAAGGCGCGCCGATGCTGTCGTTCGTAGGGCGTGATGCGCAGCCGCGTGCCGAGCATCAGGCTTGGCTGTTCATCCGGTCGATGAAGCTGCGCACGCGCTCCAGCGCGTAGACCTCGCACAGGCGCTGGTCCAGCAGGCGCGTCGCCAATCGCGGCGATGTTTCTTCCAGGCGCTCGATGGTGTCCGAAACGGTAACCACCGTTGGCAGCTTCGCCAAATAACGCGAGTCGATGATCTGGAAGAGCTTTTCTTTCGCCCAGGACGTGGCGCTGGCCAGGCTCAGGTCATCCAGAATCAGATAGGGCACATTCTGAATATCGTGGAAACGTTTGTCGAAGCGGGAATTGGATTGCGGGTCAAAGGCCACGCGCAGAAAATCCAGCAAATCGGTGATGGTGTAGAAGCACAGTTCCTTGCCGCTCTCGTGCAGCTGATTGGCGATTGAAGCGGCCAGATGTGTTTTGCCGCTGCCATAATCGCCCAGAATGCAGAGCCAGTTTTCCGGCGAACGCGCCCAGCGTTCCGCGGCCGCTTTCACGCGCCGCAAGCTGGCGGATTCGTCGCGGAAGTAGCTGTCGGTCGAAAAGGTCTTGAAGGTCATATCGCGGTAGAGATGCAAGTTGCTGAAGCCGGCGTCCAGCGATTGAGCGCGCGTCGTGCGTCGATAGTCGGGCGCGTTGATTCTGACGTGCTTGACGATGCGCGGGTCCATCATGCGGCTGCTCAGCCAGGGATCCAATTCGTCGAAGCGCGTATTGGTGGTGATGACAGTCGGCAGCTGGTTGACATGACGAAAGTTCAACAGTTGAAAAAGTTTCTCTTTCGCCCAGGGGCTGGGGTTCTCCACGCCCAAATCGTCGAGCGCCAGCAGCGACACATTGCGGACGCGCTCGAAATAGTCGTCGTAGCCGGAATCGCTGTCGGCGCGGATGCTGACGCGCAAGAAATCCAGCAGGTCGGGCGCGGTGACGAAGATGACCTGGTGGCCGTATTGCTCCAGCCGCTCGTTGGCAATGGCGACCGCCAGATGCGTTTTGCCGCAGCCGACTTGTCCTTCAAAGACAATCCAGCCTGTTGGATTCAGCGCGTATTGCCGAGCGGCCGCCTTGGCGTCGGACAAGGAGGCGTTAACATTCTGCGTATAGCTGCCGCCGGTAATATCGGTCTGAAAGTTGGCGAAGGTCTTGTCGCGATAAGCGCTCAACTGACCGTAGCGGCGCAGGCGCTCCTGCAGAAAATTGTCGCCTTGCACCGGATTGTTCGGGCAGCGCTGGAACTTGCCAAAGCGTGGGTCGTCCAGCGGAACGTCGTAGGCGTATACGCCTTTGCCGGCGCAAATCGGGCAGGGGCGGTCGCTGGCTTCCGGGTCGCGGCAGACGATATCGCTCGGGATCGCCTCCGCTTCATCCGGCTCAGCGGACGCGGTCTTTCCGTTTTCCGGTGGTGTAGCTTCGGGGCCCTTTAGGTAGTCGCCCACTGGTTTCACGACTGCGTCCTTCCTGCTGCCATGCGTCCAGGACTTTACTGATATAACGCCAGCTGCGCGCGTTGCGTTCGACGGCGTAGCGGATCGCGTCTTCGATCCATTCGCGCGGATGCGTTGCCTGCGCTTCCTGGATCGCCTCGGCCAGCATCGGCGTCAGCACGCCTATATTCTCTTCGTAAAGGGCGAAGAGCGTGGGACGGGGCGGCAGCAATTCAATCTCGTCGGCGCTGGTCGGCCGCCAGTGGCCGCTTTGCGCCCGGCGCTGCAACTCGCGCCCGCGCTCGTCGTTGAGGAAATAGAGCCGCTGCGATTCGTTCTCTTCGCCGGTAACGACTTGCGCGTCCAGCAGGGCGCCGCGCTCGATGGCGCGCTGCAGTGCCGCGTCAAGCGTCTCAAGCGGGTCCGCCGCCGCGTCGACCGCCGCCAGTCCACGCATCAGGTCGGCATCCGCCAGCAATTCAGCGTGGCGCAGGAAGCGATAGTCGCCGTCTTTCTGGCGCAGCATCGACAGCGCGACCAGGGTCAGCTTCAACTCTGCCAGGTCGTCGATCGCCGGCAGGAGGCGGCTGAAGAAGCTGGCCGGCAGTTTGCTGTCTTCGACGCCGGTCAGCAGGTCGGCCGGGCGCTCGGCTTCCAATGGCCTCATTCCAGATTGCTCAAGTCCACGCGTTGCATACTGACATCCATGAATCTGGTGATCGCTTTGTCAAAATACAGTTCGACCTTGCCGGTGGGTCCATGGCGGTGCTTGGAAAGCATGACTTCGGCCTGATTGGGGAATTCGGTCGCATCGGGATTATAGACCTCGTCGCGATACAAGAACATGACGGCGTCGGCGTCTTGTTCGATGCTGCCGCTTTCGCGCAGATCGGAAAGCTGCGGGCGCTTGTCCTGGCGCTGCTCCACGGCGCGCGAAAGCTGCGCTGTCGACAGGACACAGACATTGAGCTCGCGCGCCATTTCCTTGAGCGCGCGGCTTATATAACTGATTTCCTGCACGCGATTGTTCTCGTAGGCTTTGCCGGCGGACATCAGCTGCATGTAATCCACCATGACCATATCCAGCCCGTATTCGTGCTGCAGCCGGCGGCATTTCGTGCGCATTTCGATCGGCGTGATCGACGGCGTGTCGTCGATGAAGAGCGGCAAATTGGAAATGCGGCCGATGGCTTCGGTGAGCCGCGTCTGCTCGCGCGGGTTGATATTGGCCGTGCGCAGTTTGCCGATCGTGATACTGGTTTCCATGGACAGCAGGCGCTGCACCATCTGCTCGACGCCCATCTCCATGGTGAAGATGGCCACGCGCGCCCCGCGCCGCGCCGCCTGCATGGCGACAGTCAGGATCCAGCTGGTCTTGCCCATGCCCGGGCGCCCGGCAAAAACCACCAGGTCCGACTTTTGGAAGCCGCCCAGCAGATTGTCCAGGCCTTTGAAGCCGGTAGGGATGCCGACTGTGCCCGCGCCCAGCTCGAGCAGTTTCTCGATTTCGTCATAATACTCGCTGACCGCTTCCCAGATCGGCACGAACTCGCGCTTGATCTGGCTGTTGCTGACGTTGAAGAGCGCTTGCTCGGCTTCGCTGATGACTTTGTCGATGGGCAGCTCTTCATCCAGCGCCGTCTGCCGGATGGAATCGGCGGCGATCAACATCTTGCGCCGCGTGGATGTCCGCGAGACCATTTCGCCGTAGACTTCGGCATGTACGGCTGAGGGCGTCTTGTTGACCAGGCTGGTCAGATAAGCAGGCCCGCCGATCTCGTCCAGTACGCTCATGGCCTGCAGCTCGCGCGCGAGCGTAACGTAGTCGATGGCGTCATTGCGCTCTTGCAGCCGGCTGAAGGCGTTCCAGATATACTCGTGCCGCTTGAGGAAGAAATCCTCGCCGTTGAGAAAGGCGGCGATGGACAGGTAGGCTTTCGGTTCCAGCAGGACAGCGCCCAGAAGCGCTTCTTCCGCTTCCAGGCTCATGGGCAGTTGCATCTGCGAGGGCGCTGCTTGATAGTCCATATGGGGCTTTCGAGAGCTTACGCTGCCGCCGCGCAACTTCTGTTGACCGGCTTGAACCAGAAGGGAATATTAACCTGTTTCGCCCCGAGGGCAAGCCATCATTCTTCGTCTTCGAGGTCTTCCAGGTTTAGCGTGTCCACGAAGTCGGCGAAGGCGCTCAGTTTGCTTTCGTCGACGCGCTCGCCGTCATCGCCGCGCTCGTGCATGTCGTCGGGCAAGCCCAGGATCTCGGGCTCGACATTGCGGTCGGGCCGGATCCCGGCATGATCCATGATCGCCTTTTCCACATAAATCGGCGCGCGCAGGCGCACGGCCAGGGCGATGGCGTCGCTGGGGCGGGCGTCGACCTCTATCGTCTCGCCGTTGACTTCGATGATGATCAAGGCGAAGAAGACATCGTTATTTAAATTGTTGATCAGGATATAGCTTACTTCGCCGCCCATGCGCTGGATGGTGGCTTTGAGCAAGTCGTGGGTCAGCGGACGTTCGCGGTCGACGTGTTTCAATTCCAGCGTGATGGCTTCCGATTCAAATTGGCCGATCCAAATCGGCAGATAAAGCTCTTCGTGAATATCGCGCAAAACCACGAGGCGATGCTGGGACATCAAACTTACTTGAACACGATCCACGATCATTTCAATCATTGGACGCCCACCTTACTCCGGGTTTCTTTGCTTGCCATTATACACCCTAATCGCGCCGCTTCAAAGTAAGCCATCGCAATTGACTCGTCTTTGATAAGCCCGACGGATTCGCTAAACTGAAGCCATGCGTACGATTGCGAGCCTCATGCGATACATTGGTCTGGCTAGTCTGCTGCTGCTGGCCACGGCCTGCAGCGCCCTTGAGGGCATTGTCGCGCCGGGGTCCGCTCCCTCGCTCGGCTATCGCTATCTGGAGCTGCTGCTCGAAGACGACTTCGCCGATGGCGACGCCTGGCGCAGCTACCGCGCCGACGATCTCTTCCTCGGCGTGCAAGACGGCGCCTTCAAGATTGACTTCGCCGGGCGCAAATATGTCTGGACGCAAGGCGAGGCGCTGCTGGCGGATGTCGTTTTAGAAGCGGATTTGCGGCAAGAATCCGACAATGACCACAACGCTTTCGGGCTGGCTTGCCGTCTCGACCCGGCCAACAGCGGGCGCGGCTACTACTTCCTCATCAGCGGCGACGGCTTTGCCAGCATCCGCTGGAGCGACGGGGGCTCGCTGCAGCCGATCGTAGCCGCCAAGCCGTCGGCGCATGTCCAACGCGGCCAAGCGCGCAACCGCGTCCGCGCGGTTTGCGTCGGCGATTATCTGGCGCTCTGGGTCAATGACGAGTTCGTAGCCGAAGCGCGCGACGGACGCGCGTCGCGCGGCGCGGTCGGCCTTGCCGGCGTGATGAATTACGCCGGGCGGCGCCTGGCAGTCTCAATTGACGCGGTCAAGGTGTGGCGCGCGGCGCCGGATAATCGCGCGCGTTGAGCTTGCGGCGGCAGCAACGCTTTTGCGCGCGCTCGCGTATAGTGTGGATGAGAGCAGCCGGCGTCAAGACAGGAAGCGATCATGGGATTGGAAGACACCATTGCTGAAGCCATTGTCATGGGTATGGACGAATTGGCCGGCAACCCGCAGAAGGCGGTTGAGGCGGCGCTGGAATGCGAATCAGCCGCGCAGTGGATCAAGCAAGAGACGACCAAACTAGCGATCATCGGTGGGGCGGAGATGGTCGTGCCCGGTTTGCACGCTTTTACCATCCCGACCGGCATCAGCTACCTGCTGCACAAGATGGGCTATATCAGTTGGGGCATCGGCGCGCTGAAGGGCGCGTATGTCGTCGAGACCGAGGCTTATTCGGACTTGCGAAATATCCTGGCCGTCTGGGCCAACGAGGGCGACTTCAACGCCGGCCTGCTGGAGCATCTGGCGATTTCGCTGGATGCGCTACGCTGGGCGCTGAGCGCGGAAGCGCAGGCGGCTATGCCCGCGCTGCTGGCTTCGCCCGATGACAATACCAGCGTGCGCAGCTATCACATTTTGCAGAAGCTGGCGGAGAATCTGGCAGCCGGCGACGAGCGCGGCTTCGCGGTGCTGCAAGCGATGGCGGGGCAGGAAGACGCGGCCGCCTTGCTCGCCAGCGCGCAAAGCCAGGTTCAACACTTGAACAGCGAGGTCATGCTGACGCGACCGCTGGGGCGCAAGATTAGCCGGCGACTGGCCAGCCGCCTGGCCTCGCGCATCGGCGCCCGCATCCCGGCGCGGATGATCGTCGGCTTCTTGCCGGTGGCCGGCGCGGTGGTCAATGCCTTCCTAAATGTGCAGACTATCCGCAGCATGGCCGATTCGGCCGAGAAATACTATGACCGCCGCCTGCGCCGCGAACACCTCGAGGCGGCCCTCAGCTGATTCAGCGCAGTTGCGGCTGACGCAGCCGCTCGGCGATATCCAGCAGGATACCCTTGAAGCGTTCCAGCTTCTCCGCGTCGCTCAGGAGACGCAGGGGAAAGGTTGGGCGCCGGTCGCAGCTGTCGGCTGGGAAGCGCCACTGTCTGGGGAGGAGCCTGTTGAGTTGGCGCAGGATGTCGCGGCGGGCGGCGCGGCCCGCAAAGGGCGCGCGCGTAGCCAGCAGATCGAGGGGAATCTGCGCCGAGGGCCGACGGCGGAAGGCCCAGACCGATACGATGCTGACCGGTCCGCTTTCGCACCGGACGCGCGCGTGGAAGCCGGGCTTGACCGCGCCTCCGAAAACCACTTCGTCCGCGATCTGGCGCGCCCAATGAAAGAGGTCACGCGCCACCAGCCCGGCGACATCGCCCGACGGCAGCTGCTCGAGGTAGGGGAAGAAGTTGGCTTCCAGCGGCTGGCGCGATACCGCCGCCGGCACATAGTCGTTCGGCTCGCCCTCGGGCTGAATTGCCGCCAGCGCCTCCAGCAGTTGCGCCAGGCCGCCGCGGCCCCCGCGCAAATCGCAGTACTGTATGTTGATAAGGTGCAGCGGAATCAAGACATCGGCGATCAGCGCGGTGATAACCGGCTTCCGCAGCTGATAAGCGTAGAGGCATTCACGTTCGACCCAGGTCGATTGGCGGCTCGCTGCCGACAACACCAACACGACCGCGTCGCAGCGTTCGATGCCGGCTTCCAGCTCGCAGATCCAGGCGCTGCCGCCGCGGATATTCTCGAAGTCGACCCAGACGCCGTAGCCAGCCGTCCGCAGCGCCTCGATGATGACGAGCGTCGCCTGGTTGTCTTCGTTGCTGTGGCTGATGAAAATATTCGGCATGGCATTTCTGGCGCGCCTAGTCGCGCTCGGCGGCGCCATAGCGCTTGATGACATCGCGCGCTACGACCATGCGATGCACTTCCGAAGCGCCATCGTAGATGCGGAAGGCGCGCGATTTCTCATACCAGGTGGACAGTGGCAGATCGCGCGAGACGCCGCGCCCGCCGCAGATTTGCACGCAGCGGTCCAGCACGCGGCTGACAGTCTCGGCCACTTGGACTTTGGCGATGGACGTCTCGACCCGCGCTTGCTCGCCCTGCGCCAGTCGCCAGGCGGCTTCGTGAATCAGCAGGCGGCCCATTTTCAGCTCCATCTCGGAATCGGCCAGCATCCACTGCACGGACTGATGGCTGGTCAGCGGCCCGCCAAAGGCTTCGCGGCCGCTGGCGTAGTCGGTCGCGATTTCCAGGGCGCGCTGCGCGATGCCGGTCCAGCGCATGCAGTGCGTCAGGCGCGCCGCGCCCAGGCGGGATTGCGCCAGCATGAATCCCTGGCCCTCGCCGCCCAGAATAGCGCTCTGCGGCAGGCGGACATTTTCGTAGCGAATTTCGACATGGCCGCCGAAGTCGTCGCCGCCCATCACCGGCACATCGCGAAGGATATTGATGCCCGGCGTATCGCGCGGGGCCAGAAATTGCGTCGTGCCGCGGTAGGGATGCGTGTCCGGGTCAGTGACTGCCATGATAATGAAGAAGTCTGCCAGCAATCCGTTGGATGTCAGCCACTTGTGCCCGTTGATGACCCAGTCGTCGCCGGCCCGGGTCGCGCGCGTCAGAATCATGCGCGGGTCGCTGCCGGCGCCGGGCGGCGGCTCGGTCATGGAAAAGGCCGAGAAGGTCTCGCCCTGCGCCAATGGAACCAGGTAGCGCTCGGTCTGTTCTTCATTCGCCCAGTTGCGCAGCAGGTGCATATTGCCCTCGTCGGGCGCGGCGCAATGAATCGCCAAGGGGCCCAGCAGGCTGCGGCCGGCGGCTTCAAAGACCGGCGCGATCTCCTCGATATCCAGGCCCATGCCGCCCCAGGCTTTGGGCATGGTCGGCGCCCAGAGCCGGGCCGCCTTGGCTTTCCGGCGCAGTTCCCGCACCATGTCGACGCTTGGCGCGGCGCCGCTCCGCAGCAATTCGCTTTCCAGCGGGATGACTTCTTCGTCGACAAACTGACGAACGCGGTGGGCGATGGCCGCGATATGGCGCGGCATGGCAAAATTCATAGGCGGCTTCCTTGAGGCTTGTGAAACAAGTTAGTCAGCGAGTATACCATAGGGCGGGGCGGCAAAGGCGAAAATTCGGTCGCGCATTGTTGCGGGCGCTACAACTTGCCGGGAGGGACAGATGCGCAAATTCATCATCGACACAGACACGGCTTCGGACGACGCGGTGGCGCTGGTCATGGCGCTGCGACAGCCGGATATAGACGTCAAGGCGATCACGGTTGTGGCAGGCAATGTGCCCCTGCCGCAGGCGCTGCAGAACGCCCTCTACACTGTCGAGCTTTGCGGCGCGTCCGTGCCGGTCTACGCCGGTTGCGCCAAGCCGCTGCTGCGCGATCTGGAGACGGCCGAGGTCGTGCATGGAAAGGACGGCATGGGCGATATCGGCTTGCCGCTGCAGGGACGCCAGCCTGCGCCAGGACACGCCGCCGATATGCTGCGCCAGACTATCAACGAAAACGCCGGCGACATCACGCTGGTGACCCTGGGCCCTTTGACCAATGTGGCCTTGGCGTTGCTGCGCGAGCCGGAACTGGCGCGCAAGGTAGGGCGCTGCTTCATCATGGGCGGCGTCGGCGCCGGGCACGGCAACGTCACCCCAACGGCCGAATTCAATATCTGGGTCGACCCGGAGGCGGCGAGAATCGTCTATGAATCCGGCATGGCTATCACCATGGTCGGCTGGGATATCTCCTGGCGGCACGCCACTTTCGACGCCGAGCAGGCCGGCGAGATCCGGCGCATCGGCACGCCGCTGGCGGAATTTGTCATCGACATTCAAGCAACCCTGACCGATTTCGCTATGCGTGAGAACGCGCTCGCCGGTTTCGACTTGCCCGATCCGATTACAATGGCCGCGGCGATCGATCCGGATGTTTGCACGTATGAGCGCTACCGAGTCGATGTGACGACGGGAGACGGTCTTGCGCGTGGCATCACCGTGGTGGACCGGCTGGGCGTCACCGGGCGCGAAGCGAATGTCGATGTCGCCGAGAGCGCCGACCGCGCGTCCTTCGTCGAAATGCTGAGGCGGTCTGTTTCCTGATCTGACGCAAAGCAGCGCGCAATTACTGGCCGCGCCAGGCGAAGCCGCTGCCGGGTTTGGGCACGATAAGCTCCATGCCGATCAGCAGCCGCAGATCATCGCCGCCGCCGTTGGCCGCGATGATGCCTTCGACGCTGGTGTTATAGCGCGCCGTCAGACCGTAGAGCGTATCGCCGGACTGAACCACGTGGATGATGTCTTCGGGGTACATGAAGGTTTCAAATTCATTCCAACCATTGGCTTTCGCCAGCAAGTTGAGCGCGGCCTGGGCGCGTTCGCCGCGGGCGAATTCCGCGTCAGAAGCGCGCAAGGCGCCGCTCCATTCCAGGACCTGATTGTCGCGCGCGTCGGTCTTGACCAGAATGCCCAGGATGGTCTCGCTCTGCTGAACGGTCTGGCCGAAGATGGTGGTGGCTTCGCCGCGATGCACGGTCATGCTTAGCGCGTTCCGATGCACCTGCTGGAATGTGACCATCGACCCCAGGTGAATGTCCACGCCGTTGATGGTGAGGTTGGCGGGCAGGTCAGGAGGCGTCTGAATGGCGATGAAGGGTTCGGCTTCCGCGCATTCGGGATAGCCGGTGCCGGTGGATAGCGAGAACGCTTGCATGGCGAAGGCCGCGCCCAGCGCCAGCCGCGGCAGATTGTCCATGGCGTTGAGCCGGACAACCATGGCGCTTTCAACCCAGGATATTTCTCCCCCGTTCACGACCCGCAGCCAGTCGCCGCTATTGTCCCAGGAATCGACCAGAACCAGTTCTTCGGCGGCCAGGCGGCCGACCGGCGCTGGAATGACGCCGGGGTTCTTGTAGCGGACGGTGGCGGTGGTCGCGATCGTGCTTAGCGGCGGCGGGATTAGCATGGCCTTGGCCGGATCGACTTCATTGACCAAGGCGGCGTCGCCGGCCAGCAAAACGATTATTCCGGGGCCTTCGTAAGTCTGCGGCAGGTGAGCGCCGATGTTGATCGCGGCGAGACCCCAGCGCCCGGCTTCAGCGCTGGTTGTCAGCGCGTCGAGCCCGATCAGGGAAGCCAGCGCGCCGGGCGCGCCAAAGTCGGAGGCGAAGTCTTCCTTCGCGAAGCTGGCTTGTGCGGGCGCGTTGCCGTAACACAGGCTGTCGCGCGGCAAATCGGCGCAGTTGTCCTGCAAGGACGCAAATGCCCGTAGCACAGTCTCTCCGCAAGCCAGGTCTTGCGCTGCGGTCAAGCCGGCGGCAACCAGCATGAGCGCAAACGTGATTAAGAGCCGGTATCGGGCTGTCACTGGATGACCGCTCATTCGCGTTCGCATCAGCGTCTGCATTGCCCGCTCTCGCTAAGCCTGGCTTGTTTGAAGCGCCTTACGACGACGCTTGCTCTTGGCCGGACGGCGGCTCTTCCGCTGTACCTTGCGCCACTGGTCGCGCAGGGTGACCGTCCGATTGAATACCAGCTTCTCGGCGGTCGAATCTTCATCGACGACGAAATATGCCAGGCGCTCAAATTGAAAGCGATCGCCCGCCCGCGCGGACTCTACGTGCGGCTCGACATAGATCGGGTCGACCACCGTGAGCGAGTCCGGATTGACGAACGCGGTGAAGTCCTTGTCGCGGTCGTTTTCGGGATGCTCTTCTGTGAACAAGGTATCGTAGAGGCGCGCCTCGGCTTGTATGGCGTGCCGCGCCGAAACCCAATGCAAGGTCGCCTTGACGCGCCGGCCGTCGGGCGCGGCCCCGCCACGCGTCGCCGGGTCATATGTACAATGCAACTCGACGATATTCCCGTCCGCGTCCTTGATCACATCGGTACAAGTGATGAAGTAGGCGTAGCGCAGGCGCGCCTCGCGTCCCGGCGCCAGGCGGAAGAATTTGCGCGGCGGATCTTCCATGAAGTCGTCGCGTTCGATGTAAAGCACTTTGGAGAAGGCAACTTCGCGCGTGCCGGCGCTCTCGTCCTCGGGATTGTTGACCGCGTCCATAAGCTCGACCTGGCCGTCCGGGTAATTCGTGATGACGACTTTCAGCGGATTGATGACCGCCATGACACGCGGCGCCGTCTTGTTGAGGTCCTGGCGGATATGGTATTCAAGCTTGTGCAGGGCGACCACGCCCTTGACCTTGCCGACGCCGACGGCCTCACAGAATTCGCGGATGGCGGCGGGCGTATAACCGCGGCGGCGCAGACCGGCGATCGTCGGCATGCGCGGGTCGTCCCAGCCGCGCACGTAGCCTTCATCGACCAGCCGGACCAGCTTGCGCTTGCTCATGACGGTATGACTCAAGTTCAAGCGGGCGAATTCGATTTGCTGGGGATGATAGATCTCGATATTGTCCAGATACCAGTCGTAGAGCGGGCGATGGTCTTCGTATTCGAGCGTGCAGATCGAATGGGTGATTTCTTCGATAGAGTCCGACTGGCCGTGGGCGAAGTCGTACATGGGGTAGATTTTCCACTTGTCGCCCGTGCGCGGGTGAGGCGCGTCCAGGATGCGGTACATCACCGGATCGCGCATATTGATATTGCCGCTGGCCATGTCGATCTTCGCGCGCAGCACCGCTTCGCCTTCCTGGAAGACGCCGGCGCGCATCTTCTCGAAGAGCGCCAGGTTCTCTTCGACTGGCCGGTCGCGATAGGGGCTTTCGCGGCCCGGCTCGGTCAGCGTGCCGCGGTACTCGCGGATCTGTACCGGCGTCAACTGGTCGACGTAGGCGCGGCCGATTCGGATCAGCTCAACCGCCATGTCGTAGAGCTGGTCAAAATAGTCTGAGGCGAAATAGAGACGATCGCCCCAATCGTAACCCAGCCAGCGCACATCTTCGGTGATGGCGTCGATGTACTCTTGTTCTTCTTTGGCGGGGTTGGTGTCGTCAAAGCGCAGATTGCACAGACCGCCATACCGCTCGGCAATGCCGAAGTTCAGACAGATGGACTTGGCGTGGCCGATGTGCAGGTAGCCGTTGGGTTCGGGCGGGAAGCGCGTATGGACCCGCCCGGCGAAGCGGCCGCTTTCATTGTGCGCGTCAATGATATCGGTGATGAAATTGGTGTTGCTCTCGTCGGGCATGGTTTCGTTCCCGAGCGTGGCTTCCAAGCGCGTATCATAAACAAGGTCTGCCGGTCGTTCAATAGGCTTTCGTCCACACAGCGCCCGGCCGGACGCCGCGCAGGATCATCTGCCAGAGCGCAACCGATGAAATTCCAAGGAACTGAGGCGAAGAACAGACTGCGGCCGTAGGGGCGACCTATCAGGTCGCCCGTTTCATCAGGTCGAGCCGTCGGGCGACTTGGTAAGTCGCCCCTACGATTCGAGCTAAATTGCGATCCCCATTGATTTGCCTGCCCTTGGTGCGTTTCATGCTCTAGGGCGTCAAATCGCCGGGCCGATGGAGTTTTCCGCGCGCTCTCCCTCACCAGGCGCCATCGGGTACAATGACGTGATGTTCAACGCCCGACTATTACCGCCGAGACGGCTCCTTCCGCTCCTGCTCGTGCTGTGCCTGTGCCCGCTTTCCGCCCAGGCGCACGGCTATATCGTGCGCGCCATCCCGGCCGACCGCAGCGCGCTGGAGCGCCCGCCGACGCGCCTGCAATATTGGTTCAGCGAAGACCTTGAGCCGCGCTTTAGCGAGATCCATTTGCGCGATCAGGGCGGCGTCGTCATCGCCAGCGGCGGCGTCGACGACGCGAATCACGCCTTGCTGACGCTGCGCGTGCCCGCCGGCCTCGCCGATGGCGCTTACGTGGTTGAGCTGCGCCCGGCATTCGCCAGCGACGGCCACGTCATCGCCGAGAGTCGCGTCTTCTTCGTTGGCGAAGCGGTCGGCGGCGTCGCCGGCAGCGAAGCGTCGGATCGGGCTATTCCGCTGGAGGCGCTGTGGCGCGCGGCACTCAATCTGGCGAATTTCCTTTTCTTCGGCGCATCGCTGCTTTACTCGGCGGTGCTGCTTCCGGCCTGGGGCCGCGGTGCGGGCGGCTTGCCGGAGCGCGTTACGCGCCGCGTGAAAGGCTGCCTGATCGCTGCCGTCGTCTTGGCGTTCGCCGCGAACATGATCGGCCTTTTGCAGCAATCGATGGCATTTTTCAACACCGACGCGGCGCAAGTCTTGCAACAGAATCTTTGGCAGGTAGTCCTCATTGGCTCTCGCTTCGGCGATATCTGGACATTCCGCGTCGTGCTGTTGATATTCTGCGCCGTGCTGCTCTTTGTGGCGGAGTACTATCGCGCCTTGATGCCGCAACTGGCGGCTGGCATCTGGCGCGGATTGCCCTGGCTGGGCGCGATATTTATCGGCTTGTCGATGGTGACCAGCCACGCGGCCGGCTCGCCGCTGTTGCCCTGGGTCGCCATCGGCATCGACTGGCTGCACGCGCTGGCGGTCGCATTCTGGCTGGGCGGCGCGCTGACGCTGACGCTGCTGCTGCCGGCAGCGCTAGCGCCCTATGACGCTGAGCAGCGGACGATGGCGCTGCGGGCGGTTCTCCGGCGCTTCTCGCGCATTTTGCTGCCACTGGTCGCGCTGGTGATATTGAGCGGACTGTACAACGCGCTCAACTATTTCGTTAGCCCGGCCGACATCGCCAGCGCGTACGGACGGACGCTGGGCGTCAAGCTGCTGCTGGCGACGCCGGTGTTCATTCTGGGCGCCTGGCAGCATTTCGCGCTGCGCCCGCAGTTGGCGGCGCGTTTGCCGCTGCGGGCTGATTTAGGCGGTGAGCGGCTGCTGCGGCTGGAGGTCGCCCTGATGCTGCTGACCCTGCTGGCGGTGGCCTGGCTGAGCGCGACGCCGATCCCGCAGCCGGAGATTCCCCGCGCCGATATCGCCGCGCCGCAAGCCGCGACATCGCTCGGCGAGCTTAACTTAAGCAGCGCCATTATCCCGGGCGGGCCCGGCGTCAATACCTATGACACGGTCATCAAGCGCGCGGACGCCCCGGCGGCGGATGTCGAGGTATACATTCAGTTGGTCAATCCGCAGCGCGATTTCCGCAGCGCCTGGCATAAAGCCGAGCAAGTCGAGGACGGCTTGTACGTCAGCGCGGGCGATGAGATTGATCGCGCCGGTAACTGGTGGACGCTTCTGGATGTGGCGACGCCGGATGGCGTGATCAAACGCGCGGCCTTTGCCTGGCAGATCAACGCCGCGGCCGCCGTGCAGCAAGCGCGCCAGCCGCAACTGATTCATATTGTCGTCCTGCTGGGGATCGCCGGCGTAGTAGCCGCCTGGAGCGCCGGGCGGGCGCGCCGCCTGCTGGCCGCGCTGCAGTTGACCCCGGCCAGCTTCTTGATTGCGAGCCTGGCGGTCGTCGTCACGCTGGGCGTCATGGTCGGCGGGGCGCAGTTGCTGGGCGAGCGGCAGCGCGATTACGAATTGACGCTGAATCCGCCGCCGGCAGTGGTCAACAGCGTCTTGCCCGATGCCGCTTCGCTGGCGCGCGGGGAGGCGCTCTACCGCGAGCGCTGCCTGGTCTGGCAAGGCGAGTCGGCCGATTTCCGCGCGCTGCGCAACCGGCTGGCTACGGCGCGGGACGAATTTCTCTACGCCGCGGTCGCGTCAGGCTGGCGCGGTTTGTCCGCTTGCGGGGCAGCGCTGAGCGTCGTGGCACGCTGGGATGTGGTCAACTATTTCCGGACCTTCGAGCGGCGCGCGTGACTCGTGGCGGAAGTAGGCGGGCGAGCCAATTTGCAGCCGCTGTTTACGTTGCTGGAAACATACCCCACCCCCGGCCCCTCCCCGACGAGTCAGGGA
>VXLV01000030.1:9131-31228 GCA_009841405.1 Chloroflexota bacterium | reverse complement strand
CTCCCCGGCAAGCCAGGGAGGGGGAGCGCTCTGAAAGACCTTGTACAGTGGTGGTACAAACTGAGTAATAGCGTGATAAAGATCGATATTAACTGTAAGGTCTCCCTTCCCCATTTTAATGGGGAAGGGCCGGGGATGGGGTAAGCTGCCGGCAGCCAGCGTTTCTTCGGCATGCGCTATGCTGCACGCCCTGGAGCTAAGCCTAGGCGAGTTTGTGGGCAATGCTGCCGATGCGCTCGACCGCTTCCTTAAGCTTGCCGAGCTCCTCGGCGAAAGAAAAGCGGACGTGCGCGTCTTTGGTCACGCCAAAGGCGCTGCCGGGCACACCGACAACGACCGCTTCGTCAAGAATGATGTTGGCGACTTCTTCGCTGGTTTTGCTGGTCTCGTCCACTTTGGGGAAGGCGTAAAAGGCGCCTTCGATGTCGGGGCTGGACATATTGGGTATGTCGTTGAAAGCCTGGACGATGAAGTTGCGGCGCTCTTCGTAAGACTGCCGCATGGTCTCGACGCAGTCTTGCGGCCCGGTGAGAGCGGCGACGGCGGCATGTTGCGCGAAGGTGGCGGCGGATGTGGCGGTCTGCGAATTGAATTTGCCGGCCACGGCGGCCAGCTCAGTCGGCCCGGCGACCCAGCCCAGACGCCAGCCGGTCATGGCGTAGGCTTTTGACATGCCGTTGATGACGAGCACGCGGTCGGCGATCTCCGGGATCGAGGCCAGCGAAATGGCCGGGCGGCCATCGAAGTTCAGCTTCTCGTAAATCTCGTCCGAAATGATGTACACGTCGTGTTCAAGCGCCAGGGTCGCCACCGCTTCAATCTCGGCGGAGGAGAGCATGTGGCCGGTGGGATTGCAGGGCGAGTTAACGATAATGGCTTTCGTGCGCGGTGTGACGAATTCGCGCAGATGCTCCAGGCGCAGGCGATAGTTGTCGGCGGCTGTGGTTTCGACTTCGACCGGCGCGCCGCCAACCATGGTCGTAACCGACGGATAGCTGACCCAGTAAGGCGCGGGAATCAGGACTTCGTCGCCGGGGTCGAGCAGGGCCTTTAGCGCGAGAAATAGCGCCAGCTTGCCACCCGGCGTGACGATGATGTCACTCATGGGATTGAGGCGAACGCCGTTGTCGGTTTCCATCTTCTCGGCGATCGCATCGAGCAGCGGCCTTATCCCTTTGGACGGCGCGGCGTAGCGGGTCTCGCCATCGCGCAGCGCTTTCACCGCGGCCTCGACGATATGCGGCGGCGTGTCAAAGTCGGGCTCGCCGCCGGCCAGGCCGATTACGGAGTGGCCTTCGGCCGCCAATTGTTTCGCCTTGTCGTTCATGGCAATCGTCGGCGAACTGGCGATCTGGTTTGCCAGAAGGGTTGGTCTTGGCATTGTTTAACCTCGCGGGTGATCGAATCTGGTCGAAATCGCGAGAAGTGTAGCCGCTTTGAAGCGTCGATAAAAGGGTAGGCAGCGCGGCTTGCCGAACCAGCGCCAAGGCGCTTCCCGGCTGGATAACCTTAATGTATGTGCCACTATGAATCTGGAATCTCACTTGGTAGAATTTCGGCGCGCGAATTCTATCGTGACCGTACAAGTATTCACAAGAAAGGAATCGACATGACTAGAAGGACCCTGTGTATTGCGCTCTTGCTCGCGCTCGCGCTGATGACGGCGCTGCCGACAGCCCTGGCGCAGGACAATGTAGACGTCTATGGCCGCGAACTGCCGGCGGACGCCGCCCCCTACGAGATGCAGGTGTATCGCAACCTCTGTGACTCGGCGCGTCAGGAGACGTCTCTGTCGTCGATCGTCACCGTATACTCGCGGATTTGCAGCACCGGCGCCTTTGACAAATTCTCCGACTCGCTGGTTGTGCTCAACAACAACATGGAGATCATCCCCTCAGCCGCGACGGACTGGTCGGTTTCGGACGACGGCTTGACCTGGACCTTCAATTTGCGCGGCGACCAGATGTGGAGCGACGGCACGCCCGTCACCGCCAACGACTGGGTGGAGAGCTGGCGTTTCATGGCTGATCCCGACCACGCCTACGACTTTGTCTGGCTCTGGCTGGGCATCATCGATGGCTGGGACGAAGCAGTCGCCGGCGAGATTGACCCGAGCGAAATCGGCCTCAAAGCCGTGGACGACAATACGCTGGCGGTAACGACCCAAGTGCCCTTCCCGCCGCTGCCGGCCACCTTCTTCTTCTGGCCGCCGATGCAAGCCAAGGCCCTGACCGAGATCGGACCGGACTACATTCTCGATCCGGCAACGCACGTCTCCGCCGGTCCCTTTATCCTCGTGGAATTCGAGCCGGGCAGCCACGCTGTGTTGGAAGCCAACCCCGACTATGTTGGGCCGCGCGCGCCCTGGCTGCGCCGTCTGGAATTCGTCTATGGCGATATGCTAAACAGCAGCTTCCTGGCCTTCCAGGATCACGAAATCGACCAGGTGCATCAGTCCTTGTTGAGCCCGGCCGACTTCGACGTGATCTTCGCCGATGAGGTGATGGGCCCGAATTATCGCCAGCACGCCGGCGACTTCCGCACCGACTATCTGCTGATGGACACCTACACCGAGCCCTTCAACGATCTAAACGTCCGGCTGGCTTTCGCCAAGGCGCTGGATCGCGAGTCGATCGTGGAGAATGTGGTCGGCACGACGGTGGGCATCCCGGCTTATTCCTTCCTGGCGCCCGGCTTCCCGGCGTCCAACAGCGCGGGCTTGCAGGACATCCAGGACTACGACTGTGAAGCGGCGCAGGGCCTGCTGGCCGAGGCCGGTTATCCCGGCGGGGAAGGCTTCCCGGCGGTCGAACTGGCGCTGCGCGGCGAATCGGCCTTTATCCAGGATTGGTTCATCGCCACGGCCGCCTCGATCAGCCAGTGCCTCGGCGTTGAAATCACCGTCAACAATCTCGAATTCCAGGATTATATGTCGCGCCTGCTGGAACGCCCGACCACGCTTCAATTCGGCGGCGTCTCCTACGGCATGGACTATCTGGACCCAGCCAATATGATGGGTGTCTGGGTCTCGACCGGTCGTCACTCCTGGCGCAACGAGGAATTCGACAACCTGGTGCGCGAAGCCAACTCCTTCACTGGCGACCCGGCCGTTCGCATCGGAATGTACCAGGACGCCGAGCGCATGATGGTCGAGGATGTCGGCGGCATATTCCTGGTCCATCGTATTCAGGGCGATCTGTGGCAGCCATACATGGGCGCGACCGGCAATTGCTGGGAGCCGGACCGCCAGGGTCTGTCGACTACGCACTGGGGCAATGAGCACTGCTGGGGCGATTACTACATCACCGACGAGGTGATGAACTACGACACGCATCGCAACGAGTAGTCGTCATCGCTGAACGCAAGCCTATCAAGTGGGGGCGGGTGAATAGCCCGCTCCCGCTTTGTTTTTCGCAGCCTGTATTGCCGCCGGGCAAGGGCGCGTCAGTCAATCGCATCTGGTCATAATCCGCGCAGGCACTAAAATACAGCGAACGCGAAACAAGATAGTTTGCATTGCGCTTGTTAAAGAGGCCCTGCCCAAATCGTGATCGCTTACATTTTACGCAGGCTCGTTTCGCTGGGTTTCGTTCTTCTTGTCGTATCCGCGCTGGTCTTTGTCCTGATGAATCTGGTGCCCGGCGGCCCCTTTACACTGGCCGATCGCGGTTACTCGGGCGCGGCGCTGGAGAACCTTGAGCGCAAGTATGGCCTGGACAAGCCGATCCACGTCCGCTACGTCAACTATCTGACCAGCGCGCTGCAATTGGACTTCGGCAATTCCTTCTCGGTCGCGGGCAATCCGCCGGTCAGCCAGCTCATCGCGCGGATATGGCCGGTGACGTTTCAGCTGGGCGCATATACCATTCTTCTGTCATTTGGCCTGGGCATCAGCCTGGGCATTGTGGCCGCCTACCATCGCAACGGGCTGGTAGATAATCTGGTCACGCTGGTGGCGACCGCCGGCATCGCCGTGCCGAACTTCATTATCGCCACGTGGTTCTTGCTGGTCTTCGGCTTTCAGAATGGCTGGGGCGTGGAGAGCAAGTGGATCATAGGGCCAATCACGCCGGGCGGCGCGGCGATACTTTCCTGGGATTATTTCTTGCCGGTCATCACCTACGCGCTGGCGCCGCTGGCGCTGGTGTCACGCTATACGCGCTCCAGCTTCGCCGATGTATTGACCGCCGATTTTGTGCGCACGGCGCGCTCCAAGGGCTTGTCCGAGCGCGCCATTATGCTGCGCCATGTGCTGCGAAACGCCCTCATCCCCATGATCACGGTATTGCTGCCGCAGGTGCCGAATCTGCTGACGGGCTCGCTCTTCATCGAGGTGGTCTATGGCGTGCCGGGCTTGGGCAAATTCTTTGTGACCAGCATCTTCAATCGCGATTATCCCATGATCATGGGTCTGGTCTTGCTGATCGCGCTGCTCTGGGGCTTGACCTACCTGATCACCGACATTCTGTACACGGTGATCGACCCGCGCATCCGCCTGGGCGAAAGCAAGGGCGCCTGATGCGAGCCGCGCAGAAGGAACTGCCGCTGGATCAGGCGGAAAGGCTGGAACAACGCTCGCTGCTGCGGGATGCGCTGCGCCGCTTCTTGCGGAACAAGCTGGCGATGCTGGGCGCGATCATGCTGGCGCTGCTGGTGCTGGCGTCGGTATTCGCCGACCTGGTAGCGCCCTACGGCTTAAACGAGGTCGACTTCTCGATTGTGCGCATGCGCCCCTTTGAAGACCCTGAGCACATCCTGGGCGGCGACGGCGTCGGCCGCGATTTCCTCACGCGGCTGATTTACGGCGCGCGGACGTCGCTCTTCGTCGGCCTCTTTGTCCCGCTGATTTCTTTCGGCTTTGCCGTGCCGCTGGGCGCGGTGGCGGGTTATCGCGGCGGACTCTGGGATTTCGGCATTTTGCGCGTGATCGAGATCGCGACGGCGATACCACCGCTGCTCTTCGCCATGTTCTTGATCAGCATCACCGGCGCGGGCCTGGGGAATGTGATCTTTGTGTTGGCAGTCACTTCCTGGATCGAGCCCGCCCGCATCGCCCGCGCGCAATTCCTAAAATTTCGCGAGGCGGAATTCGTGCTGGCGGCGCGCGCTTTGGGCGCTTCCGAATCGAAAATCATCACGCTGCATATCTTGCGAAATTCGCTGACGCCTTTGCTGGTGTCATTCACCTTCGCGGTGCCGCTGGCGATATTCGCTGAAGCGGGCTTGAGCTTTTTGGGCATCGGAATCACCGAGCCGACGGCAAGCTGGGGTAAAATGGTTGGGGGCAGTGTGAAATCCTCGACCGTAATCGTCGACTACCATCTGGCGCTTTTCCCGACAATTCTGGTCGCCTTGACGATGTTGAGCTTTTCGTTCGTCGGCGATGGCTTGCAAGAAGCGCTGGATCCGTCGCGCGGCGACTGATCGGAGCGGACGATGAAAATATCTGATATGACGCGAATCGCGGGATTGAATCTGCTAATCATGCTGGCGCTGTCGGCCTGCGGCGCCGGCAGCCAGGCGACCCCAACCGATCCACCGCCGACGGCGACGCCATTCCCGACGTTTGCTTTTGTGGAGCCGACCAAACCCCCGGTCTTCGCCGCGACGACGGCGCCGACGCCAGCGACTGAAGCGACTGCCGATGGCGCCATTGCCCTGAATCCGAAATCGGTGGATCGCGGACGCGGACGATACGAGGCGCTGGATTGCGCAAGCTGCCACGGCGAAAATGGCGAAGGCATTGACGGCGAGAAGAGCCTGCTTGATTTCGCGCTGTCCGAAGACGACTTCATCACCTTTATGCGCTCCGGCGGCGCGCTGGGCACGGATCATCAATTCTCGACCGACCGCCTCAGCAACAGTGGATCACGCAATCTCTATCAGTACCTGGTCTCCCTCGCCCGCAGCGGCTGAGGCGCGCGCATGAGCCAGTCCGAGCTGGCGTCGCTGCGCGGCGAGCCGAGCTATGTGTGGCGGGCGGGGCAGGAGCGCCGCCTGGGCATGATGGCGCGTTGGGCGCGGCTGCGCGATGCGCGCGTCCTGGTTGCGGGCTGCGGCGTCGGCGTCTACGCCGGACAGATCCGCCAGCGCTACACGCCAAGCGTTGAAGCCTTCGATATTGAATTCGAGCGCGTACAAGCAGCGCGCCAGAGCATCCCCAACGCGCTGGTTTCGGCTGGCGAAGCGCTGCCATACGCGACCGGTCACTTTGACGTGGTATTGTCGCATGAAGTTATTGAGCACGTCGCTGACGACCGGCACTGCCTGCGAGAAATGCTGCGCGTGACAAAAGTCGGCGGGCGAATTCTGCTCTTCTGCCCCAACCGCTGGTATCCCTTTGAAACGCACGGCCACTATTGGCGCGGCCACTACCGCTTCGGCAATACGCCGCTCATCAACTATCTGCCCGCGATATTGCGCGACAAGCTGGCGCCGCACGTCCGCGCATACACTCGCGCCGAGGTCCGACGTCTGCTGGAAGGGGAGACTGCGGAGATCATTCATCATTCGCGGATTTACGGCGGCTACGACAATATCATCGCGCGGCTGGGCGCGCCGGCTCTGGCTATGCGCAATCTGCTTTATCAGTTTGAAGGGACGCCGCTGGATACGTGGGCGCTCTCCCATTTCGTCGTGATCGAGAAGCGCTGAACCCGGCTCAGTCTCGGCGCAGGAACGGTATCCGCCTTCGCAGCCAGCGCCGCAGGATATTCGCGCGCGTCCGGTACCAAGCCTTCTCGGCGCGCTCGGCATACTGTTTGTCTTCCCTTACGCCGGAGTCGCCGCTGCTGTAACGCTCGCGCGTGTAGAGGTCGCTGATGGCGCCGATCGGCTCGCGCGCGGCTGGGATGCGCCGTTGCAATTCGCGGCGCTTCTCCAGCGTTGTCAGGGTGCTGCCGATGCTAATGCCGATCAGCTGAATGTAGCGCTCGAGGCGGGCGTAGGCGCGCGCGACCGGGCTGAGCCCGCCCATGCCGCGCCATTCCCACCACCAGAAAAGCAGCAGGGCGATGATGACGAGGATAATCAGAAAGAGCATGACCACCAGCGCGAAAAAGATAAGCGGCTGCAGGAGGCTCAGCGGGGGCGGATTGTCCGGCGAAATCGGCGGCTGCACGGTGGGCAGCACAAAGGGCGTGGGGGATGGCGATGGCTGCGGCGTGGCGGTTGGCGTCGCCGTCGGCTGCGCCAGGCTCTGTTCGAGCGCTTCCTCGGTGGATCGCGCGGTGGGGCTGGGCAATGGCGTCGGCGAAGGCGTCGGCGTTGGCGTGGCGGTTGGATCGGGCGTCAGCGCCTGCTGCCCTTCTTCCGCCAGATCGTCGCCGTCGCGGTGGATTGGCGCCTGGGCTGAAGTCGGCTCAAACTCAATCCAGCCGTAACCGGGAAAATAGACTTCGACCCAGGTATGCGCTTCGCGTTCGCGAACGACATAATGCCCATTTTCGGCGTCATACTGACCCTGTGAGAACCCGGCCGCCAGCCGCGCCGGGATGCCCAGGTGCCGCAGCATCAGGATCATGGATGTCGCGTAGTAAGTGCAGTAGCCCTCGCGCGCGTCGAAGAGCACCCATTCGACGGTGTCGACATTAGGCGGCGGCGCGCTGATGGTTTCGTTGTAGGCGATGTTGTCGCGCAGCCAGCGCTCGATAGCTTTGGCGCGGTCGTAGGGATTGGTCGCGTCGGCCTGGTTTACGATTTGGCGCGCCAGCCCAAATACGCGAGCGCTGGGCACGCCCACGTAGAGATTGACGCCGCTAACCCAGTCCGGATAGTCGGTCGGCGCGCGCCGCAGCTCCGTGGCCGACGCCGCGCTCATCAGGCTGGTGACCCGGTACGAGTCGCCGCGCCGCAGCACCTTCAGCGGACGTACAACCGAGACGTTCATCGAGCTATTGTTAGGCTGGTCGGTGTAGATGAGGTCGATCCGCCCGCTCTGCTCAATGACTTGCGGTTGCGGCGCCGCGTAAAAGATGCGCGAGTTGGCTGTGCCGACGGTGAAGCGCTGCATGACCGGCACGCGCCGCAGCCCGGTAACTTCTTCATTCATCCGCAGCTCTACCGGAGGCGTGCGATCGCTGATTCGCAAATCGGCCGAGGGCGACCACTGGCCGTCGGTGTAGCGCTCGTAGACCCGCGAACGCCAGTAGTAGCGGTAGCCTTCCGGCGGCGCTTCCACGGTAAAGACAATGTCATCGCCCAGGCTGATGGCGCCGCTGAGATTCAGCAGGTCGGCGCCGTAGTAATCGGTGGTCGCCGGGCCCTCGCCTTCGATTGGCGCGAACAATCGGTTCCATACTTCCGCCAACTGCTGGACCGGGTCCGATGCCAGGAAGCGCTGGAAGTTCTGCAGGCGCTCGTCGATATCGCTGCTGGGCACGCTCCAGGCAAAGGCCAGCGCAACCAGCGACAGCATGATGCCGATGGCGGCAAATTGGCGCTGCACGAAGGTCGGCACGGAAATGCCGCGCAGCGACCAGTCCCACTGGCGCGTATTCAGATGCGAACGCACGATCAGCGCCAGCGCGACAAGAATGAAGCCGAAGAGGTAGCGATCCAGCGGGTCATCGCCGCTGAAAAACACGATATTGACCAGCAGTATCAAGCCGGGCGGCAGGATAACGCGCCAGACGCGGTCCAGCCGAAAGATATGCCAATTTGCGTTGAACGCCAGAAACCAGAACAAGATGCTGACCAGCAGGGTAAGGACCAGCGGGTCAGTATTGACACCGTCGCCGAAGAGGTCAACGCCCCATTCGTAGCTGCGAGTCAGCACAGACACCAGCGCATCGCGAAAGGGCAGATTCTGATTCAGGGCGGCCGTGATGACCACCGTGAAGAGGCCGTAGAGCAGGCCGACAACCAGCGCGGTCACTTCGCCAAAGCGGCTGCGCGCCAGAATAAGACCGAGGAATACGCCGAGCCCGGCGACCGTCAGCACAATGTCCAGATTTATGGGCCAGCCGGCGATGTCAGTGGCCAGCAGCGGCATCAGCAGGAGGACGCCGACGACGATGAGGGTCGAAATCGTGTTCAGCGAAACCGGACTGCGCCAGCGCGACCGTTTGCGCCGCGCCGGTCTGATGGCGATGCTCTCTGCGCTCATTTGCGCCGCTCTCATTGCAATCTGCTGAGAGTAGCTTATGTCAGTTTGCAGATGCTGACAAGCATGGCAGCGCAGCGACTAATCTGCGATCCAGAGTGAAGCGCCCGGCGCCGCCGGCTTTGCGGTATAATGGGCTTGCCGGGTGGACCGAGGGGATCGCGGCGGGTCATGCGCCCGTCGAGGAAAGTCCGCACTCCAAAGGGCGGCGATGCCGGCTAACGGCCGGGCAGGGCAACCTGACGGCAAGTGCAACAGAGAGCAGATTGCGTCGCTAGGCGCGAGGGTGAAAGGGTGCGGTAAGAGCGCACCGGCAGCGGCAGTAATGTCGCTGGCCAGGCAAACCCCATCGGGAGCAAGGTGAAACAGGCGCAGTGGAGCGGCCCGTTCCGTAGAAAGCGCCGGGTACACCGCTAGAGGTCGGCGGCGACGCCGATCCCAGATAGATGATCCCCCTATGACAGAATGCGGCTTATGCGGTCGACCCGGCGCAAATGGCCCCTCAAACTGCTGAGGGGTCATTTGCATAGCAGGTTAAACTGAAGCGAAGATTAGCAGTGTCAGGGAAACGTGAATGGATAATCTCGACAAGCGCCCCAACATCTTGTGGATTTGCACCGACCAGCAGCGCTACGACACCATCGGCACGCTGGGCAACGACAGAGTCTCAACGCCTAATCTCGACCGGCTCGTGGGTGAAGGAGCAGCATTTGAGCGAGCCTACTGTCAAAGCCCGATCTGCACGCCGAGCCGCGCCAGCTTCTTGACCGGCATGTATCCCAGCTCCATCCGCGTGACGCGCAATGGCAATCCAGCGTTTCCAGACTTTCCGCCCTTGATCAGCAAGACCCTGGCGGACGCGGGCTATACTTGCGGGCTGATCGGCAAGTTGCACTTGAGCAGCGCATACCGGCGCGTGGAGACGCGCGCTGATGACGGCTACAGCTATTGGCAATACAGCCACGCGCCCCGCGACGACTGGCGCGAAGGACACGACTACGCCGACTGGGTGCGTTCCAAAGGCGCCGATCTGTCTGAACTCGTCAAGGATCCGGCGGGCGTGCCGGCCGAGCTGCATCAGACGACCTGGTGCGCGGAAAAGACAATCGAATTCATGAGGGCGAATCGGGGGCGACCCTGGCTGGCCAGCGTCAACATTTATGATCCGCACCCGCCCTTTAATCCGCCGGCCGCTTATCGCGACTTGTTCGATCCCAAGGACGTAAAGCCGCCGATCTTTCAGCCGAGTGACCTGGCGCAGCAGCAGAAGTTGGCGGCGCTCGATTTCCAGTCGACTGCGCGCGACCCGGCCGAGCTGGACATCAAGAGCCCGATTCTGCCGCAAACGCCGACCCGGCAGTATGTCGAAGCCGAGACGGAAGGCGCGCGCGACGCGCTCACGCTGATCGCTGCCTATTACGCAATGATCAAGTTGATTGACGATCAGGTGGGGCGGATCCTGGCGGCTTTGGATGAAAGCGGGCAGCGAGAAGACACCATCGTCATATTCACAAGCGATCACGGGGAATCGCTGGGCGACCACGGCCTGATTCTCAAGGGCTGCCGATTCTACGAGGGGTTGGCGCGTGTGCCGCTGATCTGGTCGTGGCCGGGCGCGTTCAAAGCTGGCGTCCGCAGCCCGGCGCTGGTTGAGCTGACCGATATCGCCCCGACCCTGCTGGATGTCTGCGGCCTGACGATTCCGGATTACATGACCGGGCAGTCGCTGCTGCCGATCTTGAGCGGGCGGCAGCCGCCAGCGGCCCACCGTGAATTCGTGCGCTGCGAGTATATCAGCGCGATTGATCTGCCGGACGGCTCAGTCGCGAGCATGTACTTCGATGGCCGCTACAAGCTGGTCTGTTATCACAACCATGCGCTGGGTGAATTGTATGACTTGGAAACGGATCCGCAAGAATTGGCGGATCTTTGGGAGGATCCGGCGCATCAGACGCTCAAAGGCGAGTTGCTCCAGCGCAGCTTCAATGCGCACATGTCTACGCTGTATGCCGGGCCCGAGCGCATCGGCCCGATGTAGGCGCGGCGTCCAGCGCGCGGGAGGCGCGGCTCCGCAAAATGACGGTCACTTGAAGAAGCGATATCTGAGCAGGGTCCAGGCGGCGATGGGAGCGTCGGTCCATTTGATCTTCTTGCCTTCATCGTACTCCCGGCCGTAGTACGATATCGGCACTTCGACGATGCGGATTCCCTGCCGCAGGACTTTGGCCGTGAACTCGGGCTCAAACTCAAATCCGCGCGCGTTAATTGTCATGCCTTGCACGATCTCGCGGCGGAAGCATTTGTAGCAGGTTTCCATATCGCTGAGGATGGCGTTGAAGAGGATATTGGTGAATAGCGTCAGGCCCTTGTTGGCGACCATATTCCAGAAGTTCATCGCCTTGCGCGTGCCGCCCAGGAAGCGCGACCCGTAGACTACCGTAGCCAGGCCTTCTTGAATCGGCTTGAGCAAGAGCGCGTATTCGCGCGGGTCATATTCGAAATCGGCATCCTGGATGATGATGACGTCTGATGTCGCCTTTCCGAAACCGGTCGTCAAGGCGGCGCCTTTGCCCTGATTTCGCTCATGATAATGCACGGAGACGCGGCTGTGCCCCTGGGCCTCCAACTTCTGCAAGACCTCGCGCGAACCGTCTGTTGAGCCGTCATCGACGATGATGATCTCATCAACGATTGCTTCTTCCAGCACGCGCGTCACCACATCTTCCACCGTGTTGACTTCGTTGTAGCAGGGGATGAC
Organism: Chloroflexota bacterium; assembly: GCA_009841405.1. Classification (GTDB taxonomy): domain Bacteria; phylum Chloroflexota; class Anaerolineae; order Aggregatilineales; family Phototrophicaceae; genus UBA6055. The sequence goes on along the minus strand of VXLV01000030.1, from coordinate 19,367 downwards.
TACGCTCAACGTTGGCTTGGGCGCTTTTGGATTTGGCGGTCTGGAGGGGGGATGTCTCATCAGTGACCTTCCAGCGAACGTAATACAGGACTCACAGCAAGACGATGACGAGCATTATAGCATAGGCGTCAGCGTGCCGCGTTCTGCGCTGCGATAACCATCGCGATTATTCGATATCCGGCGGCGGATTCCTGAGAAAGGCGGCGCTGCTGGCGATAATGCGGATGGCGCTGTGGCTGGAGCGCACCTGATACAAGCGCGCGTAGTCGGTTATGGCGGCATAGGCATCGGGAAACTGATGAATCGCCTCGCCAACCAGGCCGACTCGCGCCATGAGGTCAATGCAGTCCGCGCGCTCGGCAATGTCGAACTCGGCGCTCAGCCAGCTCATCGGCGCTTCCAGATAGGCGACATCGGAAAACAAGAGATAGAAGGCGGGTTCGTTGCGCCGGCCCTTGTACACGCTGATATAGAGGCGCGACAGCCGGCGATGATAATGATAGACCTGGCAGCGGTAACGCCTGGGATCGCTGATGTTAAATGCGTTCTTGCTGCCTCGCTCTGTCTTCACCATGTCCGCACCTGCTGATTTCACGCGCCTGCGCCGCCAATGTAGTACATTCCGCCTCTTCGCGAAAGCGGCAATAGGCCGGCGCGCTCTGCGGCTCATGGCCCATGCCGGCGGAATCAGCATCGCCGTCCTGGTTAGACATTACACCGCAGTTGTGCCAGAATCCTCAGCGATGAATAGTGTCGGCTTGCGGCGAGAGGCCGTAGCAGGAGGGTAGGACGCATGAGATTTGAAGGCAAGGTCGCGCTGGTCACGGGCGCTGCGACCGGCATTGGGGCGGCCACAGCGGTGGCATTCGGCGCGGAAGGCGCCAGTGTTGTTTTGAGCGATGTCAACCAGTCGGCGCTGGACGAAAGCGCGGGGGAAATCCAAACGGCCGGCGGCCAGGCGCTCGCCGTGCTGGCGGACGCGTCCCGGGCGGCCGATGCGCAGCGTACGGTAGCCGAGGCGGTCGCGGCCTTTGGCGGCATCGATTACCTGGTGGCCAGCGCCGGCATCCAGACGTACGGCACGGCGGTCGATACCGACGAGGACACCTGGGACCGAACGCTGGCCGTCAATGCCAAGGGCGTCTATCTGGCGGCCAAGTATTGCATTCCCGAAATGGTCAAGCGCGGCGGCGGCGCCATCGTCAATGTGGCGTCGGTGCAGGGCCTGTTCAGCCAGCCCAACGTGGCGGCTTATTCGGCGTCCAAGGGCGCGGTCATCGCGATGACGCGCACGATGGCGATTGATCACGCGGGCGATAATATCCGCGCCAACAGCTTGTGCCCGGGTTCGGTTGATACGCCGATGCTGCGCGCCTCCGCCGAATTATTCAGCCCGGGCAATCCCAATGGCGCGCTGCAAGAATGGGGCGGTTTGCACACGCTGGGGCGGATCGCGCAGCCCGAAGAAATGGCGCAGGTCGCGCTGTTTCTTTGCAGCGATGCGGCTTCGTTCGTCACGGGCGCGGCCATCGTCGCCGATGGCGGCCTGACGATTCGGCTTTAGAGACTGTCTTGCGCTTCAAGGACAAGCAAACGGTTGTATTTCGCCAGGCGCTCGGACTGGGTGATGGAACCGACTTTGATATAATCGCCCGACCAGCCAACAGCCAGGTCGGCCAGCCAGTCGTCTTCGGTTTCGCCGCTGCGCGCGCTGACGACCACCTGCCAGCCGGCGCCGCGCGCGAGGCGCAAGGCCTCCAGCGCCTCGGTCAGCGTGCCGATCTGATTGACTTTGAGCAGTAGGCTATCAGCGGCTTTCAGATTGATGGCGCGCTGGATGCGATCGGTCTGCGTGCAGAGCAGGTCATCGCCCAGAATCATGGCGCGGCCGCGCACTCGCTGAGCGAGTTGCTGCCAGCCGCTCCAGTCGGCTTCATGCAGCCCGTCTTCAATGCTGACGATTGGATACACGGTGCGCCAGTGCTCAAGCCGGTCGATCATGTCAGCGCGCGTTAACAGAGCGCCGTCAAGTCTATAGCCAGCGTCGGAGTAAAATTGCGAGGCGGCGACGTCCAACGTCAGCGCCACATCGCTGCCGGGCTGATAACCGGCGCGTTCGATTGCTTCTACGGCTGCGCTCAGCATTGCATCGGACGACCCGAAGGGTGGCGCCAGACCGCCTTCGTCGGCGGTCAGCCGGCGCGCGCCGTAGCGTTCCGCCGCCAGTGCAGCCGCCGCGCGGAAGACATCGGACACGACTTCCAGCGTTCGGTGGATGCTGCCGGCAGCGGGCACAACCAGTTGCACATCCTGGATCGCCACCTGGCCGCCGCCGTGAGCGCCGCCGCTGAACAGGTTGATCATCGGCCGCGGCAGCTGCGGGGTCGTATTCGCCAGCTGCGCCAGATGCGCGTAGAGGGGCAGGGCGCGTTGGGCGGCTTGCGCGCGGCAAAAAGCCAGCGAGACGCCAAGAATGGCGTTTGCGCCCAGGCGCGCCTTGTTCGGCGTGCCGTCCAGGTCAAGCAGCGCTTGATCGAGCGCGCCCTGGGTCTCGAATTGGCGGCCAGCCAGCGCCCGGTTGATCTCACCCTTGATGTTGGCGACCGCGCGCAGGCAGCCGAGGCCGGCGTAGCGCGCCGGGTCGCCGTCCCGCAGTTCCAGCGCTTCCGCCGCCCCGGTCGATGCGCCGGAAGGTACGGACGCTGTAGCCGCGCTGCCATCCGCCAGCCGGCAGCTCGCCAGGAGTGTGGGGCGTCCGCGGCTGTCGAGGATCTCAACGGCGCTTAGCGACTCGATTTTACTCACAAGCTTGTCCGAGTCGCGCTTCATATTGCTGAATCAAGTCGGGCATATCCTTTGGCTCCCGGTTCATGAGGTCGAGCGCGACGCCTGTGAGCTCGCTGCGCTGACGCTGGTCCAGGTATTCCAGCGGCGAACGCCCCGCCATCCGCGCCAGCAGGCAAGCGAGTGAATGTCGAGGCGCGCGTTCAGCGACGGGCGCTCTCAATTGCGGCGTCAGCGACTGGACGTATGCGCGCCAGTAGGCTCGCGCCATCTCCAGAAGGGCCCTTCGGGCGCGAGGCAGATAGTAGGCTTTGGCCAAGAAATGCGCGAAAGAGAAGCCGATGTCAAATGCGGGGTCGCCAAAATGGATGACTTCAAAATCCAGCAGGATCAGCTTGCCGCCGGCGATGAGCACATTCTTTGGGCTGTAGTCGCCATGCGTCAGGGCCAGGCGGCGGTCGCGCGTGTCTTCAATCAGCTGCGCCATGAAGCTGCGCGCTTGCGCGACCTGCGAGCCGGCGTAGCTGTAATAAGGTTCAAGCCGCAACTCTTCAAAGAAGCGACGATCGGCGAATTCTTCGCTTAGCTCGGGAATTCGGACGCCGGCGCTGTGAATCGTCGCCAGCAAGCGCCCGAAGGCGCGCGCCTGATCAACGCTGGTTTTGCCGGCCAGCAGCGCGGTCTTCCAATTCTGATGCGGCTGCGGGACGGCGCTCATGCCCAGGATGTGCTGCTTCTCGTCGGCGAAGACAAACTGCGGCACATGCCCGGGGATGATCTCGCCCAGCCAGCGCAGACCGGCCGCTTCGCGCTGGATGCGCTCGGGCGCGCTGAACCAATCCACTTCGACGCGCAGCTTGGCCAATGCTTGTTTCAGCACCCAGTCGTCGCCGGCGTCGCGCTGCACGAGGGCGGTGCGATTGGAGACGCCGCCGGCCAAGTTGCGGAATCGGGGAGCTTCGCCCGGCGCGATCAGCGCTTGGTCGCGCAGATAACCCAGCAGCGCAGCCGGGTCTTCAATATTGACGCGGCCGGCTTCAGCTGTCATGGGCGACGCTCGCGTAGGCTCAGCTCACGTCGACGACGGCGGCGCCCAGGACATCCCAGCGCGGGCTGACGCCCAGGCCGGGCGCGGTAGAGGCGGCCATGCGTCCATTGTCGCGCTGGGGCGCGCCTTCGGCCGTGCTGACCGTGACGTAGCTGTTGAAGTCGGTGGCCGTGAAGAGGAATTCGGTCGGCGTGCTATGCGCGAGGCAGGCGATGGCGGCGGTGGTGATGTCGCCGCCCCAGCTGTCTTCAATGGTCATCGCCACGCCCATTTCCACGCAGAGATCGCGCGCCAGGCTGGCTTTGGTCAACCCGCCGAATTTGCTGATCTTGATATTAACCACGTCCATAGCGCCATCGGCGTGGCCGCGCAGCAGCATGTCGATGCCGTCAACGGTCTCGTCCAGCACAAAGGGATGGCTCGTGCGGCGGCGGATGGCCAGGCATTCGTCGTAGCTGAGGCAGGGCTGCTCGATGTAGACATCGACGTCAGCGACGGCGCGCACGACGCGGGCCGCTTCGTGCATCAGCCAGCCGGTGTTGGCGTCGGCGATGAGTTTGTCGCTGGGCTGCAGCAGGTCGGCCACCTGGCGAATGCGCTCAATATCCTGCTGCGGGTCGGCGCCGACCTTCAGCTGGAAGCGACGATAGCCTTCGGCGCGGTAACCCGCCACTTTCTCCGCCATCGCCTCGGGCGCTTCTTGCGAGATGGCGCGGTAGAGCGTGAAGTCCTCGCCATAACGCCCGCCCAGCAGCGTGCAGACCGGCTGGCCGGCGACTTTGCCGAGGATGTCCCAGCAAGCCATGTCGATGCCCGTCTTGACGTAGGGGTGGCCCTTCATGGCCGCGTCCATACGGCGATTGAGGACGGCCAGCTGCGTCGGATCGCAGCCGAGCAGGTGCGGCGCCAATTCGCGCAGGCCGGCGCGTACGCCCGCGGCGTAGGCGGGCAGATAGAAAGGTCCCAGGGGGCAGACCTCGCCGTAGCCGCTGATGCCGCTGTCGGTGTCGACGCGGACGATGGTGCTGTCGAAGATTTCAACGGACTTGCCGCCCGACCACTTGTAGCTGCCTTCGTGTAGGGGCAGGTCGACTTGGTAGGCGGCGATGCGGGTGATTTTCATGGGGCGGATGCTTTCCGTGCGGGTTGGGTCCACCCAGAATCTAACGCAGATACCAGCCGCAGGCAACTGACGCTTGGTGGCGTTTGCCGGGCACTGGGCGAGTATCGATTCCGCTTGTGTCAGCGTTTGCTATCGGGCCGGTAGGGGATTTCGCCGACGTTAGGCGGCAGCGGAGTCGGACTGCTCGGCGAGCCACTCCTTATCGACGAGTAGGACGTAGTCGTCGTGTTCGGCGAGGTTGATTTCGGCCTTTGCCAGCGCTTCTTCTTGCTGCTGTTCCCATTCCGAATGTGAGAGGCCGAGCCGTTCAATTGCTTTGATTTCAGCATGAAATCCTTCGAGGCGTTGGAAATTCTCGATAATTGCGTCGGACATGGCGAGGGCGCGCAGGTGAGGCGGGAACGACCCAAGGCTGCCCATACTAGTCCGCGACAGGCGCTCACGTATCGACCGCCTCTTGTCTGCCGCATCAATGTCTTTGACTAATTCCTGATTCCAGAAGTCGCGCCGTTCAGCGAACATAGTCTCGTGCAGAAGAAAAGGGAGCGTGACGTCTCTGTCGCTTAGCCACTTACGTATTCCAACAAATCGCCACAGGTCTTCCTCACTGACCGTATAATGAAAGTAAACTGCGCGACGGTCGCCAAGCAATCTGCTCACAGTCAAACGAACCATCTCTCGATAATCTGCAAGTGCTTGATCCAAGTGTTCTTTCGCGTTTTCAAGATCTTCATTGGCAAGATAACAGCGGATTCGCACGGTATCCACCTGCATTGCCAGTGATACGTGAGCCAGGAGTTTTTCGTTATCACCACCAGTTTGCAGTTCTCTGGCGTTATCTAGGATAGGAATGCGTGCTTGCCTCAATCTGCCTATTGCTTGTCGCGCATAGAAACGTTTGTTTTCGATGTCCCCGACTTTGGCTGCGGTTGCCGCATCCTGCGCAGCGTCGATCCCCGCTTGAAGGTTGGAATTGCGATCTTTCTGAAGTTCCTCGTAAAGGCCTTCTAACTGCTTCTCAATATCACGAAATCGCTTTACCAAGACTGCTAGCGAAATTGCAGACACACCTAAGTTCACAATCCCTATGCCGCCGACGATTGTCACGAGATTGGTCAGAGTACTGAATTGCTGCATTATCTGGTTGTGCCGATTTGCGGCAACCACTGCATCCAAAGCGCCGAAGGCAACTCCGGTCAATCCTCCGCTACTGACATTCAGTAGCGACTTCAATACTCCACCCGCCAGATTCGAATTGTTAGCAATCTGCGTGCCTTCGCGTAGCCACATGACTACTTGCTTGCTGCCTTGTTCTCGAATCACACCGCCGGCTCTTTCCAAAGCCCCGTTAGCGATCCCACCGACGATTTCGGGTGGAACATCAAACACAACTTCAAGCAGCGGCATCGTAATTCCCTTCATAAGCGCGAACAATTACGAGCGCATATCTTAGCAGATACTCGGGGCTATCACCACGAGCATCTGCGCTAGCGTTTGCTACGCCTTCAGGGCTGCGATATTCTATTGAATCAAGTTGCGCGACTTGTTTGCACAGGAGCCATGCCATGCCCTTCATCAACCTGGTAGACCCCGAACTCGTTGACGCGCTTGACTTCTTCCCCGCCGAGCTGATGACCGCCATCGGCGACGACCCGCCCAAGGCCCGCGTCATGTTTCAGCCGATTTGGGACTCCCTGGCAGACGACCTGAAGAACGCCCCGGTCACGATTGAAGAACGGACCATCCCCGGCCCGGAGGGCGAAATCGGCGTCGTCATCTATCAGCCGCCGACGCCGGCCCCGCGCGGAGGCCTGCTCTGGATTCACGGCGGCGGATACATCGTCGGCTCGGGGCGCAACGACCCGCACGGCATCGGCTTCGCCGAGCATGCCGGCTGCACGGTTGTCTCGGTGGACTACCGCCTGGCGCCGGAATCGCCATACCCGGCCGCCATCTCGGACTGTTTTGGCGCGCTATGCTGGCTGGCGGAAAACACAGATGAACTGGGCGTCGATCCGGCGCGGATCGCTATCGGCGGCGCCAGCGCGGGTGGCGGCTTGACTGCCGCGCTCGCCCTATACAATCGCGATCACGGCGGCCCCGATCTCGCCTATCAGTTGCTGATTTACCCGATGATCGATGATCGGCACGAAACGCCCTCCGGCCGTGAGATCACGCACCCTACTGTCTGGAATCGCGAACTGTCGCTCAAAGCCTGGAGGATGTACTTGGGCGCGGAATATGGCAGGGAGAGCGTATCTCCCTACGCGGCGGCGGCCCGCGCCCGTGATCTGAGCGGATTGCCGCCGGCGCTTGTGACTGTCGGAATGCTGGACTTGTTCCGCGACGAAAACATCGACTATGCGCAGCGGCTGATGGCGGCCGGCGTCCCCACAGAATTGCAGGTCTATCCCGGGATGTATCATGGCGCCGAAATGTCTGTCATGGACGCCGCCGTCAGCATACGCATGCGAACGGCCTACCGGGACGCGCTGCGGCGCGCGATCGGCTGAACGCGGGGTCTTGCGCCAATGCTGGTTTCTGGGGCGGACGAGGAAGATGTGACCCTGGAAGGACTCGAACCTTCAACCTAACGATTAAGAGTCGCTTGCTCTGCCAAATTGAGCTACAGGGCCCTGGACGCGGCTTTCGCGGGACGGCGCATTATAGCGTAGCGATGGTGGCGCGGGCAAGGGCGAAGTCGCGCGGGAGTGGCGAATTCAGCCTTCGCCAAGCAAACATAATTACTCTGTGTCTTCTGTGTCCTCGGTGGTAAAAGAACTTGCGCAGTGTACGCTAAGAGGAAAAAATCCGCGATATTCACCGCTGAAAGTCCCGCCTGTACCTGCGCGCCGTCGTACGAAATGTACGGATTCCGGTCAACTTGCGTCGCGCGCGTGTTTAGAATGCTACAATTGGAGTGAGGCTGCCAGGCAGTCGGCCGCGCAAAGGGCCGGGAAGCAGACAAATGGCGAAGCGCATTTTGATAATCGGCGGGACCCGCAACATGGGGTACTACCTCTCCCAGCGCTTGGTCGCGGCTGGTTATGATCTGACATTGCTCAATCGCGGCATCACCCGGGATGACCTGCCGCAATCCATTCATCGCCTTCATGTTGATCGCACGAATCACATACAGATGCGGCGGGCGCTGCAAGGCAAGCGCTTCGATGTCGTGATCGACTTTGTGCTATACAGCGGTGACGAAACTCGCACCGTCATTGAGTTGTTCCGGGACAGAATCGAGCATTTCATCGCGCTAAGCAGCGGGCAGGTCTATCTGGTGCGGGAGGGGCTGGGGCGGCCCTTCCGCGAAGAGGACTACGACGGCGAGCTGATGGCGGCGCCGGACGAGATCTCCTACGCCTATGAAGAGTGGCGCTACGGCATGCAGAAGCGCGAAGTCGAGGACGAGCTGCGGGCCGAGCGCGCGCGCTCCGGCTTTCCTTTTACAGCGCTGCGCCTGCCGATGGTCAACAGCGCCCGCGACCCCTACAACCGACTGTACAACTACTACCTGAGATTGCGCGATGGCGGCGCGATCCTTGTTCCTGACGCGCCGAATTTCACGCTCAATCAGGTGGATGGCCTGGATGTAGTCAGGGTCATCGCCGATATGATCAACAGCGGCGCCGGGCAAGGGAAAGCCTACAATCTCGCGCAGGACGAGCACATCAGCCACGAGGACTTTCTGATCATGCTGGCGGAAATCATGGGCACAAAGGCGCGCATGGTCACGGCAGTGCGCGGAGACTTGGTGGCGAACGGCTTCCTGCCCGATTGCGCGCCTTTCAGCGAGCGCTGGATGAGCGCCCTGGACAATCGCCTGAGCAAAGAGGAGCTGGGCGTAAGCTATACGCCCTTCGCGGAGAGCCTCCAGAAATTGGTGGAGCATTACGACTCGCATCGCCTGCCGCAGCCGCTTAGTTATCGCCGGCGCCGCGCCGAGCTGCAATATGCGCGGAACCTGGCCCTTCTGTAAGATACTTGAACGCGGTTGGCGTTCGTCGGCTTGTGCGCGCGACAGTTTGGGCATAGCATACAATTGCCGGAATGCGGAATGTCCGCCGTCGTTAACACATTCGTTAGCATTCCCTTATAAGCTCGCTTCAGAGATTACTGAGACAGGATATCGCTATGAAATCAACCGCAAGATTGATCGCATTGCTGTTGGTGGGATTGGTCGCGCTTAGCGGATGTTCCGCAGTTCGGTCGATGCTGTCAGGCAGCGCTCCCGCCGCGTCATCTGGCGCCGAGGCGGTACAAGCGCCGGCCGCGCCGAGATTCAAGTTTTATGACTCCTGGGCCTCGTGGTGACCGACCTGTCGACGCAATCAGCCTGCCGTGAGCGGGCTGCAAGAGACGTTTGACGGTCGGGTGGAGTTTATCGTGCTGGACATTGATGATTCAGGCGCCGATGGCACGCGCAGTCAACTGGGAATCACGGCGCAAGCGCAGTATCTGCTAGTGGATTCCGCGGGTCAGATCGTCAGACGTTGGTTTGGCGTGATTAACGAAGGCCAAATCGCCTCGGAAATCGAAGGACTGCTGCAAAGTTAAGACCGCGGGCGGAGCAATCGCTCTGCCCCGGCCCCACCACTTCCCTCCGCCTCGCAAGCGCCGAAGCCCCGGCCACAGGAAATCACAGCCGCGCCTGCTATAATCGGGCTGGTTTCGCATTGGCGTGAATCGAGTCGAGGGGAGTCTCATCCGTGCTGCTGCGCCGAGGGCTGGCTATGCTTGGGCTAGCGCTGCTTGTGAGCGCTTGCAATTTGCGCAGACCCGAGGTTACGCTCACTTTGGCGCCGATCGACACACGCACGCCGATCGCGACTGATGTCGAGCAGCTGCCGACCCGAACGCGAGCCGTGCCCACGACTCAGACGCCATCGCCAACCGCTTCGGATACGCCGACGCCGACGGATACGCCGACGCCAACCGCAAGCGTGACCGCGACGGCGACGCCTTCGTCAAGCCCTACCGCTACGCCGACGCCGACGGATACGCCGACGGCGACAGCCACCGTTAGCCCAACCCAGACGCCGTCGCCAACCGCGACTGATACAGACGCGCCGACGCCGACGCCCACTCCAACAGCGACGGCTACGGATTCACCGACTGAGACAGCCACGCCGACAGCGACCGATACCGACGCGCCGACTGCTACGAATACGCCGACGGCGACGGACACGGATGTGCCGACTGCTTCGAACACGCCGACGGCTACGGACACGGACGTGCCGACAGCGACGAATACGCCGACGGCGACGGACACGGACGT
>VXLV01000030.1:0-9031 GCA_009841405.1 Chloroflexota bacterium | reverse complement strand
ACGGACACGGACGTGCCGACAGCGACGAATACGCCGACGGCTACGGACACGGACGTGCCGACAGCGACGAATACGCCGACGGCATCGGCAACAGCAACGGCGACGGAAACCGAGCCGCCGACCGCCACGAATACGGACATGCCGACTGCGACGAATACGCCGACAGCGACCGCCACAGACGTCCCGACAGCGACGGCAACAGCAACCGCGACGGAAACCGAGCTGCCGACAGCTACCAGTTCTGCCACGGCCACGGCCACGGATGTCCCTACGGCGACCGCGACTGCCACATCCACCAGCAGTGCAACCGCGACCGCTACTGACCCGGCGACGCCAACAGCGTCTCAAACGCAGACGCACACAGCGACGGCCACTGAAGAACCAACCGAAACAGACTTGCCGCTGCCTACAGCCACCGATGCTCCGCCGCCAACAAATACGCCGCTGCCAACACCGACGAGGATTCTGCTGCTGACCGAGCTGCCCACCGCCACGCCAACCGCCACGGCCACGGAACCCGTGAGCTCGCTCCAGCGCGTTGAAGCGGCGACGCCTGCCGCCACGCCTAGCGCTACTGACGCGCCCGTCTTGAGATCCGCGCCGCCAATCCCGCCGCGGCCGACGCTCGATGAGACCGAGGTGGCCAAGCTGCTGGCGACGCCCGAGCCGCGCCCGACAGCGCCGCCGACATGGACTGCGGCCCCGACCTTGCCGCCCACCAATACGATTGCCGCGCCCTTGCCAGACGCGCCGGCGCCCGATGAAGCGGCGACAACCCGCAGTGAAGACGTCTTCGTATCAACGCCGCTTGTCGTTACGCCACAGTCGCAATTTGAAGCGCCGGACCGTACGCCGACGCCCACGCCTACGATTGCGCAGCCGACCGTGGCCGTCCGCAGCGATCTGCTGCGTGCGGTGATCCAGCCCCCGGTTTCGCGAGAATCGACGTTCAGCATCAGCGGCGCTTCGGTGTATCAATACAATGTGGGCGTCGGCGAGGTTTTCTCCTTCAACAACAACATCCAGCTTTCGGGCGGCGTGAGGCTCTTCCTGCAGAATCCGGTCGATCCCAGTAGTTTCTTGCGGACCGACCACAAGGGCATATTGCGCTACCGGCCCATTGGCGCGGCGCAGGAAGGCGAGTTCAGCTACTCGCCCTATCAAGCCGGTTACTCGAGCCAGGTGCCAACTTACGAACAGAACAAGAATCGCATTGTCGAATTGGACTGGTCCGCCGATGGCCGGCAATTCAGCTTCCGCATCGACACGCCGCTGGGCCTGGACAATTCCAGCGCCGGCGTTTGGTTCTGGCAGCCGCGCCTGGACAGCCAGTTTGACCCGACATATCAGCTGATACGCGATTGCCCGGTGCCGGGCTACAATCCCTGCAATATGGTATTCCCGAGCAATGCCAGATTCTGGAAGACTTTTGGCGTGCAGTGGTCGCCGGTTCCAGGCGACAACCATGTGCTGCTGTCGGTGCAGCTGCCTGAGGAAGGGCGGAATGCGCTGGCGATCGCGCAAGCGCTGCGCGACCCGAAGAATGCCGACAACGCGCCGAACTTCATCCGTTACGATTACGGCTCGTGGAATCCCGGCGCGCAAGGCATCACGGTGAGCGGTCGCCGCCCGGACGGCCGCGTGATCATCGGCGTCGTGAACAACAATCTGTCCGGCGAGCGGGTCATACTCGACGGTTCGTCGCGGGGGCTGTGGCTGCGCGACGCCGTGCGCCTGCCCAACGGTCAGTATCGCGCGCTGGGGCGGCCGGGCGGGCCGGGCAGCGGGCCGGTCGCGCTCTATGATCAGAATGGCAATCAGTTGTCGGACTTCGTTGGCCCGGCCCCGCCGGAAGACATCCGCTGGTACCCTGACCGCAGCGCCGTGGTGGTGTCGGTTCAAGCGCGGCAGTATACGATAGCGGCCGCTGGCGGGCCGATCACGGATTACACGGAGGCGACTTCCAATCCGCAATTTAGCGCGCGCCCGGCCCGCTCGGCCAGGGCGGCCCAGCCCATTCCCGACGCGGTGATCGTCAACAGCGAGTTCTATCCCGGCCAGCAGCTGCGCATCGCCGTGGACTACTTGAATCTGCGCAGCGAGCCCTCGACCGGCAGCGCCGTTCAACGGGGCCTGGAATTTGGCGATTATGTGGCGATATTCGCCGGTCCCTATGACAATGAAGGCTATCGCTGGTGGCAGGTGCAGACGGCTGATGAGACCTTTGGCTGGCTGGCTGGCGCGATTAACGGCACCCCGACGCTGCAGCGATTGCAGTAGAAACGACTGTTCAGCGAGCGCATGGTCATGACGCCGAACCGCAACAGCAGCGGGATAGACGACCCGCTCGTCAGTATTGTCATCCCCACGTACAACCGCAGGCGCTTCGTCGCCGACGCCATCGACAGCGGCTTGCGGCAGACCTGCGCGAATTGCGAGGTGATCGTCGTAGACGATGGCAGCGTGGACGGCACGGCGGATTTTCTGCGCGAGAAATACGGCGATCGCATTGTGCTGATCACGCAGGCGAATCAAGGCCCGGGCATCGCGCGCAATAGCGGAATCGCATCCGCCCGTGGCGAGTTCATTCAGTTTCTGGACGCGGATGACCAATTGCACCGCCAGAAGATCGAAATCGGCCTGGAAGTGTTTCGCTGCCATCCGAATGTTTCGGTCGTTTATACGCACTTTCAATTCGTCGCGGCCGATGGCGAGACGCCGATTGAGACGCCGCCATTCGAGCACTACACGGACGATGTATTCTGCGAGCTGCTGAGGCAGACCGGTTGCCGCATCTTGACCAGCTCAAGCATGATTCGCACGGCGGCGCTGCGCGCGGTCGGCGGCTTCGCCGATGATGTCGACTTTCGCAGCGCCGAAGATTGGGATCTTTTCTTGCGCCTCGCCCGACGTTATCGCTTTCACGGCATTGACCGGCGCCTGGTCTACCGGCGCATGCACGACGGCATGATCTCGGATGACCGCTTGTATGGCGCTCTGGGCCGGCTCAAGACCGTGCAAAGAGCGCGGCGCTATGGCTGGGAGCAATGCATGGAGGCGGCCGAATTCGACCGCAAGGAAGCGGCGAGGCATCACGTTTACGCGCTCTACCTTTGGCAGGCGGGGCAGGCCAGGAGCGCGCGCGGGCACTTCCTGCGGGCAGCGGCGCTGTACAGCCCGGAATCGCCACAGCGCCGCCTGTACGCGCTGTATACCTGGCTGCTGCCGCCGGCGTCGGTGGACTGGACCATCGCGCTGGCGCATCGTTTTCGTCGGCTGATGTCGGGCTTCAAATCGGATTCATCCGAATCTTGAGGCGGGCGTCGGCGGCGGCGACGAATCGAATCCGCCGCATTCGCGTATAATAGTGAGGAAAGCAATTAGCCGGGGACAGAGCAATTATGCCAGCACGGGTAGACAGCCTGCGCCACGACATTGAGTCGCTGACCAAGTCCGGCGCGTTCGGCGAGATCGTCGACCGCTGCCATGTCGAGTTGACGATGGCGCGGCGCGAAGGCAATGCCAGCGTCGAGATCATCGCGCTGCTTGGCCTGGCGCAGGCGCAGTGCTCGCTCGGACACTTTGAATTTGCGCGCGACTACGTCAATCAGGCGGTCTACGGGGCCAATGTCATCGCCGCCGTCAGCTTGACGATTGACGCGCTGCTGGCGCGGGCCAGAATCGCGCGCGAAGGTTATCTGCAGACGGGCATGGCTTTGGAGGACTACCGCCAAGCCGTCGATCTGGCGTTTGAAGCCGGCGATATGCGGCGCTACGCGCTGGCTGTGCTGGGCATGGGCGAAATTGCGTCCAGCCCGGACGACTCAAGCAAGCACGCCTGGAAAGTAATTGACATTGCGCGCGAAATCAAGGACGACCAGTTGGAAGCGCGGGCGATTCTGATGCTTTCCAACGCTTTTATGCGGAAGAACGACTACAGCAAAGCCAACGACGGCTTGCTGGTCGCGCTGCGCAAGGCGCAAGCTGCCAAAGACCGCCTGCTGGAAAGCGTCATCATCGGCCAGCAAGGCGTCGTTCTTGCGCAGGACGCCGACAGCTTCGAGCGCGGGTTGGAGCAGCAATTGACGGCGCTGGAGGTGGCGCGTGGCCTGGAAGCGGTCTTCCATGAATTCATGCGCCTCTACATGCTGGCCATGACCCTGGCGGCGGCCAATGACCTTACCGAGGCGCGGCGCTATTACGACCAGATGCTGGCGCTGGCGCAGGACATCCAGCACCCGCCCTACGAGATGTATACCTTGGGCATGATTGGCCAATGGCAGGAACTGCGCCAAAATCCGGACAGCGCCATCATTTATTATGGCCGCGCCGTGGACATGGCGCGCACTGTCAGCAACCCGCAGAGCGAAGCCCGCTACCTCTATGCTTTGGGCGCGGTGTATATGTCGCAATGGGAGTTCGCCGCCGCGCGACAGGAGTATGGCAAGGCGCGCGCGATCTATCAGTCGCTGGACGACGGGCGCAACGCGACGCGGGTGCGCGCTTCAATCTGGTACACATATCTCATGGCAGTGGCGACACGGATTTTGCGGCTGCTGGGCGCGCGCCCGACGGGCGAGCAATCGTAACGCCGCGCTACAACTCCAGCGCGCCCGCGCGCCACAAATTCGTCAAAGTAATAGACGGATAAAAGACCAGCGGCGGCAAGTCGTCGCGGGTGAACCAGCCGACTTCGGCGGCGTCATCGCCCGCTTGCGCCGCGCCCGATAGCGCTTTCGCGCTATATGCGATGATGATGTCCGCCAAGCCTTGGTCACGCTTGGGATACACCGCCAGCAGCTTCTCGATGCGAACGTTCAAGCCGGTCTCTTCCAGCGTTTCGCGAACGGCGGCGGCTTCCGGCGCTTCATCGTGATCGACGAATCCCGCCGGCAGGGCCCACAGACCCTTGCCCGGATCCACCGCCCGCCGTATGAGCAATACGCTGTCGCCCTTTTCAATGAATACGACCACCGCGACCTTGGGATCAAAGTAGACCGGCTGTTGGCAGGCAGCGCAGTAGGGCCGCGCGCGCCCGCTGATCCGGCGCTCGGTCAGCCGACGCCCGCAAAGCGCGCAGAATCTGGCGATGCGGCTCATCGTGGTTGCGCCGCGCGCCGCTTGGCCATTGACTTTGCGTGGGCGCGACAGTAGACTACGAAACCGCGTGCCGGAGTGGCGGAATTGGCAGACGCGCACGACTCAAACTCGTGTACCTTCGGGTGTGTGGGTTCGACTCCCACCTCCGGCATTACTTCCCCCGAGGCCAAATGAACAGTCAGCAAGGCTAGCGTAGCGTCCATTTGGATTCCTTTTCGCCAGCCCGCATATTCTCGTAGCGCGCGAGCGTAAAGAGCCAGTCGGACAGGCGATTCACATAAGGCAGCGCGAAGGCGCCGATATCCTCTGTAGCGTCCAGGGCGACGAGCCTGCGTTCGGCGCGGCGGCTGACGGCGCGCGCTGCCTGGATGGCGGCGGCGGCGGCTGTGCCCCCGGGCAAGATAAAGTTCCGCAGCGGCGCCAGCTCGGCCGTCATTTCGTCAATCGTGGTCTCCAGCCACTCGATGTCGCCGGCCGCGATCCGCGTGATCCAATCGGCCTTGGTGTCTAGCGGCGTAGCTAGATCAGCGCCCAGATGAAAGAGCTGATTCTGTACATCAGCCAGCCAGGCGTCGCCGCGATCGCTGGGGCGCAGGGCGCGCGCCAGCCCCAGCATAGAGTTGAGCTCGTCGACCGCGCCGCAAGCTTCGACGCGTGGATGGGTCTTTGGCACGCGTCCGCCGCCAAATAGAGATGTCTCGCCGCTATCGCCGGTTTTTGTATAGATCTTCACGCTTCCGCCGTCTCCCGTCCAAGTCTGCGCCGCCAGCGTTCGTAGATTGCGGCCAAAGCGCAACCAGCGAAAATGAGCCAGACGACTTCAATTGCGAAGAGATATCGTGGCAGGGCCAGAACTACCGTATGCGCCAGCACAGTATAGAGCGCGAATCCCATTAGGGGCGCAGCGATCGGCCAGCGCTGGCGCGACAAGATCATGCCCAGCAAGCCCAGCCCAATACCGCCCAAGTGGAATAGCCAGGTAAGCGACTTTAGCGCGAATCCTTCAATGCGCATGATCGCCAGGAGGTCCGGCAGCGCGCGGTTGCCGCCCAGCCAGTCCTGCGCGGCGTCTCTCACGCTCACGCTGCCAAGGCGCGTCGTCCCGTGCGGCTGCAGCAGCGAGTAAGCCAATTCCCGGACCCGCAGCGCAATCAGGCTTGCTCCATCTCCGGCGATAATCTCGCCAATCCGCTCGAGATAAAGTTCCGGCGGATGATGGTAGCCGCAGTCGATCTCACAGCCTTCGGGCACATCGGCTTCCTCGCCCGCCAGCAGGAGCGCGTCATTCTGTTGCGGCGTACCGTCTTCAGTTTCCAGCCCGCGCCAAATGGCCGGCAGCAGGCGATCGCTCACAAAGACGAAGCGATCCCATAGCGCCAGGTTGTAGATTGTCCAGGTCGACAAGATGGCAAAATAGATGGTCAGCAGCAGCGTTACATGTCCGCGCCAGGCGCCCGTGAGGCGGCGGCGGCGCAGCAGCAGGATATGCGCGGCCAACCCGAGCGGGAAGAGAACCGCCACTGCCCGCGTCAAGGTTGCCAGAGCGAATGCGATTGCCGTGAGCGCGATGGCTGCCCGTGCGGACAGCCGGCTTCCAACCGGCGCGCATGCTGCCGCGACATAGTACTCCAGGTAGAGCCAGAAACCGCAAGCGAGAAAAAAGATATATAGCGTTTCGGTGGTGATTTCGGCCGGCTCGAAGATCAGCGCCGGATGAAAGGCAGCGAGCGCCGCGCCCGCGAGGCCTGCGCGCGGGCCGCCAAGCAGCGAGCCAATGCGGAACGTGAGATAGGCGGTCGCAATCGAGGCCAGGCACTGCAGCAGACGGATCACGATCGCGGTCTCGTGCTCCCCGAGAAATTGCTGAAAAACGCCTACGAAAATGATATACGCCGGGGGCGTCGGAATGGACGCGTTCGTGAAGGGGATATTGCGTATCCAGCCGTGTTCTTGCCCGCTGAAAAATCCCCAGCCCACGGCCAGGTACCATCCGCTATCGCCTTCAGCGTGTATAAAGCTTCCAAGCGTCGGCTGCGTGGCGGCATGCAGAAGCCGCAACGCGAGGCCCGCGAGCAGAATGACCCAAAGCCATATCGTATAGCGCGATTGAGCTTCCATCACTTGCGGTTCTTGCTCTAGGGTCGGTACTCCGCGAATGGTAGTATTGGGCGGGGCAAAACGCAAGGATGACTGACGATTTGGCGAGCTGTAAAAGATCAAGGGCGCTGCGGCTGCCCGCGCTTATTGCGGCGGCCTTCCTCTTCCGCGTGGCGCTCTTGTCTCTGGCGCATAACCCCGGTTTACACGATCCGGTCCACTACTTCAACCTGGGACGGCGTCTTGCGGAGGGGCAAGGCTTCACGATCGATTATGTCTGGCACTACAGCCGGATTCCGCTCGAGATCCGCCATGGCATCGATCACTGGATGCCGCTGGCCGGATTGGCGGCGGCCGCCGGCATAAAGCTGGGCGGCGCGACGCCGATTGCGGCCGCGGCCGCTTTCATCGTAGCGGGAGCGCTGACGCCGCTGCTGACATTCTGCGCCGCCAAACAGCTTGAGCTAGACGACGAATACGCGCTTATTGCGGCGCTGTTTGCCGCCTTCGTCCCAGATCTGGCGTCGAGCTCGCTGCGGACCGATACGACCGCGCTCAATGTCATCTTCATTGGCGCGGCGATTTTGCTGCTTAACGATGGATTACGGCGTGAGCGCAAGCTCAGTTTCATTATGTGCGGCGGGATGGTCGGCCTGGCGTATCTGACGCGGAACGACGCGCTGATATTTTTCCCGTCCCTGACAGTCGTCCTGGCGATTCGCGCTGGCGCGCGCGGACAACGCTTGCGGCCGCGCGCGCTCTTCGTCTACGCCGGGCTGACAGGCGTGGCCTTTCTTCTTGTCATCGCGCCCTGGCTGTGGCGGAATCAGCAGGAGCTGGGTCTGCTGGGAACGGCGGAGGCGAGCCGGATGTTCTTTATGGTCGAGCAGGCCGACCACTACGCTTATGGCATACCGCTGACCTGGGATAGCATGCTGCAGCGGCAAAGTCTCGGCGAGCTGATTGGCGCGCGCCTGTTTCAATTCGCAGCCGCCATTAAGCAGATTCTGGTGTCGCTGGCGTTTCCGCTAAATGTCTTTATCGCGGCTGGCGTCTGGCGGCTGTGGCGCAATCGCGGTTTGGCCGGACTTTTGAGCTTGGCGCCCGCTTTCGCCTGGCTGCTGGGCATACTGCTGTTTTATCCCTTGCTGCTGCCGCTCAAGAGCCAGGCAGGCAGCTTCGAAAAAGCCTTCTTGACCATCGTTCCCTTGTTGGTTCCGCCGGCGGCGCTGGCCTTGCGCGGATTCCGCCGGCGTCCGACGCTCCGCTGGGCGATTGTTGGCGTTACAGTCATGTGGCTGGCCGGCGGCAGCATCTACCAATTCAGGCGGGAGACCGCGATTGCCGACACCTACTACAGCAGCATACAGGTCTTGGCGGATGCCTTGGCCGGCTTGCCGGATGTGACGGGAGACGGTGAAATCCGACTAATGGCGCAGGACCCCTACGTGCTGAGTTATTTCGGTTACGCCTCGGTGATGACGCCGCTGGCATCGCGCGCGGATACGCTGGAACTGGGGCGCCGCTTTGAGATCGACTATCTGATGATGCCGGCTTCGCGCCCGGCGCTGGATGCGCTCTATCTCGGCGAGGAATCCGACCCGCGCTTCGTGCTGGCGGCGCATCTTGCCGATGCCGGCGTCACTCCCTTTGAGCTCTATCGACTGGTCTATGATGACTACTGAGGATAGGACAGTTTTTTTACCCCATCCCCGGCCCTTCCCCATTAAAATGGGGAAGGGTGACTTCAAAAATAACATCAATGTTCATCACGAAAGTACTCAGTTTACACGAACTCGTGACAATCTCTTTAGGAGCGCTCCCCCTCCCTGGC
>VXLV01000032.1 GCA_009841405.1 Chloroflexota bacterium | reverse complement strand
CCCCGAAGCATCAGGGAGGGGGAGCCAAAAGCGCGAAGACATCGCGTATAGCCCCTCCCGCTTTATGGGATGCTCGCCAGAACCGCAGTGTCTACGCGCCATAGAGATGGCGAGAAGGGTTTGGGGTGGGGGTCGACGATCCGCCCGGGCGCCGGTTGCGCCGTGCATCCGGCGGCGATGTGCTGTACACTGGCGTTCCACAGTCGGGGCCGCCAATGGACTACATCAGACTTCTCAACAGCAACCATGATTTCGCCAAGCTCTGGGGCGCGCAGCTGGTCAGTCTGCTCGGCGACTGGTTCAGCACCATTGTCGTCTCAGCGCTGATCATCACCTACACCGAGGGCAGCGGGCATCAGGGCATCGCCGTCAGCGGCTTCTTGATCGCCAGAATGCTGCCGCCGCTGCTGGCGCGGCCCTGGGCGGGCGTGCTGGCGGATCGCTTTGACCGCAAGCGCCTGCTGATCGCCAGCGACCTGCTGCGCGCGGTGGCTGTGCTGGGCTTGCTCTTCGCCGCGCAAAGCCCGGATTACCTGCCGCTGATCTACGTCCTCGTCATCATCCAGTTTCTGATTTCTTCGGTGTTCGAGCCGGCGCGCAACGCCATCATGCCGAGCGTCTTGTATCGGCATCAGCTCATCATCGGCAATACGCTGAGCAGCGTTACCTGGTCGGCTATGCTGGCGATCGGCGCGATTGCCGGCGGGCTGGTGGCGGAGATTTTCGGCACGCAGATCGCGCTGCTGATCGACGCCATGACCTTTGTGCTGTCCGCGATTCTGGTCATGCTTATTGTGATCCCGGACAGCCCGCGCTCGGAAATCGGCCAGCCGCCCCGCAAAGTCACGGACAAGGCCGAGCGTACCTTCATGGATGGCCTGCGCTATTTGCGGCGTCATCCGGAGACTGCGGCCGCGCTATTTGTCAAAGCCGGCCAGAGCATCACCAGTTCGGACGCCCTGCTCATTTTCTTTGGCACGCAGGTCTTTGTCCTGGGCGACCAAGGCATCACTTCGATGGCGATTCTGTGGGCCGCTTTCGGGGTGGGCGCTATCATCGGCCCGCTTATCGCCAATCGCTTCAGCGACGATTCGGTACGCGCGCTGCGCCGGCTGATCAGCGTCGGCTTCGCCTTGATCGTGCTGGGCTGGCTGTTTTGGGGCTTGTCGCCGTCGCTGGAGATTCTGGCGCTGGCGGTGGTCGTGCGGGCGATGGGCGGCTCGATCAATTGGACATACAGTTCGGTGATCATCCAGCAGCAGGTGCATGACGAATACCTGGGGCGGATGTTCTCGCTTGATTTCGCCGGCTTCGAGCTGGTGCAGACCCTGGGCATCCTCGCGGTGGGCTTTGCAATCGACGCCGTTGGCGATGGCGGCATGCGCGCAATCGTATTTGCTTCAGCATTGGCCGCGGTCGCGCCGCTGCTGATTTGGCTGCGGATTGTCCACTGGCTGGAATCGCACGAAAGCGGGTCGGTGACAGCCGCCCCCGAATTGGTCGCAGGAGGCTAAGATGACCAGCTTTCAATACGACGAGCAAATCACTAACAATTATCCGGACCTCTGCGGCGGCGTGATTGTCGCGCGCGGCATGACCAACGCGCCATCACCGGCGGCGCTGAAAGAGCGCTACCTGGCGGAGCAGGCCGCGGTCAAGGCGCGGATCGGCGCGACGCCGCTGAGCGAGCTGCCGTCGCTGGGCGCCTGGCGCCGCGCCTTCAGCGCATTCGGCGTCTCTCCCACAAAATACCGCAGCGCCGCTGAAGCCTTGCTGCGCCGGCTGACGAAAAAGGGCGATATTCCTTGCATCAGCGCGCTGGTCGATATCGGAAATCTGGTCAGCATCCGCTATGGCTTGCCCGTCGCCATCTTCGATACGCGGCAGATCGCAAGGCCGATTACCGTGCATTACTCGGACGGGGACGAACTGTATACCGAGCTGGCCAGCGGCGAGGCGATGCGCCCGGAAGCGGGCGAAGTGGTCTTCTCCGATGAAAACAAGATGGTTGTGGCGCGGCGCTGGTGCTGGCGGCAGAGCGCGACCAGCGCCGCAAATGCCGGCACGACTGCGGCGGTCATCACGGTGGAGGCGCATCACGCCGGCGGCCGCGCGGATATCGAAGCGGCAGTTGCGGACTTGTTGGCGCTGCTGAACGAATTCGCCGGCGGCAGCTACGAGTCCGCCGTCCTGGATGCCGAGAGCCCGTCCATCTGACTTAGCCGCAAGCGACCGCTGAGCACCGGCGGGAACTGGCGAAACCGGCGCCAATCCAGGCTGGCCGCGCTGGCCGATTCTTCCGCTTCGTAAGTTGGCTCAAGCAAGGCGTCCAGGACGAATCCCGCGTCAAAAGCAGCGCCGAGCAACTCGCTGAGCGAGCGATGAAAGTAGTAGTGCGGCGTCGGCTCGCCGGGCGCGCCCGATCCTTTGACCGGCGGCATGGCAAGATAAGCCCGCAGCTTCAAAGCGTATTGCTCGCTGACGACGCCGTCGCGGTCTTCTTTCTCGTGCAGGAAGACCGGATTGTTGGAGTTAAAGGCCGGGTGCATGGTCGCGAAGACAAAGCGGCCCGCCGGCTTCAGCAGTTGGCTGGCGGCGGCGAAGAGCGGATCAATCGTCGGCATGTCCATAAAGCTCATCGTGCAGGTGATGGTATCGAAACGCCGCGCGCCCAGCAGCAGCAGCGCCGCCTCGTCGGTCGCGTCTATGACCCGGTAGTCTATGCTTGTATGGGATGCTTCGTCGCGTTCGCGCGCCAAAGCAATCATCGCGGGGCTGAAGTCAATGGCGGTCACGGCCGCGCCTTCGCGGGCCAGCCGCCGCGCCAGCGCGCCGTTGCCGCAACCGACATCCAGCACGGACTCGCCGGCCCGCAACCGCAGCAGTTGCAGCACACTGGGCTCAACCAGTAGGCGATGGAATTCGTTGCCGCGCTCCCCGTGCAACGCATCCCAAAAGCGCGCCTTGCGGTTCCACAGTTCGCGACCTTCATCATTCAGCTGCTTGATGTCCACTGCGTATTCTCCGTTCTGCGCTCCGGGCGAGTTGCAAGCGCGCGGACCGGTCGGATTCGGGCTGCGAATACAGTATAATGGCTGCGACTCAGATTCCTTGGGGACAGATGAACGAGATTATTGTATTCGCGCTGGTTGGCGTATTGGTCGGTTTTTCCAAGGGCGGTCTCGGTGGGCCGGTCCCGGTCGCGCTGACCGTACCGATGTTGTCGCTGCTCATCGACCCGCAAGTCGCCGTCGTCCTGGTCTTGCCGCTGCTCATCTTCGCTGACGGCTTCGCGCTGTATTTCTACTGGAAACAATGGGACCGGCACTACATCGGCCTGATGCTCATCCCGGGATTGCTGGGCGTGGTTCTGGGCGCATTTGTACTCAAGGACATTGACGCCCTCACGCTGAAGCGAATCATCGGCGGCTTGACTCTGCTCGCCCTGATCTTCAAGATCGCCAGCGACCGGCTGGCCGCGATGTCGTACCGGCCGCGGACATGGCACGGCTATTTCGCCGGCTTGGCATCCGGATTCGGCTCGACCCTGGCCAATGTTGGCGCGCCGCCTTTCACGGCATACTTGCTGCTGCAGCCGCAGATGACACCCCGGCGCTTCATCGGCACGACCACGCTCTTTTTCGCGGTCATGAATCTGACCAAATTGCCGGGCTTTATGCTGCTCGGCTTGTTTGACCTTGAGCGCCTGCTAAGCATCGCCTGGGTTTTCGCGCTCATTCCGCCCGCCGTGATGGTCGCGCGCTATCTGATCGACCGCATCAACCAGCAAGCATTTGAGTGGCTGATGATGATCCCGCTCTTTGTGTTGAGCCTTTACCTCTTGCTCAACAATTGCGCCGCCAATTGCTGATTATGGCGACTGTCGCTGACCACTTCGCTGCTACGCTGCAAGCCGCCGGCGTCAAGCGCGTCTACGGCTTGCCCGGCGGCGAAAATGTCGAGATCCTAGACGCGATCCGCCGGCGTGGACTCGAATTCGTGCTGGTCAGGAATGAGAGCAGCGCTTGTTTCATGGCGGCAACCGAGGCGCGCTTGAGGGGCACAATAGGCGTAGCGCTTACGACGCTTGGCCCGGGCGCGGCCAACGCCGTCGCCGGCCTGGCGCACGCGCATCTCGACCGCGCGCCTGTGCTGATGATCACGGCGACAAGCGACCCTGACCTGGCCGACCGCCACACGCATCAGGCGCTTGACCTGGCCGCCCTGTTCCAGCCAATCTGCAAATTCTCGGCGGAGCTCACGGCGTCGAATGCGGCGCGAACAATTCACGACGCGCTGCGCCTTGCAGTGGCCGGAAGGCCTGGCCCGGTTCATCTCGGCCTGCACAATCGTATCGCCCGGCAAGAGATAGAGCGTGCCGCGGCGCTGCCGGCAATCGCACCCGCGCCGCGGCTTGATCTTGAACTCGATGCCTTGAACGCGCTGCTGTCGGACAAGCGGAAGCCAATCATCGTGGCCGGTTTGGGGTTGGCAGCGGACGCGCCCTACGACGCGATCCGCGAACTCGCTGAGACACTGCGCGCGCCCTTGATTGACACGCCCAAAAGCAAAGGACTCATGCCAGCCGATCATCCACTCTTCGCCGGCACGGCCGGACTGACGCGCGCGGACCCGGTCTATGAATTGCTGGATGAAGCCGACTGCATCGTCGCCATCGGCTTTGATGTCGTTGAGCTGGTCAAGCCCTGGGACTACGACACGCCGCTGGTCTGGATCGCCGCCTGGGAAAACCGCGACCCGCCGATACCCAGCGCTTGGGAAGCGGTCGGCCCCGTCAGCGACAGCCTGGACTCGCTGGCGGACCTGAGCGGCCCGACAGCGGAAAGCTGGGGCGCGGCGCGCGTCAAGCAGTTTCGCGATGCGCAGAGCCGGATCAGTCTGCCCGCCCCTCGCGCCGGGCGCATCCTGCCGCAGACCTTCCTGGCAGCGCTACGCGAGTACACGCCTGACGACATGATCGTCACTACCGATGTCGGCTCGCACAAGATCTTCGCGGCGCTGAATTGGCCGGCGCGCGCGCCCAATCGCTACTTCGTCTCGAATGGGCTCTCGGCGATGGGCTTCGGCCTATGCAGCGCCATCGCGGCGGCGGCGGTCACGGGCGAGCCCGCCGTCTGCATCACGGGCGATGCCGGTCTGGCCATGGTCATAGGCGAACTGGGTTTGCTGGCGGAGCGGCGACTGCCGGTGCTGGTCTTCATCATGAACGACGCCGCGCTCGACCTGATTCGCTCGGCGCAACTTCGCGCGGGGCGCGCTGCCTATGGCACGGAGTTTCAAAATCCAGACTTTGAACTCATCGCCGGCGCTTATGGCATTGCATACCGCCGCGTGGAGACGCGCGCGGAATGCGACGCCGCGATCCAGGCGGGATTGTCCCGGCGCGCCCCCATGCTTATCGATGTCATGCTCGACCCGGTCGGCTACCCCACAACCGTACGCAAACGCTAGCTATTCGAGGGCGCGAATCCTTTCCGCCAACGTCGGGTCGCCGGCCAGCGCCGCCCGCACTTTCTTCAGGGCGGCGACAACTTCATCCACCGCGCTTTCGCCTTCGCGGAATATCTCCTCATCGAGCCACAAGCCCTCTTGCGTACTGATGCGCTCGGTGACGGGCAAGCGCATGTTCTCAAGCTCAAAGTACTCGGGGAATGCTGAGGGCACAGCCAGGCGCGACTCTTGCGGACGAAAGAGATCGTAGCGATACATGGGGTCATAACCGCTCCAGCAGAGGATGCCCTCGGCTTGCATTGCTCGCGCGACAATTCTGTTGGTCGCGCCAAAGGCATCAGGATCGACAGCGAAGATGTAGCGGTAGAGCGCCCGCTTTTCGTGTCGAGCGTCGCGCGGCAAAACGCGAACGCCCTCGACCTCGCTGAGCGCTTCGTCCAAATATTTTGCAGATTCTGCGCGCTGTTTGGCTTGCGCCGGGAAGCGCTCCAGGGCGACATTCAGCAGCGCTGCTTGCAACTCGGTCATGCGATAGTTGCCGCCCTGCGTGTAGAGCTCGCCGGCCGGGTCATGCGGTCGTCCGCAGTCGATGATGCTGGCCGCGCGCCAGGCGTGTTCTTGCGAGCGGCAAAGCAATACGCCGCCCTCGCCGGCGGTCATGATCTTGGTCGATTGCATGCTGAAAGAGCCGAAGTGCCCGAGGGCGCCGGCGCCTTGACCCGACCATACCGCGCCGTGGGCATGGGCGGCGTCTTCAATAACAATCAAGTTATGCCGCTCGGCGATGGCCATGATGGCGTCCATATCCGCCATCTGCGAGGCGATATGCACCGGGATGATGGCGCGCGTCTTCTCAGTAATCGCAGCTTCAATCGCCTTGGGGTCGATGCAGAAGGTATCGGGATCAATATCAACCAGCACCGGAATCGCGCCCGCCATCATCGGCGCGGAGGCGGTCGCCTGGAAGGTGTAAGCGGGAACCAGAACTTCATCGCCCCAGCCGATGCCGGCCGCGCGCAGGGCGACCTCCATCGTGATGGTGCCATTCATGACGGCGACGGCATATTCGCCGCGCTGCATCTCGACGAAAGCGTCAAGAAAGCGCTGTGTCTGCGGGCCCGGGTAGGGGAAGCCGCCCCAATTGCCGCTGCGCACGACCGCTGCGACCGCTTCGACATCGCGCTCGTCATGCACCGGCCAGCTGGGATATGCCGCCGTCCGCGTTTTGCTGCCCCCGAATAGCGCTAGTTCACTCATCGCACACCCTCCAGATTGACTACTTGCCCGCCGCGACTGCGCGCGCTGCCACCGTTTACTTTTCGCGCAATCATAATGCCTTGCAATCGACAGCGTGAAAGGTCGGGCGAATCATGAGCCCGCCAACCTCGCGAATGTGAAAAGCGCGACAAAGGCGACCGGGATCAGCCCCAGCAGCAGCATGCGCCGGATCACCGGCCCTTCCTGCCCCGCCAGCCCAACCGTGCTGCAGCCAACGATGACTTTGGCCGGCGCGAGCACGCTGCCCAGCGAAGCGCCCGCCGTCTGCCCAGCGAGCAACACTGGCACGCTCAGCCCCAGCAGGGTCGCCGTCTCCTGCTGGAGAGCGCCGAAGACGACGTTGGAGTTGGTGTTGCTGCCGGTCATGAATGCGCCCAGCGCGCCGATGAAGGGCGCGACCAGGGGATAGAGCGCAGCGCTGAAGGTCTGGCTGATGCCGCGCGCGATGATCTGCGTCATGCCGGTATGCGTCATCAATGCCGCCATCGCCACCAGCGCCAGGATGGACACCGTGGACTTGGACGCGGACCGGCGCACCTTGGTCCAGATCTCGCGCCAAACGTCCGCGGACTCATAGTAGCCGGCGCGACGATACAACAGGAAGGCGATGCCGCCCGCATAAAACAGAATCGCCCCGGCGTGGCCGAATACGCTGATGCCGCGCCCGCTCTCGGCGGAGACTTGCCAGCCAAAACGGGTCGCCACCGCCGGGAAGTCGACCTGGATGATAAGCGCGTCCACGAGCTGCTCAAGCGGGCCGATGAGGTTCGCTGAAAACGCAAGAATCAGAAGTATGAGGTATGCGGCCAGCGCCAGCGCGATGTCTTGCGGGCGCTCGCTGCCGACATTCGCCGCCGCGTTCTTCTCGGCCGAATGAAAGGGCGACAGCACATAGACGACGCCGACGACTGCGCCGGCTAACGCGCCCGAAGTCGAGCCCAGGGTCCACATGCCATTGGCGGCGATCCACCACTGCGTGAGACCCATGACCGAGCCGACGACGAACAGCATGGGTAGCGAGCGCAGGAAGCCGCCCCAGCCCGCGCTTACAAAGGCGACCAGACCGCCGCTGAAGAAGCCGGCCAAACCCAGAATAAGCGCCGCGTCATGCGCCAGCGCCTCGCCCGCCAAACCCGTGACCGCGGTCAAGGCGACAAACGACGTGCCCAGCGACCCGAAGGTCACTGCCCAGCCGTGGCCGAGCGCCGCCATGATGACCGATTGCGTGGCGGTATATCCCAGGCCGACCAGCAAGGGCGCGACTACCGCCACTGGCACGCCGAAGCCGCCAACCCCCTGCAAGAGCGAGACGAAAACCCAGCTGATGAGCAAGCTCTGCGCGGCGCGATCCGAAGTCAGACGCGGCAGGCTGCGGCCAATCAAGGCGACCGCGCCCGCCTCATTTGTCACGTTGTAAAAGAAGAGCGCCATCCAAACGATGTACAAGACATCGACGGCGAGAAAAACGGACTTGCCGATAGCGACCGCCGCCAAATCAAGGCCGCCGCCGAAGGTAGTCTGTGATAGAACCAGCGCGACCAGGAAGCCCGCCACGCCGGCGCGGCTGCCGCCCCAGCCCAGGCCAACCATTAGCAGCAGCACCGTTAGGACGGGCGAAAGCGCGAGCAGCCAGTTTATGAGGTTGAGGTCCAAGCGCTGTCTCCAGTCGCCCTGATCCGGCAGTGGCGCTGACGTACATCAGCCGAAGCGAGCGCCTGTCAGTCAGTCTCGTCTAGTGGCGGCCGCTGTTCATAGAAGCGGGTCGCCTCCTGGAACGCGTACGCCAACTGCAGCACGGCGAAGTCCGCGCGCGGACGCCCGACTATCTGCAAGCCGACGGGCAACCCGTCGGCCGTGAAGCCGCAAGGGACTGAAATCGCAGGCAGACCCGTGACCGTGATATAGGCGCAGCTCATCATCCAGTCGATATACGTTTTCATAGCGACGCCGGCAATCTCCGTGGGATATTCCGTCTCTATGGGAAAGGGCGGGACTTGCGCTGTCGGCAACAGGAGATACTCGTAGGTCTCCAGGAACTCTCGCACGCGGTGGAATAGTTCAGTGCGCTTCGCCTCGGTCCGGCTAATTTGCCCGGCGCTCAATTTTCTGCCCTGGGCCGCATTCCAGCGGATGGTTTCCTTGAAGGCATCCTCGCCGAATTGCGCGAAATGCTCGGCGAAAGACAGTTCAAAGTTCCAGGCGCGCAGGGTCTGAAAGATCTCGTAAGCGTCGCTGAAATCCGGCGCGGCCTCGTCGACGATGCAACCCAAATCGCCGAAGACCGGGAGCTGCGCCTCGATCGTCGCGGTCACTTGCGGGTCAATGGGCAAGCCGCCCAGATCGGGGCTCCAGGCCATTCGAACACCGGCGAAGTCGCGCTCAAGGTCAGCGGCGAAGGCTGAGCCCGGCTGTTCCAATGAGATGGGCGCGCGGCTGTCGTAACCGGCGATGGCTTGCAGCATCAAGGCGACATCTTGCACGGTCCGCCCCATTGGGCCGTCCACCGAGAGCGTCGACCAGGCGTTGCCCTTGGGGTAGCTGGGCACGCGGCCGGGCGTCGGGCGCAGGCCGACGATATTGCAGAAGCTGGCCGGGTTGCGCAGGGAGCCGCCCATATCGCTGCCATCGGCGATCGGGATCATGCCGGCCGCCAGCGCCACCGCCGCGCCGCCGCTGCTGCCGCCGCAGGTCCTGGACAGGTCGTAGGGATTGCAAGTTGCGCCGAAGACCGGATTGAAGGTATGCGAGCCAGCGCCAAATTCGGGCACATTGGTTTTGCCGATGGTGATGCAGCCGTCCCGCTTCAAGCGCGCGATGATCAGGTCGTCCGCCTCGGGAATGTAGTCGCTGAAGGCGGCCGAGCCCATGGTCGTGCGAATGCCGGCCGTTTCGAAAAGGTCCTTGTGCGCGATCGGCAAGCCATGCAGCAGGCCGAGATCGTCGCCGCGCGCCTGCTTCTCATCCGCAGCGCGCGCCAATGCCAGCGCTTCCTCCGGCAAGTAGGTGACGATGGCGTTGAGCGCCGGATTGACCGCGTCAATCCGCTCGAGGTGCGCTTTTAATACATCCACAGCCGAGACTTCGCCGCGCTTGATCATCGCCGCCAGCTCGACCGCCGTCTTCCATATCAGTTCGCTCATGCGCGCTTAGCCCCGGCCCACATAGGGCATATCCTTGGCCATGACCGTCATGAACAAGACATTTGCGCTCAAGGGTAGATTAGCCATGTACAGCACGGCATCAGCGACGTGGCGCGCGTCTATTTGCGGCTCCGCCGAGCCAGCCGCGGCCCGCAGGCGCTCTTGCTGCCGGTCTGACATTTCAGTGCGCGCATTGCCGATGTCGATCTGCCCGCAAGCGATATTGTAGGCGCGGCCATCCAGCGCCGTGGACTTGGTGAGCCCGGTCATGGCGTGCTTGGTCGCGGTGTAAGCGGCCGAATGCGGCCGCGGCGCGTGCGCGGAGATCGAGCCGTTGTTGATGATCCGGCCGCCCTGCGGTCGCTGCGCCTTCATCAGCTTGTAGGCTTCTTGCAAGCACCAGAACGCGCCGGTGAGGTTAACGGCAACGACATCGCGCCATTGCGCCTCGCTGAGCTCTTCGAGCGGAATCGCCGGCGCGTTGATGCCGGCATTGTTGAACAGGACATCCAGCCGGCCGAATTTCGCTTTCGTCTCGGCAAAGAGTCGAACCACGGCCTCGCGGTCGCTGACATCGGTCGGGACGATCAAAGCGCGCTCGGCGCCGACGCCGGCGGCGGCTCGGGTTTCGCGTAATTTGTCTTCGCGGCGGCCGGCAAGCGCGAGCGTATAGCCCGCCTCCCATAGCGCCAGGGCGGTCACGCGGCCAATGCCCGAGCCAGCCCCGGTGATGAGCGCGGTTTTCCGATCCATTGTCTCTCCCGTCTATTGACGACCCCGCCAAGTGTACGACCGGCCCGCCGCCTTGTCAAACCGTGACAAGCGCATAGGCATGCGCTAGTATCGCCCCTGGAAATGTCGCTGCGAGAAAGGACGCCGGATGAAGATCGCTTGTTGCATTTGGGCGCTGGCAGGCATGGAAACCGAGATTCTGCGAGAGGCGCGGGCGCTCGGTTTCGACTGGATCGACATTCAGCCGACCCACCTCCGCGCGCTGGAGAGCCGGCTGCTGGCGCAGGAGCTGGGCTTGCGCGTGTCCTGCGTCGGCGCGTCATTCGCCATGCCGGCGGGCGCGGCCCTGGATCACGCCGACGCCGATAAACGAAAGACAGCCTTCGATAATGTCGCGAGCGGAATCGCGCTCGCCGGGCATTTGGGGGCTGAGTCAGCCTACGTCGTGCCGGGCAAAGACAGCAGCCCAAACGCATTAGCCCGCTTTCGCGATTCGCTCGCAGGCCTGGCGGATCTCGCCGCCGGGTTCGGCGTCAAATTGGCGCTGGAGCACTTCCCGGGCACGACGCTGCCGACAGCCAGCGAAACGCTGGAGTTCATCAGGCGCGCGGACCATCCCAACTTGTACCTGCTGATCGACAGCGGTCACCTGCAGATGACCGGCGAGGAGCCCGCCAGCGCCATCCTGAACGCGGGCGACCGGCTGGGCTACATGCACTTCGACGACAACGACGGCGTCAGCGACTTGCATTGGGCGCTGTTGGACGGCGTGATGACAGAGGAGTCGCTCGACGCCACGCTGCAAGCCCTGGCCGATATCGACTATCAGGGCGCACTCAGCCTGGAACTGAGCCCGGGCTTGCCCAATCCCGCCCGCGCGCTCGCCGCTGGGCGCGATGCTTTGCTACGCGGCTTGCATCGCCTGTAAGCTGCCGCGCGAGAAAATGGCTTTTGCATTATTGTCCAATTCGCATTATCTTATCTGCGGGATGCGTCCGACGAGAATTGGACGCATCTCGAAGAAATCGCAATCCCGCGACCCTGTACTCACGATGAAAGGAGAAAATCGTGCTTAAGAAAGCGACCCTTATGTTATTTGTCACGGTCATGGTCCTGGCGGTCATGCCGCTCTCGATGACGGTCTCGGCGCAGAACCCCGACTGCGAGGGCGATGTTACGCTGACGTACTGGCATCACTGGGGCGGCAACCGCATTCCATTGCAGGAACAGCAAGTCGCAGCTTTTGAAGACGCGCATCCCGGCATCTGCGTCGACAACGTATTCTTGCCCTGGGACAACCGCTTGCAGAATCTGCTGGCCGCTATCGCCGCCGGCAACCCGCCTGACGTAACGATGTTTGGCCGTCAAGACCTGCCCTTCTTCGCCGCTACCGAGTCGATCATCCCGCTGGATGATTATATGGCTGCTGACGGCGTTGATCCGGCGATTTTCCACGCTTCCGAATTCGCCGGCACGCAGTTCAACGGCCAGACCTGGATTCTCCCTTTGCCGGGCGGCGGCGCCTACAATATCGTTTGGTACAACACCGATCACTTCGCCGAAGCCGGTATCGACAGCTTCCCCGAAACCTGGGACGAGATGCTGCAAGCCGCTGAAACGCTTAGACTCGGCGATGGCAGCTTCCTCGAGCGCATTGGCTTGAACGCGCAATCCACCAGCGGCCCTGGCGCCTTCCTAACCTGGCTCAACGCCAACGGACAAGACTGGATCAGCAGTGATCTGCGCACCATCACCATCAACAATGAAGCCGGCGCGCAGGCTCTTGGGTTCATGCAAGCCATGGCTGAAATCAACTACGGCATTGAAGAAGTCAACGCCTTCTGGGAAATGGCGGGCGAATTTGACCAGGGGCCGCTGATTCAAGGCCTGGTGTCCATGGAAATCAACGGTTCCTGGACGCTCTTCCAAGTTGAAGACCATGCCGAAAGCCTGAATTACGGTGTGGCGCCGATTCCTTATGGCCCGAACGGAAACGCCGAGCGCCGCGGCAGCGCCCATGGTGGCTGGGGC
The DNA here is from genome assembly GCA_009841405.1 of Chloroflexota bacterium. Classification (GTDB taxonomy): domain Bacteria; phylum Chloroflexota; class Anaerolineae; order Aggregatilineales; family Phototrophicaceae; genus UBA6055. The sequence continues at coordinate 133,520 of VXLV01000032.1, read as the reverse complement.
TATATGGTCCCGAAGAATGCCGCCCATCCCGACGAAGCCTGGAAGCTGGTCAAGTGGTTGACGGCGGAAGTCGAGGGTCAGGGCGCCTGCTGGTTCATCCAGCAGCAGCAGCGTCCGTCGCCGCTGGTCGATTGCAATGGCTACGAGAAGGACGGCGTTGTACATCCGCGCGCGGAGTCGCTGCTCGGCGTGGCCGCACTGGATAATCTCGTCGCCGTGTCGCCGGTACAGCCGGAAGCCAACCAGATCATCAATCGCATGGTTGAGGATGTTCTCTTCGGCGACAGCAGCATTGAAGACGCGCTGGCCAACGCTGAAGGCGAAATCCAGGGCCTGCTGGACGCCTTCTGGGAAGAATACGGCTAAACCGAGCCAATCTCAATTGGTGTGGGGCGTCGACTGATGTCCCACACCTTTGTCGTAGCTCGTAAATCCAGCGGATAAACGATGGCCACCTCATTCGGCTCGCAAATTAGCGCCCTGCGCGGACGCCGGCGGGAACGCTGGCGCGACCTTTCGCCGATGCGCAAGCGCGAAGCCAAAATGGGCCTGCTCTTTATCAGCCCCTGGATTGTCGGCGTGTTGCTGTTTTCGCTTTTTCCCTTCGTGGCTTCATTCCTCCTGAGCTTCACCAAATACAATATCGTGCAGCCACCGGAGTGGATCGGCACGGAGCATTACGAACATATCTTCAGCGATGACCCGCTTTTCCTGAAATCCTTGAGAAATACTGCCGTCTATGTCGTCGGCTCGGTGACGATTCGGATTGTGCTGGGCTTCGCGCTGGCGCTGCTGCTCAACGCCAAGGTTCGCTTGCTCGGCTTGTGGCGCACACTCTTTTATTTGCCCTCGGTTGTGCCGATTGTGGCCCTGTCCGTGATCTGGCTGTATGTGCTGAACGCGCGCGCGGGATTGCTAAACTCGCTGCTCTACGCGATTGGCTTGCCACGCTTTCGCTGGTTTGCCGACCCCGATATTGCCATGATCGGCTACCTGATCATGAGCACGACCTGGGTCGGCGTGACGATGGTGATTTTCTTGGCCGGTTTGCAGGGCATCCCGGAAGAGTATTACGATGCCGCCAAGATCGACGGCGCCAATATCTTCCAGCGTCTGCTGCGCGTCACTATTCCTTTGATGACGCCCACCATTTATTTGAACATCCTCATCAATATCATCAACGCCTTCCAGGTCTTTACGCAAGTATTCATCATGACAGACGGCACCGGCGGCCCGCGCGACGCCACCCGAGTTTACGTGCTGCATTTATTCGATCACGCCTTTCAATACTTGCCGCCGCAGATGGGCTACTCGTCCGCGCTGGCCTGGATTCTTTTCATGATCATCTTTTTCTTCACAGCCGTCATCGTGATGACATCGCAGCGCTGGGTCTTTTATCAAGGCGGGGAGAACGGCGCATGATCCAAGGCGAAACCGGCTTCCTGCAACGGGACTCGGTCTTCCGGCTGACACGCATCGCCGGGCGCATCCTGCTCTACGGGCTGCTGATCGTGATGAGCCTGTGGTTCCTGGCGCCCTTGTTTTGGATGTTCATGTCGTCTTTCATGCCCCTGGACCAAGTCGGTGTCTTCCCGGTTCAGTGGATCCCGCGCGTATGGATGCCGGAAAACTTCACCGAGGCGCTGAAGTTCTGGAATTTCGGCACGACCTTCCGCAACACCATGCTCATCACCGTATTCTCGCTCATCGGCGACATCGGCTCTTGCACGATTGTGGCGTACGGCTTCGCGCGTTTTCGTTTCCCCTTTAGAGACACGCTGTTCCTGATTCTGCTGGCGACCTTGATGCTGCCTTTCGCGGTACGGCTGATTCCGGTCTACGCCGCTTATGACGCCATCGGCTGGATCGACACTTTCTATCCGCTGATCGTGCCCAATTTCTTCGGCAACGCCTTCTATATTTTCATCTGCCGGCAGTTCTTCCTTGGCATTCCTCAGGATTTGCTCGACGCCGCCAAGATTGACGGGGCGAGCGAAGTGCGCATCTTCACCCAGGTCATGATCCCGCTGGCCAAGCCGGCAATTGTGGTCATCGCCATCCTGAGCTTCCAGAACAGTTGGAACGACTTTCTGGGCCCGCTGATTTATCTGAAGGACCCAGACTTGCACACGCTGGCGATTGGGCTGTACAAATTCACGTCGTTGCCAGGCCAAGGCGGCATCTACAATCAACAGATGGCGGCCTCCACCATGATGGTGCTGCCGGTGCTGATCGTGTTTTTCCTCTTCCAAAAGCAATTCATTCAGGGCGCGAATATCTCCGGCCTAAAGGGCTGAGACTGCCGCTCATGGACGCGCCTCCCAATATCGTCTTCATCTTGGCGGATCAGCTTGGCGCGCGCTGGCTGCCGACTTACGGCCATCCCCTGGTGGAGACGCCGCATCTCGAAAACTTTGCCGCTGAAAGCGCCGTATTCGAGCGGGCGATAACGACAGCGCCGGTCTGCACGCCATACCGTGGCTGCCTGCTCAGCGGCCAGTACCCCTCGCAAACCGGCGTGCTGGAGAACGGGCAGGCATTCCCGGATGGCATCACAAGCCTGGCCGATCACCTGAATGCCGGCGGCTACGAAACTTACTATGTGGGCAAGTGGCATCTCAGCGGCGCGCCCCAGATGAATCGCCGGGTACCGCCCGAACAGCGCGCCGGCTTTCAGCACTTCATCGGCTGGGAGAGCCATCACGTCGATCACTGGGCCGGCCTCATTTGGGCGGATGACCCGGAGAATGCCGTCAAAATGCCCGGACATGAGACGGACAGCTTGACCGATATCGCGCTTGACCAAATGGAGCGGGCAGCCGTCGCCGGCGGGCCATTTTTCATGCTGCTGTCTTATCAAGCGCCGCACCCGCCCTGCTCCCCGCCGGCGGAGTTCCTCGCGCCCTACGAGAATCGCGATCTGGTAACGGAAGCCAACGCTGATCGAGAAGCCTGGTTCAAGCATGAGGCATGGCGGGCCGACTATGACGCGCAGCGCTTCCGCGAGCTCTATTTTGGCGAGATCAGCCATTTGGACGCGGCCTTCGGACGCTTGCTGGCAGCAATGGATCGCCTTGGCTTGCGCGACAACACGCTGGTCGTTTTCACTTCCGATCACGGCGAGATGGCCGGCGCTCAGGGTCGATTCGGCAAGGGCGTGATGTATGAAGAAGCATTGCGGATTCCGCTCATCGCGCGGGCGCCGCGCCAGGCTGGAAGTCTCCGCGTCGACGCGCCGGTCTCGACAGTCGACCTGATGCCGACTCTGCTTGACTACGCCGGCTGCAACGCCGCTGGCCCCGGCGAAGGCGCCTCCCTGCGCCCGCTGATCGAAGGCCGCGCGAGCGATGAAGATCGCGTCGTCATCAGCGAATATCACGACTTCTGCGCATGCGCGCAAGACTGGAAGCTGATCACGCGCGGACGCAGGCTGGAACCGGCCGCGCTATATCAGCTAAGCGTCGACCCGTATGAACTCGACAATCGCCTCGACGACCCGGCTTGCGCCACTGTTCGGGAGCGGCTGATCGCGGCCTTGTCTTCCTGGCGCGCGCGCGTCGAGCGCGGCGAGCGGACGCAATCAACGAACACACTGACGCCTACCCACAAAGAAAGCGAGAGCAAATGGCAAACAATCAATACTTGAACGCGAGCGGCGTATTCCCCCATCTGGCGCTTTCGGCCGAGCTGGGCCCGCCCCGCAGCGAATGCGGCATCGGCGCCATGATGGCCTGGGCCGGCAAACTCTGGCTGGTCACCTACGTCTCGCATAAATCCGCCAGCGGAGTAGGAACCGGGCTCTATTCGATCAACGAACAACTTGAAATCAGCAGGCACCCGGCCAGCTACGTCGGCACCTACACCAATCGCATGGTGCATTGGCAGTCCAACCAGCTCATCATCGGGCCGCATGTCATCGACGCGGCCGGCAATGTCCGCACCGCGCAAGACCTGGTTGAAGTGCGGATTTGCTCGACCATGCGCCATCTCACAAGCCCGAACGACATGGTCTACATGTTGGGCATGGAGGGCGAATTTTATGAGATGAACGTGCACAGTCTGCGGACGAATCTCATCGCCGATCTCACGCTGGAACTGGGCGTTCCCGATCATCAGTACGCCCACTTCAAGGCGGCGTATAGTAACTTCGGGCGGGTCGTGGTCGCGAACAATAGCTACGACGAGCGCGACTTCACGGGCGCGGAAGCGGCCGGTCGCCTGGCGGAGTGGGACGGCGAAAACTGGACCATTATCGAGCGCAATCCCTTCATCGAGGTGAATGGCCGCGGCGATTTCGCCGGCACGATTTTCGCCATGGGCTGGGACAAACGCTCGGCGATTCTGCAAGTATTCACGAAAGCCAACGGCGAGTGGAAGCGCTACCGTCTGCCCAAGGCCAGCCACTGCTTCGACCACATGTGGCAGACCGAGTGGCCGCGCATTCGCGAAGTCGACCATGAGCGCTTCATCATGGATTGCCACGGCATGTTTTACGAATTATCGCCCTGGGCTTACGAGAATTGCATCTGGGGCATCCGTCCCATTTCGACGCATCTCTGGGTTCTTGGCGATTTCTGCACCTATCGCGGCATGTTGGCGCTCGGCTCGGACAACGCCAGCCCGCATCACGGCGCAAATCATCTGGCTGGCGAGCCGCAGTCTGGACTGTACTTCGGCAAGACCGACGACCTCTGGCAGTTCGGCAAGCCGGCCGGTTGGGGCGGCGTCTGGTTGGAAGACGAAGTCGACGCCGGCGAGACTTCCGATCCCTATCTGATGACCGGCTTTGACCAGAAAGTCTTGCACTTGAGCAACGAAAGCGACAGCGCCGTCGAATTCGTGCTGGAGGTCGATTTCCTGGGCAACGGCGGCTGGAAGCGCTACGACAGCTTTTCTGTCGCGGCGAATGGTTACGCGTATCATGCCTTTCCACCGGGCTACAGCGCGCACTGGGCGCGAATTCGCAGCGAGCAAGAATGTGTCGCCACCGCGTATTTCACCTATACTTAGCAAAGATGAAAAGTTAGGCGGTTTCGGGAGCGAAAGCATGAATGGTTTTGTCGAGTTGACAGAAGCGCAGCGCAAGCAGTTTCATGACGAGGGCTATCTCATTGTGCGTAACGCGCTTGACGCAGACCTGATCGGACGTCTGCTGGAAGCGGGCGACCGACTCATCGCCACGGACGAACGCTTCAATCGCTATCAAACGAGCGAATACTACGACGGCTTTCGCAATTGCATCGTGATGGACGACGCCTTCATCCCGCTGCTGACGAACTCCGTCGCCTTGCCGCTGGTCATCCAACTGATGGGCGCCAACTTGCAGCTGTCCACCAGCCACCTCATCTACCGCCATCCCGACCCGCCCGGCACTCCCGATAGCATCAGACGGCCCGGCTGGCACCGCGACGGCGGCCGCACTCAGCTGGACTTGGGCCAGGGAAACTATCCGCGCATGGGCTTGAAGTGCGCCTTCTATCTGACGGATCTCAGCCAGCCCAACTCGGGTGTGACGATGCTCGCGCCAGGCAGCAATCAGTTGAAGGAACGAATCGATATCCCGGCGGGCGCTGCTGACCCGGCCAACGCCATCGAGCCGCTGCTGAATCCGGGCGATTGTGTCATCTTCGAGTACCGCACCTGGCACGCCGGCGCCCCGAATTTCACTGACTTTACGCGCAAGGCGGTGATGATCGGCTACGGCTACCGTTGGCTAAAGCCGATGGATTACATCAAGCAGGAGCTGTCCTTTGTCGAGAAGCTCAGCGATATCGAGAAGTACCTCGTCGGCGAAGAGGTGGATGACACGCAGGAGTTCCAGCCACAAGGCGGCCTGAACCCGCTGAACGAATGGTGCGCCGAGCACGGCGTCGAGCCCGATCGCATGGGCCTGTAGGACGTGAGACCCAACATCCTCCTGATCTACACGGATCAGCAGCGTTTCGACACGATACGCGCGCTTGGGAACGGGCATATTCACACGCCAAACCTGGACCGCCTGGTCGGCGAAGGGGTGGCTTTCACTTACGCGACCACGCCTTCGCCGGTGAGCCTGGTGAACCGCTGGTGCTTGCATAGCGGGCAATGGTCGAGCAAGAACCGCTGTTATTCCAATCATCACCCCGGACTGCGTCCGCCGACCGACATACCCAAGATGCTGCGCAACGCCGGGTATGTCACAGGTTTGAGCGGCAAGAATCATTCGTTTTTGACGCCGGCCGACATGGACGAATGGGACGAGGCGCCCACGCTGCCACATCATCCGGAGTGGGACCATTACGAACGCTGGGCGCGACATCGCGAGCAATATTATCCGCGTCTGGCAGAGGAGCCTGTCTGGACATCCATCACGGCCGAACATGCCAAAACCGCGTCGGCGCTGCGCTTCATGGAACAGCACGGCAATAGCGACAAGCCCTTCTTTCTCTGGCTGTCCTATCTGTATCCGCACACGCCCTACGAAGCGCCAGAGCCGTTCTTCTCGATGTATGCTGATTTACCGCCGCCGGCAGTCGAATCCGACGCCTTGGCAACGGCGGGCAAGCCCTTCCGGCAGCAGTTTCATCAGCGCAACAATGACGCAGTCATCCCCTTCGCGGAAGAGCAAATCAATTTGATGCGGCGGGTCTATTACGGCATGGTAACTTTGATAGACGCCGAGATCGGCAAGATACTCGACTTCCTGGATGAGCGCGGTCTGGCGAACAACACTCTGTTGGTTTTCACCAGCGATCACGGCGATTACCAGGGCGATCACGGGCTGCTGGCCAAGAGTCCGGCGCTTTACGATGTGCTTGTTCGCGTACCCTTGATCGTGCGCTGGCAAGGTCAAATCGATGCCGGTCGGCTAGATGATCGCTTCGCTTCGCATATCGATTTGCTGCCTACTTTCGCCGCTGCAGCCGGCGTGCCCTACCCACCGCAAGCGCAAGGCGTCAACTTGCTGCCCTGCCTGCGCGATGGCGGCAAAGGTGGGGCAATACGTCCATTTGCGTTCAGCGAATATGGTGTGCCGGGCAAGCCTTACGATGAAGCACGCTTAACTGACGAAGGGCTGTCCAACACGATATTTACCAATCCGTCCAATGACCGCCTGTCATGGGAAGGCAATCCGGTTTCGCTGTCAGGGCGCATTCGCATGCTGCGCAATCATCGCTGGAAGTTGGTTGACGAAGAAAACGGCAATGGCGAACTCTATGACTTGAAAAATGATCCACACGAATTGAGCAATCTGTGGGATAATCCGCAGTATTCTGCTATCCGCGGCGAAATGCAATCGCAGTTGGTGGACTGGCTGGCGGCTATAACCTGAAGGGAATACCCATGAAGCAAGACAATCAGATCCCGCGAATGCTGAGCGAACCCTTCTCGCCGGAGGTCCGCCCGCCCAAGACGGTGCGCATTGACAGCGATCTGGTCATCGTGGGCGGCGGCCTGGCAGGCACATGCGCCGCCATCACGGCCGCGCGCGCCGGCATTAAAGTCACGCTCGTTCAGGACCGGCCCGTGCTGGGCGGCAACGCCAGCAGCGAAGTCCGCCTTTGGGCGCTGGGCGCGACTTCACACATGAACAACAACAACCGCTGGGCGCGCGAGGGCGGCGTCATCGACGAGATCCTGGTCGAGAATATGTATCGCAACAGAGAAGGCAACGCCCTGATATTTGATACCGTCTTGCTGGAAAAGGTCGTCGAAGAGGACAATATTACGCTGCTGCTCAATACCGCCGCGGTGCGCGTAAGCAAGTCGGACGGCGAGACGATCAAGTCAGTAACCGCTTTCTGCAGCCAAAATTCAACGCAGTATGAACTTTACGCGCCGCTATTCTGCGATGCCTCTGGCGATGGGATCATCGCCTTTCAAGCCGGCGCCGCCTTCCGCATGGGCGCCGAATCGCGCGAGGAATTCGGCGAGAAATTCGCGCCGAGCGAAGAATACGGCTACCTGCTCGGCCATTCGATCTACTTTTACAGCAAAGACATCGGCGAGCCGGTCAAGTTTGTGCCGCCGAGTTACGCGCTGGATGACATCACGCAGATACCCCGTTTCCGCAGTTTCAATACGGCCACCGACGGCTGCCGCCTGTGGTGGATCGAATATGGCGGACGCCTGGATACCGTTCACGAAACCGAGACGATCAAGTGGCAGTTGTGGAAGGTTGTCTACGGCGTCTGGAATTACATCAAGAATTCGGGCGAATTCCCGGAGGCCGAGACGCTGACGCTGGAATGGGTCGGTCATATCCCGGGCAAGCGCGAAAGCCGGCGCTTTGAAGGCGATTACATGATGATCCAGCAAGACGTTGTCGAGCAGCGCCAGCACTACGACGCCATCTCCTTCGGCGGTTGGTCGATCGACTTGCATCCGGCCGACGGCGTCTTCAGCGAGTTGCCCGGCTGCGATCAGTGGCATGCCAAGGGCGTTTATCAAGTGCCCTATCGAACGCAATACAGCAAGAATATCCGCAACCTCTTCATTGCGGGACGCATCATGAGCGCCTCGCACGTGGCATTCGGCTCGACCCGCGTCATGCTAACCCTGGCTGCCGCGGCGCAGTCGGTCGGCATGGCGGCGGCGCATTGCGTGGGGCGCAACCTGCTGCCGCGCGATATCGCCGAGCCCGAACACATGAAGCTGCTCCAGCGCGATTTGCAGCGCGTCGGCGGCTACATCCCGCAATTCAAGCTGGATGATGAAGTCAACCTGGTCCGGCAAGCCCAGGTGACCGCATCAAGCAAACTCTGCCTGGAGCGCCTGCCCGACGATGGCCCGCTGCATGCGCTAGTGCGCCCCTACGCGCAGATGCTGCCCCTGCAGCGCGGCCGCGTACCGCGCATGACGATCACGGTCGACGCGAACGAAGCGACCCAGCTTGATGTAGAGCTGCGTATGAGCAGTAAACTCGACAACCACACACCGGACGTCACCTTAAAGGCGCTCGCTTTCGAACTGCCGGCGGGCGACAACCAGCGGATCGAGCTCGACTTCGACGAGTTGATTGACGAGGGCCGTTACGTCTTTGTCTGCGTCATGGCGAATCCCGCGCTGCGATTGCATTTAAGCCGGACGCGCGTCAGCGGCTTGCTGGCGCTGCAATACCGCCGGACGCAGATTCCGCCGCCGGATATCGGCGTCGAAAGCTTCGAATTCTGGACGCCGCCGCGCCGGCCCGCCGGCCATAATCTGGCGATGCAGTTTGATCCGCCGATCAACGGCTTTGATGCCCGGAATATCTGCAACGGCGTCGCCCGGCCGACGTCTCAAGCCAATGCCTGGGTCGCGGATCCTGACGACCCGGCACCGCAACTGGATATCAAGTGGGTCGTCCCGCAGAGCATTAGCAAAGTCACCCTCATGTTTGACACCGACTTTGACCACGCGATGGAAACCACGCTGCGAGGGCATCCCGAAGCGACAATGCCCTTTGTCGTCGAGCATTACCGCATCAAGGACGGCGCCGGCGCGATAGTGTCGGAAGTCAAACACAATCATCAAACGGTGAACACGATCGAATTCGACCAGCCGCTGGAGACCGACCAGTTGCAGCTGGAGGTCGTCAAAGTCCAGGGCGACGCTCCCGCGGCGGTGTTCGCCGTGCAATGTTACGAGTAGTCGCCAAAAGCAATGTGAGGAGACACATGGTCAGCGACAGAGAACGCTACTTCTTCGATCTCAACGGATTTCTTGTGCTCAAAGGGGCCTTGTCAGCCGGCGAAGTCGCCGATATCAACGCCGCCATCGACGCGCTGCTGCCGGTCGGGCACGGCGAATGGAAGGGTTATGTGCACGGCCACAACTTCGGCGACAACGACGGCTTGAACTTGCAGCAGATTTACGAGGGCGGCGAAGCCTTCGAGCGTCTCATTGATCATCCCTCCTGGATCGAAAAGGTCAAGTTCTTCGTCGGCGGCGCCAATACCTTTGACTACAATCATGGCCCGCTCTTCATCGACGAGTGCTTTGCCAATATACGGGGACCCGGCGAGGCGATCGGGCTGCATTCCGGCGGCCACGAGGGCACAAAGCGCACCCAGTTCCGCTTCTACAACGGCATGTTTCATTGCGGGCAGATCAACATCTTGATGGCGCTGACGGATATTGGCCCGGGCGATGGCGGCACCATGGTCGTGCCCGCCAGCCACAAGGCGCATTTCCCGCATCCCGACTCTGAACGGCGCCGGATGCGCGGGGAGGCGGCGTCAGTCGACGGTGTAGAGGGCGCCATTCACATCGACATGGACGCCGGCGACGCCCTGCTCTTCGTGGACGCGCTCTGCCACGGGTCAGCTGAACGCCGCAACATTGGCGACCGCCGCATCATCGTCTTCCGTTACGGCCCATCGTGGGGCAACTTCAGGCACGGCTATCAGGTATCGGACGAGCTGGTCGAGCGCTTGACGCCCGAGCGCTTGCAGATCGTGCGCCCAAAGGCGCCGCTGGTACCGGAGTAAGCTGCGGCGCTCAGGCCTGCAATTGGCGCAAGCGCCGCTCATCCAGCGCCACGCCCAGCCCGGGCGCCGCCGGGATCTCGTAGCCGCCGTCGCAGCAAACCAGCGGCGACTCGAGCAATTGATTTGCGATCTCAAAGACCGGCGGCTGATACTCCAGCAGGTAGAGATTGGGCATGGCCGCGGCCACGTGAATCGTCGCCGCGATGCAAACGCCCAAACCAACGCTGAGATGCGGCGCCATCTTGACGTTGAAGGCTTCCGCCATCGTCGCAATCTTGAACACCTCGGAGACGCCCGCGCGTCCAACATCGGGCTGCAAGACGTCGGCCGCCCGCTGCATCAGCCAAGGGCGAAACTGATAGCGTGTGCGCTCGGTCTCGCCGTGAGCGATTGGCACGGCGACCGCCGCCGCCAACTGCGCGTGAGATTCGACATCTTCGGGATTGATAGGCGCTTCAAAGAAACCCACGCCGAGGTCGGTCAGGGCGTGGCCCAGTTGCACCGCTTCGTCCAGCGAGTACACCCAATGCGCGTCCAGCAGGAGCGTCGCCTCATCGCCGAGCGCGTCGCGTAGCGCCGCCACACTCTTGGCGTCAGCGCGAACGCCGTGCCCCGCCGCCAGCTTGAAGGCGTTAAATCCGGCGTTGGTGAACTGCAGCGCCAACTCAACCCGTTCCTCCGCGGTGGGTCGCGGCAAGCCGGAGACGTAACAGGGTATCCGCTGGCGATAGGCGCCGCCCAGTAGCTGATACACCGGCTGCCCCAGAATCTTGCCGCAGAGGTCCCACAGCGCGATATCGCAGGCGCTGATGGCATCAAGCATGAAGCCGCCATAATATCCGCGCTCGCGCATCAGGTCGTACATGACATTCCACAAGACATTGACATCAAGCGGGCTGCGGCCGATTAACGCGGGCGCAAGCAGCTGCTCGACGATTTGCTGCACGACCTCTGGCGCAACCGGCGCCAGCGCCTCGCCCCAGCCAACGACGCCCTCCGCCGTGCTGATCTTGACGAAGGCGGTTTCGAAATAGGCGGAATACAGCGCGCGATACGGCGGGCGCAGGAAATATGCCTCGCGGTCGGCGCCCGGCGGCAGCCCGCCCAGATAGGCCTCCTCCCGTCTGATGCGCATGGGGATCGCTTCGACTTGCGTGATCTTCACGCCGGTCCTCCTGTCGCTGGATTCGTAAACGCGGGACGAGTATAGTGTAGGAGATTGCCCTCTGATAGGCAACGACGCGCAAAAATAAGGAGAGCAAAACAGTGCTTGCCGGGATCTTTCAGATACTTCAAACGCCCTTCACTGACAGCGGCGCGATTGACTGGGCCAGTTTCGCGCGGCAGATCGACTACTGTATCGTCAGCGGCGCGCATGGTCTCGTCACGCCGGCGCTGGCCAGCGAGTTCTTCACCCTCAGCGACGGTGAGCGGATGCAAGTAGTGGAGTTCGCCGGCGCGCAGATCGCCGGGCGCGTCCCTTATGTTGTCAGCGTGCAAGGGCTGAATTTGCAGCTGGCGCTGGACTTCGCCGAGCATGCTTGCCGGCACGGGGCGTCGGCGCTCATGGCGATGCCGCCCTACCTGCGCAAGGCGCCCAAGCCGGCCGTGCAAGACTACTATCGCCAGCTCGCTCAGTTCGATCGCCCGCTGATCATTCAAAACGCGCCCGCGCCCATTGGCACGCCGCTATCGCCGCGTGAACTGGTCGAGCTTCTGGCCGCCGAGAGCCGGATTAGCTACATCAAAGAAGAAACGGTTCCGATTCTACAGCATATCAATCAAATCCTTGAACTGGACGCCGGCAACTGTCTGGGCGTCTTCGGCGGCGCCAACGGCATCTACCTGATCGACGAACTGCGGCGCGGCGCTTGCGGCAATATGCCCGCCGGCGGCATGGTCGACGCCCAAGTCAAGATATATGAGTTGTTCGCCCAGGGCGATATCGACGCGGCCGAGCGAATACACTTCCGCATGCTGCCGCTGCTGAATTACGCCATGGTCTACGGCGTCTCCCTGCACAAATATGTCATGTGGCGCCGCGGCGTAATCGACTCGCCCTTCGCGCGCGACCCGCAGAAGCTCAGCTTGAACCGGGATGACATCGCGGCGGTGGAGCGCATGTGGCCGCGCGTCGCCGAATACACGGTCGCCGAGTTTCCCTTCAGATAGCGCCGGTCAAACGCGCTAGTAGGGCCAGGCGCGCGGCAGCGGCCGCTCAATCTCCAGCAGTCGCTGCAAGAGCGCTTTGCGGCATTCCGCCAGCGCGGCAGAATAGGCGCCGCTGGCCGCGACATCAAAGTACTCGCCCGGGTCGACGCTGATATCCCACAGGCATTCTCGCCCGTCCGCGTGAACGAGATAGCTAAAGTGGTCGGTCCGCAGGCGCTTCCACCCGTGACCTTCGGTGAGCGCCACGCTTTTCCGCCGCGCGCCCCTGCCCTCGATTATGCCTGCCAGACTTTCGCCCTGCAGGAATGGCGGATTTTGTATGGCGGCCAGCTCAAGCAAGGTCGGGACGATGTCAACCGCTTCCACCACGCCCGGATACGTCTTGTCGCGTTGAGCGTCGGGCGCTGAAATGATGAGCGGAACGCGGCTTACGGCGTCATCGGCCGGGTAGCCCTTGCCGTAACGCAGATGCTCGCCCAGCCATTCGCCGTGATCGGACGTGAAGACGACGATGGTGTCATCCCGCTTTCCACAGGCTGCCAGCCGGTCAAGGATTTCGCCTACGTAAAAGTCAACTTCGCTGATCATAGCGTAGTAACCCAGTCGCGCGCGCCGCAATTGTGCGTCGGAAAACGGCGCTTCCAGATCTTGTGGTCGCGGCGCGTCGATGTCTGCGGGAAAATCGGGCAGCGACAGCTTCTCGGCCTCGTATAGATCCAGATATTTTTGCGGCGTCATCCAGGGCGCGTGCGGCGAATAGAAACCGGCGATGCACAGGAAGGGCGCGTCGCCTGCCTGCTCCACGCACGCCATCGTCCGCTCGCCGACGAAGGCGCTGTGCGTCAAGCCATCATCAGCGGCGAAAGGGATAGCGCGGTCAAAGTCGCGCCTGCCCTCTGGATCGCCGCGATGCGCGACGCCGTCGTCGATGCCCATGACGCGCTGCCAAACGCCCGCGGCAGGCGGTATGCCCGCGCTGATCTCATCCATTTGCTCGGGCGCCCGGCGCCGCGCCCAAGCGCGATAGGCGTCCTCGTAAACCCCCGGTTCATCGGCGATCTCCAGATGATCGAAGCCATAAGCCGGGTGCGGCAGGCGGTGGTCGCGATTGGCGTGCGGCAAGAAATGCAGCTTGCCGATATTGGCGGTCCGATAGCCGTACTGCCTAAGGATTTTCGGCAAGGTCGCGACATCCTCCGGCACGGGCACGCCCATGCGCGTGATGCCAAGCGAAGACGGATAGCGCCCAGACAGCATGCTGATTCGGCTGGGCATGCAGACCGGACTTTGCACAAAGTGACGCGTGAAGCTGACGCCCTCGGCAGCAAGTCTGTCGAGATTAGGCGTGATGATTTCCTTGTTGCCGTTGGCGCCGAGAGCGTCCCAGCGCTGCTGATCGGTATAAAGGATGAGGATGTTGGGACGTTTCATGGCTTTGCTCCCGCTAGCGCCGGCCGGACTCATTCTAGCACGGTCGGCGAAATTACCGAGTATCGCCAGTATTGGCGGAAACGCGCGCTGCGGTCTATTATTGGGGATACTTTCTTTACAGAGTCGCGCTTCGTTGCGCCGGGGCGCCTAGCGCGGCAAGTCGCATTTGGCAATTGCTAGACGAAAGGGACAAGCATGGTGATCGCCGATTTCGAGAATATCTCTAGCGTGGAGCATTCGCAGGAGGCATTCGCGCAAGCATTTCGCGACAATCTGTATTACACGCGCGGCCAGGCAATTTACACCGCGACGCGGCACGATCTTTATGAGGCGCTCGCCTATACCGTTCGCGACTACATGATGTACAACTGGCAGCAAAACGTCGACTGCTACTTTCGCCAGAATCCTAAATTTGTGTATTACTTGTCGGCCGAATACCTGGTCGGGCAGCAACTGGAGCAGAATCTTCTGTACACCAATACCTATGAGCTGGCCAGGCAGACGATGCAGAAGCACGACATCGACATCGCCGAACTCATCGCCCTGGACATCGAGCCAGGTTTGGGCAACGGCGGCTTGGGCCGGCTGTCCGCCTGTTTCATGGACTCGCTGGCCACGCTCAATATCCCGGCCGTCGGCTACGGCATTCGATACGAATACGGCATCTTCCGTCAGTCATTCCGCGATGGCTGGCAGGTTGAAAGCCCGGACGAGTGGCTCTACTACGGCAACCCCTGGGAATTCCCGCAACCAGACGACATGGTTGAGGTCGGTTTCGGCGGGCATACCGAGCACTATGCCGACGGCGACGGCGCCTACCGCGTCCGCTGGATCCCGGCGCAGACCATCATGGGCCAGCCCTACCACACGCTGGCGCCCGGCTACCGTACGAAAACTGTCAACATGCTGCGGCTGTGGAGCGCGCGCGCCACGCGCGAATTCGATTTGCAGCTCTTTGACGTCGGCGACTACTCGCGCGCGGTCGAGCAGAAGACCAGCTCCGAAAACGTCACCAAGGTGCTCTACCCCAATGACAATACGCCGCAAGGCAAGGAACTGCGCCTGAAGCAGCAGTACTTTTTTGTCGCCTGCTCGCTGAACAATATCATCAAGCGCTTCATGATCAAGAACGCCGAATGGGAGGAGTTGCCGCGGGTGGCTGTGATCCACCTCAATGATTCGCACCCGGTCATCGCGATCGCTGAGTTAATGCGCCTGCTGATCGACGAATACCAGCTCGGCTGGGAACGCGCCTGGAAGATCACCACGGGCACATTCGCCTCAACGCAGCATACCTTGCTGCCGGAAGCGCTGGAGAAGTGGCCTGTCTGGTTGATGCAGCGCGTGCTGCCGCGCCATCTGGAAATCATTTACGAGATCAATCGCCGATTCCTGGACGATGTGCGCATGACTTACCCGAACGACCCCGGTCGGGTTGAACGCATGTCGATTATCGAAGAGGCGGCGGAGAAGCAAGTGCGCATGGCTAACCTGGCCTGCATCGGCAGCTACTCGATCAACGGCGTTGCCGAGCTCCAGTCCGACCTGCTGAAATCGCGCGTCTTTTCGGACTTTGCCGATATGTGGCCCGAGAAATTCGGCAACAAGACCAACGGCGTGACGCCGCGCCGCTTCATGCGCCTGGCCAACCCCATCCTGGCCGATCTCATCAGCGAGCGAATCGGAGACGGCTGGCTGACCAACCTGGATGAACTGGCGCAGTTGGAAGCCTACGTCGATGACGCCGAGTTTCGCGACGCCTGGCGCGCCATGAAAAAGGCAAACAAGCAGCAGCTGGCGGATTACGTCAAAGACCAGCTCGGGCTGGCGGTCGACGCCGATTCAATGTTTGACGTCATGGTCAAGCGCCTGCACGAATACAAGCGGCAACTGTTGAAAGCGCTGCACATAATACATCTGTATCAGCGACTCAAACTCGATCCCGGCGCTGCGCAAGACCCGGTCACTTTCGTCTTCGGCGCCAAAGCCGCGCCCGGCTATCACATGGCCAAGTTAATCATCAAGCTGATCAATTCCATCGCCGATGTGGTCAATCGCGATCCGGTTTCGGCCGAGCGCCTGCGCGTCGTCTTCATCCCTAATTTCAATGTCACCTCCGGCCAGCTGATTTATCCCGCGGCCGACGTCTCGGAGCAGATATCGCTCGCCGGCAAGGAAGCCTCCGGCACCGGCAATATGAAATTCGCGCTAAATGGCGCGCTGACCGTCGGCACGCTTGATGGCGCCAATATCGAAATCCGCGACCGGGTCGGCGCGGAGAACTTCTTCTTGTTCGGATTGACCACCGAAGAAGTCTTCGCGGCGAAAGCGGCCGGCTACAACCCGCGCGATTACATCGAGTCGAACGCCGCGCTGCGCGAGGCCATCGACTGGATCGCCGGCGGGCAATTCTCCGGCGGCGACACCGGGCTGTTCCGGCCCATCGTCGATTCGCTGCTCTACCACGACGAGTACATGCTCTGCGCCGATTTCGCCAGCTACCTGGCGTGCCAGCAGCAGGTCGCGCAAGCCTACGCCGACCAGGAACGCTGGACAACGATGTCCATTCTCAACGCGGCGCGCAGCGGCTTCTTCTCGTCGGACCGGACAATCGCTGAATACAACCGCGACATTTGGCAGGCGTCGATACTGGATTTGGTCAGAGAAGATTAGGCGCCGGTTTGCCCACACTTCAACTGAAGGACGGCCGTCATATAGACGGACTTGATTAGAGAGGAAAAGCCATGAGCCAGACGCCCGTAGCCCGCCTCTATGTCGACACAAAACGCGCCATCGGCGAAATCTCCCCGCTCCTGTTCAGCGGCTTCGCCGAGCACATGGGGCGCTGCATCTACGAAGGCATCCACGACCCGGCCTCGCGCCACGCCGATGAAAACGGACTCCGGGTGGATGTCCTGGCGGCCCTGCGCGAACTGAATTACCGCGCGATGCGTTATCCCGGCGGCAACTTCGTCAGCGGCTACCGCTGGGAAGATGGCATCGGACCAAAAGACCAGCGGCCGCGCCGGCGGGAAATGGCCTGGCAGTCGGTCGAGACCAACCAGTTCGGCACGGACGAGTTCATCCGTTTCTGCCGTGAGATCGGTACAGCGCCGATGTTGGCGGTCAATCTGGGCACGGGAACGATTCAAGACGCCGCCAACCTCGTGGAATACTGCAATGCGCGGCCAGGCAGCCATTACGCGGATATGCGCGCCGCAAACGGTCACGAAGAGCCCTATGGCGTCAAGTACTGGTGCCTGGGCAATGAGATGGACGGCCCCTGGCAGATCGGCCACCTGCAAGCCGCCGAGTACGGCACGAAAGCGCGCGAAGCCGCCAAACTGATGCGCTTGCACGACGCCGCAATCAAACTGGTGCTTTGCGGCTCATCAAGCTCCAAGATGGCGACCTACCCCGAGTGGGATCGGATTAGCCTTGAATTGTGCTGGGACCTTGTCAATTATCACTCCATGCACTATTACGCCGACAACCTTGAGGACGACACGGCCAGCTATCTCGCGCTCAGCGCCGCCTTCGAAGACTACGTCGATACGGTCGCTGCTGTGCTGCGCTATGTGAAAGCCAAAACGCGTTCCAAGCACGATGTCTACCTGTCCTGGGACGAATGGAACGTCTGGTACAAAACGCGCGACCTAAGCGATATGCGGGGCGGCTGGACCGAGGCGCCGCACTTGATTGAGGAGGTCTACAATCTCGAAGACGCGCTGGTCGTAGCCCAATGGCTGAATGTCTTTCTGCGCAAAGCCGATGTGCTCAAGATCGCTTGCATCGCCCAAATCGTCAACGTCATCGCGCCCATCCTCACGACCACTGACAGTTTGCTCAAGCAAACCATATACTATCCGCTGCTGATGTTCAGCCAGATGGCCAGCGGCAATTCGCTCGACCTGCTTGTCGAGTCGCCGCGTTATGACACCAAGAAGTTTGGCGATATGCCGCTGCTGGATGTTTCCGCCGCCTATGATGCGGAGACGGGCAACAATACAATATTCATCGTCAACCGCAGCCAGACCGAGCGCGTGCCACTTGAAATCCACTGGCAAGACATCGCGCCGAAACGCATATCGTCAGCGCACCAATTGGCCGGCCGCGACCCCAAGGCGGCCAATACCTGGGAGAACCCGAATCAATTCACAGCGCAGGCCATTTACGCGCCGCGAATCATTAATGGCAAAGCCGAGCTGAGCCTGCCGCCGCTTTCCTTCACTTCGCTCGGCGTCGATGTCTAAGTTTCAACTCATTCTTGGATCGGTCTCGATGGCGATTCGCGCGCCGCTTTCGTTGGACGCGACCGCCGCCAGCATGATCTCGGTCACATGGCGCGCCACCCACAAGTTTGACAGCTCGGGCTGGCGGCCGCTTTCGATGCAGCGCAGCCACTCCTCATGCTGGTTGAGGGCAGGCGCCGGACTGATGACGTCGACCAGCGGCGCGGCCCATTCGCGCTCGAAAGAACTGGGGCGGATGTAGTCAATCGCCTCGTCGCGTTTGATGAGCTTGCCCGCTGTCCCATGCACGCGCAGGTAGGACGACCGCGCCGGGTCGCACCAGCCGGTTTCGGCGGTGGCCAAGGCGCCATTGGCCATTTCCAGAATTAGCGTGGCGGTGTCTTCCATGCCGGTCGGCTTGGCGACCGTAGCCATGCGCGCCGTCACATGATCGACCTTGCCCAGCAGCGCGACGATGTTGGCGATAGAATAAACGCCCATGTCGATCAGCGCGCCGCCGCCAGCGGTATCGGCATCGAAAAACCAGAAGTCATTCTCGACGCGCGGCTCCTCAAAGCTGTCCGTCACCTCGGCATAGTAGACTTCCGGGCCGCCATGGCTATGCCGCGCCATAGCCCCCGAGATCGTGCCGATGGCGCCGGCCGCCAATTGTCGCTTCATCTCGTAGACGATCGCGTCAAATGACGGGCGACAATAGACGATTTGCGCCGGCCGTGCCTCGCTGGCCGCCGCCAATTGATTCGCTTCGTCTATACTTGTGCATAGCGGCTTCTGCATGAAGAGATGCAAACCTCGCTGCAGCACGGCTAGGCCGGCTTCGGCGTGCAGCGGATGCGGCAGCGCCACGATCACCGCGTCCAGTTCATCGTCGCCCAGCAGACCAGCCCAACTGGTCGAAAAGCGCGGCACGTCAAAGCGCTCGCAGAGCAGGCGCAGACGCTGCTCACGCCGCCCGCATACATGCGTCACGCGCATGCCCTCGACAGCGGCGATCTCGGGCAGATGGCTGAGCGCGGCGATCCCGCCCGCGCCGAGGATACCGACATTAATCATTGAAGTAGCCTTTCAAGAATGCGTAGCTGCGCGCAATCGAGCCGATCATGTCGTCGTTGCCGGTCTCGTCTTCAATGGCCAGCACGCCCTGATAGCCGATGTCCCGCAGCGCCCCCATGTACGCGTCCCAGGGCACAAGTCCTTCACCGCAGGTGGCTTGCCGTGTTTCAGGATTCCAGTCCTTGGCGTGCGTGTGGATGATCTTGTCACCCAGGTCATATACACCCCGAACCGTGCCAGCTTCCGAACCGAATCTCAGCAGGTTGCAGGGATCGTAGTTGACTTTCAGCCAGGGATTGCCCACTTCGTCAATGAAATCGCCCAGCGCTTGCGGCGTTTCCTGGCCTGTTTCCATGGCGAAGTAGACGCCGACGCTCGCGCCGTGCTCGGCGATCTCGCCCACTGATTCCAGCAGAATCTGATAAGCCGGGTCGGTCTTTTCCTCGGGCAAGACGCCGGCGTGCGTGGTGACGATAGTACCACCCAGCTCAGCGGCGGTATCCAGCGCGGTCTTGGTCTTGTCGATCCGCCAGCGCAAGCCCTCGCGCTCCTCCAGCCCGCCATATGTCACGGCGCCCTGCAACTGGGCGCAGAAGCCGCTGAACGAGAGGCCAAGCGACTCGGCAATTCGCATGACTTCGCGGCGGTCGGCGGCGGAGCCAACTTCGGGATCGAGGATGCAGGGACGAAACTCAAAGTCCACGATCCAGGGTTGTACTGATGTGCAGCCAATATTCGCCGCGATCTCCATCTGTCGCGCCAGAGCCGCCACATCCGGGGTCGCCCCCAGCGTCCATAGCGCGCAACCAATTGTCATCTCACTCATAGTCCTCACCTTGGTAATGCCCCAATGCCTAGCCAGTCTATGTTAGCAAATCTGGCGCAATCTATCACCAGCGCCGTCGAGTCACTTGCATCCTACAATAGATACTCGGCGAACCAGTTGACGACGGCGATGGCGGTGGCGATCCGATTCTCCTCTTTGCGGAAGCCGTGCCCTTCGTCCGGGAACAAGATGTACTCGACGGGCAGGCCGCGCGCGCGCAACTTCGCAACGACCTGCTCGGCTTCATAGACCGGCACATTGGTATCATTGGCGCCGTGCAGCACCAGCACCGGCGCGGCAACGCGGTCCAGATTGTGGATCGGCGACAGCGCGTCCAGCAAGTCGCCTTCCGTCTCCGGGTCGCCGTATTCGATTTTGGAGATTGCCGCCATCCAGGGTTCGGTCTGCTCAAAGAAGGTCTTGAAATTGACCAACCCATAGATATTGACGCCGGCGGCGAACAGGTCGGGAAACTCCGCCAGGCCAGCCATGGTCATGTAGCCGCCGTAGGACCCGCCCATAATGCCGACCCGGCCCGGCGTGGTCAATCCGCTCTCAATCAGATAGCGCGCGGTCGAGGCGATGTCCTGGATGGCGTCCACGCGCAGCGCGCCGTTATCCAGGTTGACGAAGCGCTTGCCGAAGCCCGACGAGCCGCGAACATTGGGCGCGAAGACGGCGATGCCCTGCGAAACCAGCGCCTGATACTCATAACGAAAGCGTGGCTGCTCCTGGCCTTCGGGCCCGCCGTGGAAACTCAGCACTGTCGGATAGGGCGCGCTGCCCGCCGTCGGCCTGTAAAGCCAACCGGTCAAGTGCAAGCCGTCATGAGCGGTGTAGCGGCGCAATTCCGCGCCCGCAAGCGCATCCAAATCCACGCCTACGTGCGGACTATGCGTGAGCCGCCGCAAGCGCCGATCGGCCGTGTCCAACAGCCAGATGTCTTGCGGCAGCCTGGCGCCGGAGACGACAAGGGCCAACTTGTCGCCGTCAGTCGAGAAGCGGATTTCGTCAACGATCTCGCCCGGCAAACCGATTTTGGCTACGAGTCGATTCACAGCAAGATCGAACAATTCCAATTCATGCCGACCGGCGCAATTCCATACCAGCGCCGACAGCCTGTCTTCGGCAGCGACGGCGAATTGCTCCAGCTCGGCGTCAGCGCGCGACTGCAATGTCTCCCACGCCGCGCCCTGTTCCAGTCGGACCCGGACGAAACAAGCCAGGTCATGGTCGCGGTTGGTCAGCATAAACACGCTGCCGCCGTCATGCGAGAAGCGGGCGTTGCCGAAGCTGGCCGGCGGCTCATGTTCAGTCAGCAGGCGCTCATCGTCATTTTCCAGGCTCGCAAGAAAAATATTGTTGTCGCCGCGGTAGACCACGCGACTCAGCAGGAATTGCCCGCCATCCCGCGCGACATGCTCCACGACGCCGACACCGCTGTTGACCGCGATTCGGCGCGTTTCGCCAGTCTTCATACAATACAGGTAGCTGTTCATCGAATTGGCGTCGTCCATGTTTGACGAGAAGATCAGGGCGGCGCCGTCGGGCATCCAGCAATTCAGCCAATTATTGGTCGCGCCGCCGGGCGTGATGCGCCGACGACCGGCGCCGTTCAGCCGCACGAGGTCAATCTGGGAGTTCATGCCCCCGCCCGGCGCCGCTTGTATCGCCAGCCAGTCGCCCGCCGGCGACCAACTGACCTCGCTGATTTGTTCCTCAAAGGCTGTAACCGCGCGCGGGTAGCCGCCGGCTGCTGGCAGCTGCCAAATTTGAGGGCTGCCCGTCATATCGCTGACGAACGCCAGCTTGAGTCCGTCGGGCGAAAATGTCGGCGACCAGCAACTTCCGACCCGCGCCATCCTCTTGATTGTCTCATCAGATGTCGATTTCACGTCCGCGTTCATGACTCCTCCCGGCGCTGCGCCCAAAGCGACACGAGCGTCGCCAGGGCATACGCGCCGCCGCCCAAAAGAAAAACCGCGCTGAAACCCAGCGTGATCGACAGTATCACGGCGGCTACCGAGCCTACCACCGTCATCAAGCCATTCACCGACCAGGCGACCGCGATATGGCGCGCGCCAAGCTTGCCCGCGCTCTCCAGCGCCTGCGGGAAAGGAATGCCCAGCACAAGCGTCAAGGGCAGCAGCGACATCACAGCCGCCGCCGCGCGCAACGATAAATCGGCGGCGACAAGCGCGCGGCTTGCCGCGGGCCAAATGGCGCTCCAGACGATGACAAGCAGGACAACCAGCGCGGTAAGCAACGGCGGGCGCTGGCGCAGCGCGCGCGCGACAGGCAGTTGGCTGAGCCCGCTGCCGATGCCGCCGCCGACCAAGAATGTGACCAGCACCAGGGTCACCGCCATCGTCGGATGCCCGAGGAAGAGCCGCGTCTGATGGATCGCGTAAATCTCAAGGGCGATGAATCCGACGCCGAGCGCGGCGAAATACAGCGGCAGGGAGCGCCAAACCCTCGCCCGAGATTGCGTGCAGTTGCGAAGGTAGAGAATAAGCAATAGCAGCGTGAGCAGGGCGACGATGGCGGCCAGAGGCAACAGGCTGGCCGGTATGCCCCGTTCCAGTTGAAAGAAATAAGGGCAGTCGTCGCTTGGCGCGGATATATCGGCAGCGGACGCGGCGACAATGGCGTCGAAAGTCTGGGCGCCGTCGGCCACCGTGTCCAGCGGCGGCTGCGCCAGCACATGCGGCAGCAGCAGCGGCGTAAAGCCGACATCGCGCGCAATCGCGCCCAGCACCAGCGAATCGTCCTCGTCAAAGGCCCGTTCACCGATCAAGAGCAAGGGAACCGGCGGCGTGCTTTTGTCATCCACGAAGGCCATCAAGTGGCTCAGCGCCCGCTGGTCGTCCAGGCCCTGCAGCCGGAGAGCCGCCAGCGCGGTCGACAGCGCGCGCGTCAGCGTGACTTCATCGTAGAGCTTCAGCGCGATATGCCCGCCGTCGGCCAGGTGCGACAGATACTCGGCGAAGGCATCAACCGTGTAAATCGCATTCTCAGATAGCGCGTATCCGCCACGCTCGGCAGCCAGGGTCACAACTTGCGACAGATAAATGAGATCGTACTCCTCGTCAGATCGCCGCAGCGCGCTCCGGCCATCGTCTACGATCACGGTTACGCCGGGCGACGCGTAAACACCGCCGTTGTAAGCGCGCCACTCATCAACAATCGCAGTCGCAGCGCGATTAACCTCGACCGCAGTCACCGCCCGGGCGCGACCCTGGCGCGCGAAGAACACATCCAGCCCGGCCCCGGGCCCCAGGATGAAGACGCGTTCCGGCTGCTCGGTGGCGAAGGGGAAGAATCCGATGTCGCGCATCAGCTCGGCAGCGCGCGCCTGGCTGGGCATGATCGACGCGGCCCCGCCATCGACGTAAATCCGCAAGGGCTGGCCAGCGCCGGGATCGAGCAAATCCGTACGAGCGAAAGCATCCCACCGGCTCTCGAGGATTTCGCCGCCAGATTGCAGCGCGGCGACGATAGGCTTCTCGCTGGTAAGGGACACCAAGTCTATGGGCAGAATATCGGCCGCCGCGTTCGCCGCGAATGCCAGCGCAAACAGACCGAGCGCGCCTAGCGCCGCCAGGGCTTGGCGCCCAGCCGCGAAATAAACGCCGGCGAGAGAGAAACCCACAACCGCAACCAGCCCCGCGTTAACCGCGCCAAATTGATTCAGCAGCGGTATCGCCAGCAATGCGCCAACACCCGCGCCGAGCAAGTCCGCCATGTACAGGACCCGACCGGCCGCGGGATGTAGACTGAAGATGGACGAAACCGCCAGGCCGAAGCACGCGAATGTCAGCGCCAGCAGCGCGAACAATGGAATCTGTAGTGATGCCGCGGGCGCCAGGGTCGCCAGCAACAGCAGCAGAAAAGTCGCGAACGCGGCGGCGACGGCATACAGCGCCAGGCGTACCTCGGCGGCCAGCGCCGGGCGGATAGCCGGCAATGCAGCGCCAATGCCGACGCCAAGTATGGAGACAGAAATGATGAAATAAACATAAGGCGGGAAATAGAGAAGGGAGAAAAGCCGGGTCAAAGCGATTTCCAGCAGCAGCGCGCTGGCCGACAGCAGGGCCGTGCCGACCAGTCGCTGGCGTGGCAGCGTTCTGTTCACTGCGCGCGCCTAACGCCGCAGCTTGGGATCGAGCGCGTCACGCAGCCCGTCGCCCAGGAAATTGAAGCCCATGACCGTGAAGAATATCGCCAGGCCCGGGAACACCCCCATCCAGCCCGATTGGCGGAAGAAATCGCGCCCTTCGGCGAGCATCCGCCCCCAGCTCGGATCGGGCGGCTGCGTGCCTAGACCGAAGAAACTCAGCGACGCCTCGGCCAGGATCGCGAAGGCCAGGCTCAGGGTGATCTCGACGATGATCGGCGACAGTACATTGGGCAGCACATGCGCGATCACGATGCGCGCGTCGCCGGCGCCCATGGCTTTAGCCGCGATGATGAATTCTTCGTTGCGAATGCCGAGCACCGCCGCGCGCGCTATGCGGGCGAATATGGGAATATAGACCAGACCGATGGCGATCATGGCGTTGCCGATGCCTTTGCCCAGCGCCGCCATGATGGCGATCGCCAGCAGAATCGCCGGGAAGGCGTACAAAATATCCATGGCGCGCATGATGACCTCGTCAGTCAAGCGCGAGCCGTAGCCGGCGATCAAGCCCAGTCCGACGCCAACGACCGTCGCGACGCTCACAGCGACGAATCCGACTTGCAAGGATACGCGCGCGCCAATGATGATGCGTGAAAACGTGTCGCGGCCGAAGTCGTCCGTGCCCATAAGGTGGGCGAAGGAGGGACTGGCGAAGCGATCCCCGAAGTCCATGCCGTTGGGGTCGTAAGGCGTGATGGCGGGCCCGAATATGCCCATCACCAATACGATCAGCAGCACGAGCAGGCCAAACATCGCCAAGCGATGGCGCAGCAAGCGACGTCCGGCGTCCCGCCAGAGCGTGTTGGCCGGCCCCAGACTCTGGTCGGCATCAATACGATTCAGCGCCGGTTCTGGCTTGCCTAAAGTCATTGCCCGGCCGCCCTAGGCAAACTCAATTCGTGGATCGAGAAAGAAATACAGCAAGTCTATGAATAGATTCACGATGGTCACCATCAGCGCGACGCAGAAGACCGCCCCTTGCAGCAGCGGATAATCCCGCTCCAACACAGCGTTGAGCGCCAGCCGGCCCAGACCGGGCCAGGAGAATACGACTTCGACGATGACGATGCCGCTGAATAGCGCGGTAATCTGCAAGCCGATAATCGTGACAATATTGATAAGCGCATTGCGCAAGGCGTGATTGACGATGACTCTACGCTCCGCCAGGCCTTTGGCGCGGGCGGTCTGGACGTAGTTGGCGCTCAAGACATCCAGCATGGCGCTGCGGATGAAGCGCGTCTGAATCGAGGCGCTGACGAAACCGGCGGTGAAAGCGGGCAGGACAATATGCGCGAGCCAGTCGCCCGGGTCTTCGGTGATTGGCGTATAACCGCTGGGCGGCAGCACGCGCAACTGCAGGGCGAAAACGATCACCAGCAGGATGCCCATCCAAAAGGTCGGCACGGAGACGCCGATTTGGCTGAAGAGCGTCGCCGCGATGTCGATGGCGCTGCCGGGCTTTAACGCGGAAATCATGCCCACGGGAAAGGCGATAGCCAAGCCAACGAAGAGCGATACCATTGCCAACTCAAACGAAGGCCCGACCCGCCCCCACAACTGCGGCGCCACCTCCTGCCCGTTGAGCAGGCTCTGGCCGAAGTCGCCCTGAACAACCCCGCCCAACCATGCCGCGTACTGCACAAAAAAGGGCCGATTCAGCCCCAGGCGTTCGCGCAAGCCGGCAACCGACTCATCGCTGGCGTAAGGACCTAAAACAACGCGCGCCGGATCTCCCGGTACGATCTGCATGATCATGAAGACGACAAAGGTGACGCCCAGCACAACGATCAGCGCCGTGAACAATCGCTGCAAAACATACTGATAGTTCAAGCTGCTCACGCCTCTCAGCGCTATGCCAATGGCTGGGGGAAATCTGTATGGGGCGGGCCAGCGACGCCAACCCGCCCCTCGTATCGGCTAGCCTTCGAGCCAGGTGTTCATGTAGAGATTGTTGTTGTCCGGGCGCAAGACATAACCCTGAACGCTCGGGCTCATCGCGCGGACGAATGCCGGGTTGTAGAAGTACACGTAGGGTACTGCGTCAACCAGAATCTGATTAGCCTGCTCGTAGATGGCGTAACGCTCGTCAAAGTCCGAGATGGTGCGTCCCTCTTCGACCAGCGCGTCAAATGCCGGATCACTGTAGCCGGTGAAGTTGAAGACTTCATCGGTGCGATGCTGCAGATAGTAGTACTGCTCGACGTCAATCAAGCCGTTCCAGCTGCAGATGTAGCCGTCATAACGGAAGTTGCCTTCGAGCTCCAGCCATTCGGCCCATTCCGGCGCGTTGATGGTCGTGCGGATGCCGATGGCGGCCAACTGCGCTTGCAAGACTTGCGCTTGCCGCACGGTATCCTGGTATGTCGAGGTGGGCATCAGCTCCATATCGAAGCCGTCGGCGTAGCCGGCTTCCGCCATCAGCGCCTTGGCTTTCTCGATGTTCTGCGAGTAGGGCGCGTAATCGAAGTGCCAGGGGCTGGCCGTATCGATTGGCCCGCCGTAGAGCGGCGTGCACAAACCGAAGTCGCCCGCCGCGCAGAGGTCGTCGCGATTAATCGCGTAGGCGATGGCCTGGCGCACGCGCACATCGTCATAGGGCTCGCGCATCAGATTCAAGCCGATGTACTTGTACGCCAGCGCCGGCGACACCAGCACAGTCACATCGGGATTCTCTTGCAGGGCCGCCACCGCCTGGCGGCCGACGCTGGTGACGAAGTCGACTTCACCGCCTATCAGCGCCGCTTCGCGGGCCGCGTCTTCCTGAATGACAGTGATTTCAACCGCGTCCAGCAAGGGCAAGCCCTCCTGCCAGTAGTTTTCATTCTTGGCCAGGGTCATGCTAATCGTGCCGTCCAGGTCTTCCACCGTGAAGGGGCCCGTGCCAATCGGCACGACGATGACGCCGTTCTCATCGACGCTGTCGGGATGCACAACCGCTGTTGCGCGGCTCGAAAGCAGAATCGGCAGAATCGCGTTTGGCTCGGGTGTGGTGACGGTCACGGAATAATCGCCCATGGCTTCCCAAACCGTGCCCGCGCCGCCGACTGAGGCGACGCGACCGGAGCCGGTGTCGGGGTCGAGGATACGATTCATCGAAAAGACGACATGTTCGGAGGTCATTTCTACGCCGTTGGAGAACATCACGCCTTCGCGCAAGTTAAACGTCCAGGTTGCGCCGTCTTCCGACTGCGACCAATCGGTAGCCAGCAGCGGCGTCAGTTCCAGACTGTCATTGTTGGTCGTCAAGGATTCCACGACATTCGCCAGCACGTGGAAGCTCGACACAGTGCTGGCGACATGCGGATCCAGCCCGGTCCACTCGGCGTCATGCGCCGCGTGCAGCACCGACTCCGACATCTGAGCGGTAGTCACAATGCCCATGCCAACTATCAGCGCGACGATCAGCACGAGCGGCGCTAGAGATCTTAACAATTTCATCGATACATTCCTTTCACTGATTGCGAGCGTTCCATCCCTAACTGAGTTCTTCGCCTGTATCCTCCCTGCTTGACATTGCCGGACACGCCGTCACACTGCTCCGACACGCGTCCGCCGCGGCATCCGCAGGCGATGCCAGACTGCGCGGCGCGCCCAGTCGAACAATGTGGGAGAATGTACTGCATCTAAACTAGCCTGTCAAACCAGGCGCCCGGGCGGGCAGAGCGCGCCGGCTTGACAAAACACTATATCCAAGTTAATCTCAAAATGTCGCAGCGCTGGCTGTGCTGGGCGCGCCCAGCCCTCAGGTTCTGAAGTGTCTGTCAACATTGCTCAACAGGCAGATCGCAGACATCGCCATAACTTGTATCTCTCTATGCCACAAGCGACGCGGCACGGCTAAAAGCTGCGGCAACGCGCCGTAGCGAAGTTGGATCGTTGAAGCTAAGGAGGAGTGCAACATGAAACGCAAGACCATCTTGATTTGCCTGATTGCCTTGCTTGCCATTATGCCGATGGGCATGGCGCAGGCCGACGGGCATTGCGAATTCGCAGATTACACCATCACGATCGGCGGCTTGGCGCCCTTATCCGCGCCCGGCGCGGTAGCCGGCGGCGTCGCCATGGACTGGGCCTTTAACCAGGCAGCCGACGATATCAACGCCGACTGCGGCGTACAGATTGACGGCGTGAATTACATGCTTGATGTCGTCACGGGCGATTCCGAAGGCAGCCCCGAGCGCGGCCAAGCGGTAACTGAGCGCCTGATCCAGGAAGACGGCGTCGACGCGATGGTGGGCGTCTACCATAGCGCGGTCGGTTTGGCGACCATGGGCATGCTGGAAGCGAACGCGATTCCGACCGTCTTCTCCGAGCCCTGGAACGACAACGTCAGCGCCAACGGCATCCTCGAATACGATGGCGCGCCGCCGCGGTTTGCAGACGGTATCGACCACATATTCCGGATCTCGCCCGCCAGCTCGATGGTCGGCAGCGTTGTCGTCGACTGGCTGCTCAGCCTGGGCGTCGAAGATGTTGTCTTGATCGTGGAAAACACGGACTACGGTCAACCGGCGGCGGCCGACGAAGCTGAGCGCTTTGAAGCGGCTGGCGCTACCGTCACCAAGATTGACGTCGAATTGGGCACGGAAGACTTCGTCCCGATCTTGAGCCGGATTCAGGCGCGCGCCGAAGCGCCAGATGTCATCCGCATCTTGGTCACGGGCGAGACGTCGTTCAACCTCACGCAGCAAATGTCGGAGCTGGGCATCGCGCCGTCCGAAGACACCATCTGCGTCACCAATCAGATCGCCTTCCAGTCGGATCAGTATTGGGCGACCGTCCCCGATGGCAACTACTGCGCCTTCAATCGCGTGGGCATCATCCCAAGCTTGTTCAGCGAAGCTGCAGCCGAGTTGAACGGCAAGTACGAGGAAGCCTGGGGGGATCTCATTCCCAGCTTCGCCATGGCCTCCTACGACGCGGTCTATATTGTGAAGGACGCGATGGAACGCGCCGGCAGCTATGATGACGCCGCCGCCATCGTCGGCGCGATCGAGGCAGTCGATATCGAGCTGTCCCAAGGGCGCTACTACTTCGCGTACGGCGCGCATAATCCCGACTTGCCTGAAGGCACGCCGGAGTTTATGTGGCATCAATGGCCAGACCCGATCGTGACTGTCATGCAATACTACGAGCCGGGTCAAAGCGGACTGGAAGCGGCAGTCGTTTATCCCGAGGTCTATCAGACCCACGGTACCAGCTATATCGTGCCGGGAACCACACCTTAGCGATTCGCAAACACAAGGGCGACTGATTCGGTCGCCCTTGTTTTCCTTGTCAACGCCGGCGGGTCGCCGAGTCGGCCCGCCAGCAAGACTGACGTAACGCAAACTTATGGTCATTCAAGACACCCTATTTGTTCTCTGGCTCATGGTCGCCGGTCCGTTATGGGCGGCCGTGGGTTTGTTTCTGCTGCCCAACGTCAACCGCGGGCGCAAGAATGAAGACTTGATTCCCGCCACTACCCTCAAGATTGCCGGCGTCATCGGCGGTTTCGCCTTGGGGCCAGTCGGCCTCGGCTTGTTCTACTTCGAGCCGACGCTCATACGCCGGACGACCCTGACCATCGGCGTCGTCCTCACCGTGTTTGTCACATCTCAGGTGATGGTGCGGGTGGTGGATCCGCATTTTCCCTCCGCGCTGTGGCTGTTACTGGCGGGCCCGCTCTGGGCGGCGCTGGCGGCTTACTTCATTCCCCGTCATTACCGCGACGAGGAAGCCGATGACCAGAATGTCCTGACCGCGGCCGCTCTCGGCGGCTTTGCCATCGGCCCCTTGATATTCGGCCTGATGTGGAAGACCACGCCCAAAATCAATCGCGACTGGATGATCATCCTCGGTTCGCTGGGCGCCTGGCAGATTTATACGCTCTTCGCCATTCAAAATCCGACCAATCCCTGTGTGCAAGCGCCATTCTCGGTCACATACTTGACGCAGCAGACGGCAAATGGCGTCGTCATCGGGTGCATTTATTCATTGATGGCGGTTGGCTTGACTCTGATTTATTCCGTGCAAGGCATCGTGAGTTTCGCCCACGGGCAGCTCTATATGGTTGGCGGTTATTTCTCATTCTATTTCTTGTTGCACGCCGGCAATCTGCTCAGCGAACTGACCGGGACTGAAGTACAAGTGAACCCCATCTGGGGCATTCCCGTCGCGGCCGCAATTGTCTTTCTAATGGGCGCCGTATTCGAACGCTTCTTCTTGAAGCCCATGCACGAAGGGCTAATTGAGCGCGTATCCGAATACGCTATTCTCATTACTTTCGGCTTCGGTTTCGTGATTGAGTACACGACCCTGGCGGTCGCCGGCCCATTCCCGCAACGCACCGACCGCTTCATTGATATTCGCCGCTTCACTTTGCAGCGGACGCAGATCACGGACGACTTCGCCTTTGGCCCCATTAACATCATTGGCGACCGCGCCTTCGCGATGGTCGTGGGCATCATTCTGATCTTCGCCCTGCTCTACTTTTTGCAGCGCACTTGGACCGGTCGCGCCTTGCGCGCCACCAGCCAGGACCGGCAAGCGGCCGCCGTAACCGGCATCAACCCGACTAATATGAACACTTTGTCATTCGGCATGGGTTCGATGCTGGCGGCCATGTCCGGCGCAGCGCTGATCCCGATCTTCGCCTGGGTGCCCTGGGTCGGCGCCGAAATGGTCGGGCGCTCGTACGTCATTGTCGTGCTTGGCGGATTGGGCTCCGTGCCCGGCGCGCTGGTTGGCGGCATCGTCGTTGGCATTGTGGAAGCCCTGGGCGCCGGCTGCCACCCCGACCCCAGCCGCGGCGCCGCCTACAAAGAAGCCTTTGCGCTAGTGATATTCGCCCTGGTGCTGCTGCTGAAACCCACCGGGCTCTTCGGCCGGGAGCAGCTATAGTCATGGAATACTTCCGACAAATCGAAAGCAGAATCGACCAGGGCATCGGCCGCCGCCGTCTGGGATACGTCGTGCTCGGCCTTGTCATTTTGTTCTTCCTGTGGTTCCCCAACGACACATCACAGTCTAACTACGCCAAGACCGTTTTCATCAGCGGCTTCTTTTATGCGATTATGTCGTCCAGCTGGGCGCTGTTGGCGGGCATCGCCGGTCAGTTCTCGTTCGGTCACATGGCTTTCATGGGCATCGGCGCGTACGCTGCCGGCTTGATCGCGCGAGACGGCATAGTGTTCGCGATGCTGGGAATCGCGATTACGCCGGAGTCCTTCTCCGCGTTGGGCGCGATCATCATCGGCACGCTGGTCGCCGGCCTGGTCGGCCTGGTCATCGGCTGGCTCCTGCTGCGGCTGCGCGCGGCCTACCTGGCGCTCTTCACTATCGCCTTCTCCGAGCTGTTCCGCATCATGATGCTGACGGAGTACGACTACACCGGCGGCTCAAACGGCTTGTCGCTGCGTCCGCTGCTGCAAATTGCGGACGTTGACACGGCGCGGCAGGTCGAATATTACTTGATGTTCGCGCTCTTGATCGTCTGTCTGCTCGCCATGCACTGGGTGGCCAACTCGCCCATCGGCCTCTTCCTGCGCGCCATGCGCGAGGATGAGGACGCCGCGTCAGCTTTGGGCGTCAACGTCGTGCGCTACAAGATCCTGATATTCGTCTTCACAAGCATGATTGTCGGTCTTGCCGGCGCGATATTCTATAGCGATGTCGGCTCGGAGCGGATTATCCCCGAACAACTTGAAGTGCTGCAGATGTCGCTGATCATCGCCTATGCCGTGATCGGCGGCATGGAGAGCTTGATCGGCGCGGCGGCCGGCGCCTTCATTTCTCGCTATCTGCTGGAAGCGATGCGCGAAGTGGTCATTACCCTGCCATTCGGCCTCACAACCGCCGATGGCGGCGACGCCTTCGTCTGGGAGACGGGCGCCTGGCGCTTTGCCTTGTTCGGCGTAGTCATGGTCTTTACCCTGCGATACATGCGCAATGGCCTGCTCTATCCCTTCATCACCTGGTTCAGCGGGCGCGACCTCGCCATGAAGGAGACCGTATCCAAGCGCAAGGACGATGACGACTACGCCGACGCGCCGCTGGAGGCGGACGATGAGTGACATCAATCTGGAACTCAACAAGGTCTCCAAACGCTTCGGCGGCAATCAAGCGGTTGACCACGTATCGTTCTCCGTCACGAAACCTGAGTTGATCGGCATGATCGGCCCCAATGGCGCCGGAAAAACAACGCTGACCAATGTGCTGAGCGGCATGCTCAAACCTAGCTCGGGCACGATCTATCTCAACGGCAGGCGGATTGACGGTCACCCGGCTTATGACGTTACCCGCGCCGGATTGGGCCGAACCTTCCAGATCACGCGCGCGCTGGGCCGCATGACCGTGATGGAAAACATGATGGTGCCCGGCCTGGCGTTGAAACCCAACGCGCGCAAAGCCGACCTGGAAGACCGGGCGCACGAGATTCTGGGCTTGCTGACAATCGACCACTTGACGCATGAATACAGCCGGGCCTTGAGCGGCGGGCAGCGCAAACTGCTGGAATTGGGCCGCCTGCTCATGCTGGACCCGGCCGTTATTGTCCTCGACGAGCCCTTCGCCGGCGTACATCCGACTTTGCAAGAAACTATAACCAGCTACATCCACCGCGTTCATGAAAGTGGCAAGGCAATCATCTTCATCAGCCATGACATGAATGCCGTCTTCGAATTGAGCCAGCGGCTGCTGGTGCTGCATCATGGCGCGCTGATCGCCGATGGCGATCCGCAATCGGTGAAGAACGATCCCGCCGTAATCGACGCCTACCTCGGCCATGAAGAGGATGACTAAACATGCTCGAGATCAATGATCTCTACGTCGGTTACTACGAAGACCTGCATATTCTGCGCGGGCTTAGCCTGGCGGCGGAAACCGGAAAGATCACCGCGATTCTGGGCGCTAACGGCGTCGGCAAATCGACGCTGCTAAAAGCAATCTACGGATTCCTGAAGCCGCATAGCGGACAGGTCCTGCTCAATGGCAGCGATGTCACCGGCACGGCGACCCACCAACTGATCAGCCTCGGCATCAGTTACATTCCGCAGCAGCCCGGCGTGTTCAAACACATGAGCGTGCGCGAAAACTTGATGATGGGCGCCTGGACCTTTCAGAATGACAAGAAACGGATGGAAGGCAAGATCGAAGAGAATTACGAGCGCTTTCCGATTTTGCGGGAGAAACAGCACGACCAGGCCGGCAGCCTCTCTGGTGGACAGCAGCGCATGGTAGAAATCGGCCGCACGCTCATGACCGACCCGCAAGTCATTCTGGTCGACGAGCCAACCGCGGGCCTGGCGAAATTGCTCAGCGAAGAAGTCTACCGCATGTTGGTTGACCTGCGCGATGTCGAGGGCTTGACAATTCTCCTGGTCGACCAGGAAATCCGCGAAGCGTTGAAGATCGCCGACTATGTCTATGTGCTCGAGCTGGGGCGGAATAAATTCGAAGGCCCCGCTGCCGAGTTTGACGATCTTGAGAAAGCCTTCTGGGCTTAGCCAACTCCCCTAGCCCTTCAGCCCGGTCATCACCACACCCTGAATGAAGTACCGCTGCGCGAAGAAAAACAACACGATGACCGGCAAGGTGACCGCCGAAGACGCCGCCAACTGCAGATCCCAGCTGATGTCGGTCTGGCTGCGGAACGACGCCAAACCTACGGCGATCGTGAAGTTATCCGGCGATCGCAGATACGTGATCGGCCCGATGAGATCGTTCCAGGCGAAGAGGAAGGTGAAGATACCAATTGTGATCAGCGCGGGTTTGGACAAGGGCAGCATGACGCGCCAATAGACGCCGAATTCACTGCAACCGTCGATGCGCGCAGCATCCGCGATTTCCTCGGGAATCGTGCGGAAGAACTGCCGCATCAGGAAAATGTTGAACGCGCCGCCCCCAAAGAAGGGCGGCACCACCAGCGGCAGAAAGGTATCGACCCAGCCCAGCCGCGAGAACACGATGAAGCTGGGCACCAGCAGCACAGCGTATGGCAGGAAGAGCGTTGCCATCACAATGCCGAACCAGAAGTCGCGCCCTGGGAAGCGCATGCGCGCGAATCCGTAGGCGCAAAACGATGACGTAAATACTACGGCGACAACATTCAGACCGGCCACAATAATCGTGTTTCGGAAGTAAGTACCGAAGGGCTTGTAGGTCAGCGCGTAAACATAATTCTCCGGCACTATCGGGTCAGGTATCAATTGGGGAGGATACTGGAAAATGTTTATCTGCGTCTTCAGTGAGCTCGAAAGCAGCCAGATAAAGGGCGTAATCATGACGACAGCGAAGAAGACCAGCAGAAAAACCGTCAGCCAATGAAAGAGCATATCGCCGTATGAAGTCGGCCGGCGCCGCGATTCAATGTAGTTGGCCGTCCGCTCGCTAAAGCCCACGCTTCTCGCTCCTAATCGCCCGGATTCTCATAGTAAACGCGCGACCCGATATAACGGAATACAAGGAACGACAGCAGCATCAAGATTGCGAAGAGCAGCCAGGACAGCACAGCGGCGTAACCCATCTTCTGGCTGCTGAATGCCGTGCGCCAGATATGCAGCACGAGGAAGAGCGTCGCCCGCTGCGGCCCGCCGTTGGTGATCAGCAGAGCGCTGACGAACACCTGAAACGAATTGATGAAGCCGATGACCAGATTGAAAAATATGATCGGCGACATCATCGGCAAGGTGACGTAAAGCAAGCGCTGCCAGCGACCCGCGCCATCAATCTCCGCCGCCTCGTAAAAGATCTGCGGGATACCTTGTAAACCGGCCAAAAAGATAATCATCGAGCCGCCGACACCCCAGACTGTCAGGATCACAAAAGCCACCATCACCCAGCTTGGGTCTTGCAGCCAGCCAATTTTCGGCCCGCCTAAGAAGCGAATTACATAGTTGATTAAGCCGAACTCGGTGTTGAAGAGCCAGGCCCACAAAATCGCGTTCGCCACAGCCGGCACGATGCTGGGCAAGAAATAAATTGTGCGGAAGATGGCGATGAAGCGGAACTTGGCGTTTATCAAGTTGGCGAGGAAAAACGCGAAGACCAAACCGAGCGGCACCGAAATCGCCGAAAAGACGATCGTGACCTTCAAGCTCTGCGCCAGAATCGGGTCGCCGAACATCTTGCTGAAGTTGGCCATGCCCACGAACTTTGGCGCGGCGAGGAAGTTCCATTTGTGAAAGGTGAGGTAGCCAGCCACTGCCGCCGGCCCCAGCCACCAAAACAAAAAGCCAAGGATAAAGGGCGCGATGAAGACGTAGCCCATAAGCGTACGGCGTTGCCGCAAAGTCAAGCGGTTATACTGCCGCGTCAGCCAGAAGCCTTCAGCGGCAGTCTTGTCGGCAATGTGCCTGGTCATGGATATGCGCTCGCAATCGATTCGATATCGCGCTGCGAGCGGGCGCCGCATTCGGGCCTCCCGCTCGCAGGGATGTAACGATTCATCGCGCCAGAACTGCGCGGCCGTCGCGCCGAATCACGCGGACGGCTACATGTCTTCCTTGGCGGCAAGCAGGACTTCGTTCGCGCCGCGCACGGCATCCGGCATGATATCCTCTGCCCGTTCGCCATTGGCGAGCCCTTCAAAGGCCGGATTGATCCAATCGTTGGCCGCCTCGATATAGCCAGGCGGAATCGCAACAGCGACGCCGTGCTTCGGCAGATAGTCGGTCGCGAACTGCGAGTAATTCGGCGGATGGATGCCTTCGCGGATCCAGCCTTTCAGTCCTTCTTCCGTCAGCATGGCCGTCTGGTTGGGGATCCACAAGCCGATCTTGCAGAAGTGCTCCTGGTAGAATGGGGTCGCCAGGAAGCGCACCCAGCGCCAGGCTTCTTCCGGATGTTCGGTGCCGGCGAGCACGGAATGGAAATGCGCCTGCATAATGCTGGCGGGTTGCTGCATCTTGGGCAGCGCGCCCGTGCCCATCGCCACGCTCATCAAGGACGGATTCATCCAGGACAGCGCCCAAGAGCCGTCCACGGCCATCGCCAGGCGGCCGCTATCGACCATCTGCACGTTGTTCATGCCCAGGCTGGCCAAGGCCGCGCTCCGCGGCGCCACATGATGCTTGTAAACCAGGTCCGTGATGCGCTGCAAGCCTTCCATCGCTTCCGGGCTGTCCAGGCCGATCAAACCGTCTTCGGTGAGGAACTCGCCGCCATTGGCGTGCGCGGCCAAGCCCAGCGGCATCCACCAGAAGGGCCAGTCCACCGCCCATTGCACGATGTCGTCGCTATCAAATCCGGCATCGCCCGGATGGCGGCCGCTGCTGTCCCGCGTGAATACCTTGCAGATTTCCAGGAATTCTTCCCACTCCCAGATCTCATCATCCTGGAAGCCGGGCGGCGTGATGCCCTCTGCGTCGAACATTTCGGCATTGTAGTAGAAATGATGGGCGACCCAGGTCGAGCCGATGCCGTACCAGCGCCCGTTGACCTCGCAGCGATTAGCTTCCTGCGGCTCCAGGAAGTAACCCGGCTGTCCCAGGAGCGGATCATTCTTGACCAGGTCGGTGATGTCCATCAAGGCGCCGCCGACGGCCAGGGTCTCGTAATTGTCGGACAAGATGAATCCGGTGTCCGGCGCCGTACCCGCGGCGATGCTCGACAGCAAGACGCGACCGTAATCCCCCGCGGAAGGCGTGTGCAGCCATTCCACATCAATGTCTTCGTTTTCCGCTTCAAAAACTTCAATGGCCGCTTTGACGCCTTCGTCTTCAGCTACGCCGCCCCAGCCGCCAAACGTGATATTGGTTACATCCTGCGCCAGCGCCGGCGGCAGATAGCCAAGCCGCGCCAGCATAGCCGCCGCCGTAGCGGAACCGCCAGTCAACTTCAAAAACTCTCTACGCGAAATACTCATGACTCTGCTCCTATTATGTACTCTCGCCATCAATTGGATGTCAATCCGGGCTAGCGCGCCCGATTTAACCGCAGCTAATTTGAGCGAATCCAGACGCGCATCTCGCCCAGCGCACGATTCGCCCACAGGTAGTATGGAATCGCCTTAAAAGTGAACGCCGTCTTATTATAGCCTGTTTGGCTGTGATGACGATAAAGCGCCGTACTTTCTTCGGCTGGCTCAATCCGAAGCGCGCTTCCGGTAATCACCGAGGCGCCGCCCAGGAGCTCGCTGTCAAACGCGGCCTTCAGCACGGCGTCTTCCGGAATGCAGACATTTGCCAACCGTGGTCCATTGTCGACTTCTTCGAGACAGAATACCAGCGGGCCACGCTGCAGCGCGATTTGACCGGCCGTCTGCCGGATGCTCGGATGCGGCATGACTCGCTCGACCGGCATATCCAGCATTAACTCTACCTTGTCGCCATCTGACCATTCTCGTGACAGGATGACGTAGTCTCGCTTAGTCGCCGGCTCATTCGCCTCGCCATTGACCGACAGCTGATAGCCGTAGCACCAATCGGGGATGCGCAGCGCCATTTCAAATGCGAGCGGTTTTTCCGCTTGCACGGTGATCTGAATCAACCCGTCCCAGGGGTATTGCGTCTCTTGCGCGAGCCGAATCTCTCCGCCAGCGACATTCAGCGACACGGCGTTCTCGTGATACATCTGCACGTAAACACGATCCCCCGCCTGCGAATACGCGTATTCGCCGATGCTCGCGATCAAGCGCGAGATATTCGGCGGGCAGCAAGGGCAGTGAAACCACGGCGTACGACGATGATGCCCGTCTTCCATGTTTTCGTGCCAGCGACCTTGCGGGTTCACGCCCGGGTATGCCGCCAGCGGATTGGCGTAAAAGAACTCGTCGCCGGAACGCGAAAGTCCGCTCAAGGACGAGTTATAGATGGCAAGCTCCATTACATCAATGTAACGGCTATCGGGATCCAGATGAAACATGCGATGCGCCCAAAAGGCCAGCGCGATGGCGGCGCAGGTCTCGCAGTAAGCGGTCTCGGTGGGCATATCGTAGGCGAATGTGAAGCCCTCGTTGTGATGCGAGGGTCCCACGCCGCCATGCACATACATCTGATGCCGCGTCAGGTCGTCCCAGAGTACGCGCGAGAGCCGAAGCAAGTCTTCATCGCCGGTCTCCAGCGCGACATCAGCGATGCCGGCGTAAAGATAACAGGCGCGAACCGAGTGGCCATTCGCCTCGGTATGCTCGCGCAGGGGCAAATGCGCCTGGCAATAACGGTAGGTCCGCGCCCAGTAGGATTCGGTACTTTCGCCGCGATCATGCGCCTCCTGATCATAATAATGAGGCGCCTGTCCGCGTTCATCGACAAAATACGAGGCCAAGTCCAGAAAGCGCTGCTCGCCAGTTTCGCGGTACATCTTGACCAGCGCCAACTCAATCTCCGGGTGGCCGCCGTAACCGCGCCGTTTGCCTTCTTCAATCCCAAAATTCGCGGCGATATGATCGGAAAAGCGCGCGAGCGCATCGAGCAATTTGCGCTTGCCAGTCGCTTGATGGTAGGCCACCGCCGCTTCCATCAGATGCCCGGCATTATACATCTCGTGATTGTCGCGCAGATTGGCCCACTGCCCCTCCGGGAAATGCACCGGGAAATAAGTGTTGAGGTAGCCGTCGTCGAATTGGGCGCCCTCGATCGCGTCTATCAGCGCATCGGCAGTCGCCTCCAACTCCGCGTCGGGATGGGTAGCGAGGCTGTAGGCGGCCGCTTCCAGCCACTTGCCCGAATCCGAATCCCAGAAGACGCGCACGCCGATTCGCTCGTGGGAAGGCGGCGGCGAGGCCGGGCCTTCCATCGCCCAGGACGCGACACGCCCCGTCTCTTCCAACTTCTGATAAATCGCCGGGATCGACACTTCGCGGTTTACCGCTTGCCGCTCGCCCCAGAATCCGCCGCTGATCGTCACTCGGTTTAGCGGCACGGGCGCTACTCGCTTGCCTGGCGCAATTGTCACTGTATCTCTCCCTTCCCATGTTTGAACGCGTTATCGTCAGCAAGCATATCGCATTCAGCCAAAGTTGCCCACAAAAGCAGGGATTGGACGCGGGACTCATGCAAAGTCGGCCGCCTCATGCCGATACGGCATTTGCCGCCAATCTTGCGCTTCTGTATAATTCGCTCAGCGTTGCAGCGCTTGCCTGACGCGAGTCAACATTGACAACACCCGACCACCCGACATTCTGACGTTTTCGATTTCCTTGAGAGAAGAGGCAGACCATCATGCCGAGGCGACTGGCCCTAACCGGGCTCTACCAGGCGAGCGTGCTTGATTACAAAGACCGAGCGCTAAAGCCAGACGAGGTGCTGGTGCGCACCGAGTTCGCGTCGGGCAAACATGGCACCACCCTGGCCATGCTGGACGGCCGCAGCTTCGCCGGCATGCGCTTTGACAGCGAGCGCCACCTGTTTGTGGACTCCGGCGAGCCGGGCGCGATACGCCGCCCCAGCAGAGCTAACCCTTGGCGCACTGGCACGAGCGGGCTGGGCCTTGTCGAAGCGGTTGGCGAAGACGTCACGCGGTTGTCGCCGGGCGACCGCGTGGTCGGCTTAATGGATATCCGCGAGACCAACATCTGCGCTGAGGACCGGGTCTGGCCCCTGGGCGACATAGATCCGCTGGTCGCGCTCTGCATCGAACCGGCGTACGTGTCCATTCACTGCATCCGCGAATCGAATATACGCTACGGCGACCGCGTGGCCGTCATCGGCTTGGGCGCGCTCGGGCTGCTGGCGGTGAGCATCGCGCGCGAGGCGGGCGCGGAGACGATCGTCGCCGCCGACCTGCTGCCGCAGCGCCGGGCGCTCGCGCTTGAGTATGGCGCTGATCATGCCTTTGACCCGCGCGACGGCGATCTGGCATCGCAAACGCATGAGCTGACCGACGGCATGGGCGTAGATGTCGCCATCGAGCTGACTGGCGCTTACATCGGGCTCAATACCGCGATTGCCTGCACGCGCGTGGGTGGCCTGGTCTGCTCGGCCGGTTTCTATCAGGGCGAGGCGCAGGACCTGTTTCTGGGCCGCGAATGGCATCACAACCGCCTGACGATGATCGTGCCGCACGGCTGCGGCTTCGGTCATGAACCGCGCGACTATCCCTACTGGGACAGCCAACGCGCATTCCGCGCCATTCTGTCCATGATGCGTCAGGGGCGCCTGAACTGCCGCGGCTTGATTAATCGCGTCTACCCGCTCGAAGAGGCCACGCAGGTCTTCGAGCACATTCGGCAGCAGCCGGACGCGTTGATAAAATTCGCGGTGGACTTGCGCGGCTAAGCCGAGATCGCGCTAGAACTTCACGCCGCCCTGCGTTAGCCCCTCGACGAACCGGCGTTGCAGCGCAAGGAATAATATCAGCACCGGCGCAATCATCATGAACGCGCCGGCGCTGGTCATGGCCCAGTCGCGGCCGAAGCGGTCGGTGAACTTGAAATAACTGGTGGTTACCGGGAACATGTCGGGCTTGTGCACGAATATCAGCGCTACCTGGAATTCGCTCCAGATCCCCAGCCCGACCACCAAGCCGACGGTCAAGAAGCCAGGCCAAGCCAGGGGCACGATTATGCGCAGCAGCACTTGCAACTCGTTTGCGCCGTCGACCCGCGCCGCGTCTTCCAACTCCACCGGCAAACCGATCAGATACGAGCGCAGCAAGAATATGGAAAAGGGCGCGTTCAAGGCAGTATAGATCAGGATGAGTCCGTGATACGTATTGAGCAAGCCCAACTGCCGCCACAGAAAGAAGAGCGGCACCAGATACAGCCAGATCGGAACGGTCGAGGCCACTAGCAAGTAGATCATCACGAAGTTGGCGCCGGGCGGATTCTTGCGCGCCAGGCTATAAGCCGCCAGCCCGCCCAGCACGAGCTCGGCGGCGACCGTGCCGACAACCAGGATGACGCTGTTTTTGAATGTGCGGCTGAACTCGCCTTTCTGCCAGGCGTTGGCAAAATTATCCAGATGCACTTGCCGCGGCAGACCAAGCGGATTCAAAGCAATCTCGGAGTTAGACTTGACAGAGTTCAAGCCCAACAGCACCACCGGCCCCAGCGAGAAAACCACCAAGATGGACAGAAAAAAGTGATTAAAGGCGTTGCTCTCGCGCTGCTTGCGGAAGAGGAAGAACTCCCGTTGCGCTCTCATATTTCCCATCCCCGTTTACGCAGCATTGCGAATACGCTGACGATCAGGCCTGCGAAGAGGCAGATAGTGATGCCCTGGGCCGCAGCGTAACCCGCCTCAAAGCGCTGGAAGGCGTTCTTGTAGATGTCGATGCCCAGCACTTCCGTAGCCCCGGCCGGGCCGCCGCCCGTCAAGATGAAAATGTAGTCGAAAACCAGGAAGGCCCAGATCATCACCATCATCATCATGAAAAGCACCACTGGCCTGATGCCCGGCAAGGTGACGTGCCAGAATTCCTCCCAGCGGCTGGCGCCATCCACCTTGGCCGCGTCATACAAGACTGGGTCTATGCCTTGCATCGCGGTGAGGAAGAGCACCATCAAGAAGCCCCAGAAGTGCCAGTTGTCCGCGAAGGCGATCGCCCAAAGCGCAGTGTCGGATTGGCCCAGCAAGGCCTTGTCATAGCCGACCAGCGTCGGCAAGCCGAAGCGCGGATTGTACAAGTAGCGCCAAATCGTCGCCGTCACGACGCTAGGCAAGATGAAGGGCATGAAGAGCGCAGTCCGATAAATCATGGCGCCGCGCCGGACCTTGGCCAGCAAGCTCGAGCCAAATAGCGCGAATATAAAGGGCACGGTGATGAAGAACAGCATCCACTGGATATTCCGTGATAGCGCGTCCAGGTGGCTCTGGTCTTCAAAGAACATTTCTTCAAAGTTGCGCAGGCCGATGAATTCAGCTTCGCCGATACCCGACCAGTCGGTGAACGAATAGTAGACGCCTTGAGACGCCGGGAAGACAACCACAAAGGCGTGCAAACCTAGGATGGGCAGCATGAATAGCCAGGGCACAACCCAATAGCGCATGACGCGATAACGCGTCCAGTATTCGCGGTTGATACGCAGCTTGCCAAGCATCAGATCAACTCGACCGTCATAACCTGAGCGGGCGCCTACATAAGCGAGCGCCGGTGTTCCAGCGACAGCCGCGCCAGAACACCGGGTTCATGATTATTGTTTAGCGAGCGGGAATCGGCGGGATGAGCCCCTCGGCGAATTCTTCTTCGAATTCCGACTGCATGCCGGCGAGGTAGTCTTCAACCGAGATCTGGTCATCGTAGACGCGCGTGATCTGCTCCCAGAGCCAGACATTCGTGCGCGCGGGCCAGAAGCTCCAGCTGGTGTAGCCGACGTTGCCAGCGGCCGACGCCTGGCCAAACTCTTGATACAAGCGGGCTTCGCGCGGGTCCGCCTCGGCAAATACATCGCCCTCGTAGAACAGCGGCGCGGGCGCGTTGCCGCAAGCAGCGTGCGAGGCCGCCTGGAAGCCAGTGCTGTAGTAATGATCAAGCACGGCAGCCGCCGCGTCCGGATTCTCCGTCGCGGTGCTAATGCCCCAGCTTGAGCCGACGCCGATTATAAAGTGCGGCTCTTCCGAGAATGTCGTCGGGAATGCGAACCAGTCCCAATCGTTCATATTGCCCGCGGCTTCGCCAAAGAAGTCGCGCTGATAGTTGTCCAGCATCCAGGTGCCTTCAAAGCTCATGGCGATCTCTCCAGCGCCGAACAAGGCGTGCGCCGAATCAAAGGTGTCGGAGAAGAAGAGATCCATGCTGCCCATAAACCAGCCGCCCTGCACGATGTCCCTAAGCGCCGAAATCGCCTCGACAAAGGCCGGATCGGTCCAGGAACGCTGGCCGGTCAAAGCCTCGTATACCAATTCCGGACCCGCGTGATGGCTGAGGAAGACGCTAACCGCCCACTCGTAGCAGGGCGCGCATTCGCCAAACGCCGGCCCCATCACCACCAGGCCAGCCTCTTGAATGGCGTCCGCCAAAGCATAAAGCTCGTCCATCGTCTTGGGCGTTTCCCAGCCGTTTTCTTCGAATACCGTCTTGTTGTAATACAAGATGACGGTCTCGAGTTCCTCCGACAAGCTGTAGAGCGAGCCTTCCACGCGGCCCAAATCCAGCGCCCAGGGAGCGAAGCGATCGGCCCAGTTGTATTCATCGGCGTAATGATCCAGCGAGAGCAGCAATCCCGCGCTGGCCAACTCCAGCATGAAGGCCGGCCCGTGCGAGAACGTGATATCGGGCCCGGCGCCGCCCTGCAAAGCCGTGCGCTGCGCGTCAACCAGGCCGGTGCCCGGCTGCAAGACAACCTCAATCGAAATGTCGTCGCGCGGGAATGTATCCACGAGCAGATTCGACCAGCAAGTGCCCGTGTCATCGTCAGCGGCCCATATCGTCACATTGTTGTCTTGCGCCGACGACGCCCCTACCACTAGCGCCAGCAGCAACGCCAAAATTGCGAGAATCGAAATCCTGTGTCTAATCATAGTCCTTAGTCCTCCTCTTGGTTTCATCACGTCTATCTCGGACGCGATTTACAGACTGCCTGAGTATATCCTGTGGCGATTTTCTGTCAAGAAGCTTGCCTGCCGCAAGGATTGCATAGCATGCGACCTCTTCACCGCGTGCGGAGAATCCAGGGGCAGCTTGAGCATACTGCAATGCCCGGCTTAGATTGCGCTGCAGACGGAGACAACTGGCGACGGCGCGGCGCGAAAAAGAAAACCGCTCGCCTCAATCGGCGAACGGCGCTCGAGCATATTCCAACAGTGTAGCCCCTACGGGACTCGAACCCGTGTCTCCACCTTGAAAGGGTGGCATCCTAGGCCGCTAGACGAAGGGGCCAGCAAGCGCCGACAAGCATACAACGAAGCGCTGCGCCGGTCAAGTCCGCTTTGTTCGCGCCTGTCACTGGCCGCGCGCAGCTAGCCGGAGCCTTCGCTGTAACTGGATCCGCGCTTGTGGCGGGCGAGGGGCTGGACTTCATCCG
Source organism: Chloroflexota bacterium (assembly GCA_009841405.1). Taxonomy (GTDB): domain Bacteria; phylum Chloroflexota; class Anaerolineae; order Aggregatilineales; family Phototrophicaceae; genus UBA6055. The sequence goes on along the minus strand of VXLV01000032.1, from coordinate 89,272 downwards.
TCGACGCCTCGCCGTAGAGCTCGTCCCAGAGCGCGTCCAGCAATTCCGTCTCGAACTCGGCGAAGTGGCAGACATCGCAGATATAGGCGCGCGTATTGGGAATGCATAGCAACTGCCCCTTGTAGACATCGGCGAAAGTAGTTCCTTGTGCCGTACAGCGCCCTACCGTGCAGCGCGGGCAAGCATATGCTCGTGGTTTGGCATCCATCGCATCACCCTAATTCGGGATGACCCCGATTGAATCAAGCGGCCAATATCGGAATATCACCTGCCCCACCATCTTCTGCAGCGGCACGGCGTTGAAGCGCCGCGAGTCGCGGCTGTTGTTGCGGTTGTCGCCCATGACGAAGTACTGGTCAGCTTCCAATGTCCAAGCGGCGTCGCCGCAGCGCTGGATGCGGCAGGCTTCCTTGATATAGGGCTCGTCCAGCGGCTCTCCGTTGATATGCACGCGCTGGTCGCGAATCTCCACCGTTTCACCCGGCAAGCCGACCACGCGCTTGATGAGCATGATGCCGCGCGCCGCCTCGCTCGGCACCAGCGAGTTAAAGACGACGATATCCCCGCGGCCGGGCTGCCCTAACAGATAATGGACGCGGCTGACCACCAGGCGGTCGCTCTGATAGAAGGTCGGCTCCATACTATGCCCGTCCACCAGCGATCGCGGTATCGCCAAGTCAAACAGCACAGTGACGGCAATGACGAATACAATTGTGCTGACGACCTCCTGCAGAAAGCCGGGCGTATCCAGCCGCGGCTTTGGCAACTCGTCGATATGGCTGCGGAACATTAACCCTCCTTCGACGCCCGCGCTTTTGGCGAACCGCAAGCGCAAGCGCAATGCCGCTGCAATGATTATAGGATTCCGCCCTTTTCATCGCAATGCAGATTGCCGCCCTTCATCGTTCTCAATTCGCCGACGGCGCGCCGGTCAATCAGCGCGCGTTTTCGCGCGAGCGCGGAAGCTCAAACGAATTGGCGTGCCCTCAAAGTCGTAAGCTTCGCGAAACTGGTTTTCCAGATAGCGCTTGTACGTGAAATGCACCTGGGCTGGATCGTTGACATGGAACAGAAACAAGGGCGGATCGGAACGCACCTGCGACGCATAGAGGAACTTCAGCCTTTTAGTCCCTTTACCGTGCGGCGGATGCTTGCTCACCGCTTCGCGCATCAGCCGGTTTACATCCGCTGTCGGTATGCGGAAAAAGCGCGCCTCCCAAACGCGATGCGCCACTTCAAGAACCTGATGAATGCGCTGCCCCTCGAGCGCGCTGATGAAGATAATCGGCGCGTAGCGAACGAAGTGCAAACGGTCGCGGATATTCTCGCTGAACGCGTCCATCGTGTAGTCGTCTTTTTCGATCGCGTCCCATTTATTGACAACAATAACCAGACTCTTGTATTCGTCGATTATGTAACCGGCGATGTGCTCGTCTTGCTCCGTGACGCCCAGATTGGCGTCGATCACCAGCAAGCCGACATCCGCCCGGCCGATGGCTTTCATCGCGCGGATTACGCTGAACCTCTCCACGCCCGCTTCGATGCGCCCGCGGCGGCGGATGCCCGCAGTGTCAATCAAGGTGAGGCGCTCGCCGTACCAACTGATGTCCGTATCGATGGCGTCGCGGGTCGTGCCCGCTACCTCGCTCACGATAGCGCGGTCGCGGCCGATTAGTTTGTTCAGCAGGGTGCTCTTGCCCGCGTTCGGCCGCCCGACAATCGCGATTTTCAAATGATCGTCTTCGTCGTCCTCATCAGCCTCGGGTTCGGCGTCGCCAAAGGCCATCACCAGCTCGTCCAGCAGATCGCCGACCCCAAGCCCGTGAATCGCGCTGACGCCAACCACCGCATCGAGCCCAAGGCTGTAAAAGTCGTAGGCATCGTTCGCGTGCTTGCGGTCGTCAATCTTGTTGGCGGCGACGATCACCGGCTTGTCGGTTCGGCGCAAGATCTCGGCGATGGCTTGATCGGCGGCGGTCACGCCAAACTGCGCGTCAACGACCAGAATAATAACGTCCGCACCGGCAATGGCGATCTGCGCCTGCTCAATGATTTCGGCGACAAAATCGGCGCTGCCTTCCGCCAGCGGCGATTCATCACGCGCGCCGGCCGGCTGATAAATCTCGATCCCGCCGGTGTCGACCACCTGAAATGTCACGCCGTTCCAGAACGACTCGCCGTGCAAGCGATCCCGCGTGGTGCCGGGAATCTCATGCGTAACCGCCTGGCGCTCGCCAACCAGACGGTTGAATAGCGTACTCTTGCCCACATTGGGGCGGCCAACCAAGGCGACGATATTCTTACCTGACATGGCGCCGCATTCGCTCCGCTGCTGCTATGATTTTCGCGCCCGTATTGTAGACGTCGGTATCGGCTTTCGGTAGTCGCTGAAAGGCAAAGAAGCATCATAATGCCAGGCCCGCGATGCGCGACTGGCGCCCAGTCTATCGCTCCAAAGATGTCGCTCAATCTAGTTCTCGGCGGGGGCGTCGCTCGCGTTTGCCGCCTCGGGCGAGGTGATCTCCACGTTCAGTTCCGCCGGCGACAGCGATACGTTGGCTTCGCTCAGATCGCCCTTGGTGATCGAGATCGCCGGAGACAAGTCGTATACGCCCGGCGCCAATCCCTCCAGGTCAACGACAAGTTGAATGTCTTCAAGCGACAACGCGTCCACATAAACCACCGGACCGGTCACAATGGCCGAGGCCGTCTTCGGAACGATGGAAACTTCATAGGTATCGCCCAATCCAATGTGCCCCACGTCGATGCTGTCGATTTGACGCGAAACGACGATCGGTATGATTTCTATTGAAACGGTGATGTTGCTGTCGCCGCCCATGACGAAGAGCTCGCCATCGGGCAGTTGCACGGGCACGCTGGTGACGAATCCTTCTTCGCGCCCTACCAGGCTGATCGGCGCAGTCAGCAAGGTATCGGAGATCTTCCCAAGCTGATCCGGCGCGCCACTAACAAATAGCGACTCCGGTTCATAGCTCTGGTTCTTCAGCGTGAAGCCATCCGGCAGCGTTGATAGCAAGACATTGGGCCGCACGGCGATCTGGCGAATATCGTCGCGGCGCTGGATATTCACGGCGACCGAGGCGGTCTGCGGGTCCAGCTCGACGCCGGCCACGCGGTTGCCGTCGGCGTCGATCGCGTGCAAGCGCAGGTCGACTTCAAGCGGATTGCGGCTGGCCGAAAGGTCCAGCTGTCCCCGAACGGCCACCACTTGCGACACCAGGCTGGCGGCGCCGCTCACCCGCACCTGGTCGATATTCGGCTGCGGCACATCATTGCGAAAGCCGATGGGGGGCGCTGTAAGAAGCTCAACCACGATGCGATTGTCGCGCGATTCTCGCGGCTCCAATTCGATGTTGATCTGCGAGGGCTCTACGCGGGACACCAGGCGGCGGAAACTGTCGGTATCCGGTCTGACCACTTCGACAGCCAGGGGCACCGAGTGGTTTCCCGGACCCAGCCGAGACAGATCAGCGCGCACGATGATGTCGCTGGCGAGCCGCGACGATACGATCGTCTGCGATCCCTGGATCGTTACATCCGCGGCGCGCGTCCCGCTTTGCGTCATGACCGCCATCGAGCTGGGGACAAACTGAATTTGAATCCCGTAAAAACGGCGCTGTCGGATGGGATCGGCCGAGGTCACGGCGATGTACCAGACGCCAGTCGCCAGAAGCGCCGATACGAGCAGCCAAAGCAGATTCCCCGCCATATCTGAATGCAGCAGCCGGCGTATCATGATTGCGCCTGCTGCCTTCTGCGCGTTTGCATGCGCAGGCGCAAATCAACCAAGACCTCGCGCAGGCGCGAGCGGTAGCTAGTCCAGGATTCCTCAGTCACGCCATAATAGGCGTTGAGAATCAATCGCAGCCGCTGCGAGTCCAGGTCGAGAATCATGCGACCGGCGTTGGCCACCGAGATTTTGCCCGTCTCCTCCGAGACAATCACACAGAGCGCGTCGCCAACTTCGCTGATGCCGACCGCCGCCCGATGCCTGGTGCCCAGATTAGGGTTGGGCAAATTGCGGCTGGCGGTGATGGGCAGCACGCTCGAGGCCGAGGCGATGCGCCCGCCGCGATCGATAATCACGGCGCCATCGTGGAGTTCGGTGCGCGGCCAGAATACGGTGACCAGCAAGTCAGCCGACACGATGCTATCCAGGCCGATACCGGTGCGGATGTACTCCTGCAGGCTGCTGTTGCGCTGCAATACGATTAGCGCCCCGTGCCGCCGCGCCGACAATTTCTCCGCGGCGACGCAAACCTCGGCGATGATCGAAACGCGCGCTTCTTGCGGCGCTAGCCTAGACCCAATGATCAAGCCGCGGCCCAGCCGCTCAAGCGCGCGCCGAATCTCCGGTTGGAATATCACCGGGATAGCGATGGCCAATGCCGTAAGACTGTTGGCGATCAACCAGCTAAGCGCTTCCAGACGCAGGACTGCCGCCACCGAAATCAGCCCGATCACCAGCAAGGCAATCCCGCGGAAGAGCGCAACCGCCTGCGTGCCGCGAAACATGAAGGTGATGCTGTAAAAGAGCAAGGTGACAATGCCGATATCGACAATGTCTGTTAACTCGAGACCCTGCACGATGAGTAGAATCTGTTCCACGTCAGGTCTTCGCTTTCAGGCGCGGCCCGGCCATCGCCGCCCGACAGCCAAGCTTAGCTTCTTTTATTAACACGCCAGACAGACTTGCGTTATGCTATTCTAACACTAAACGACGGCCATATTGATTAAACGCGCGAGGAATATGCTCGCTACCGCGCAAACGTCGGAAAGTCGGCGGGAAGATCTCCGCGTGGCGCCGGACGCGAAACATCGCAAAATAGCGCGCGGAAATAGCTATCGCTAAGCCAAAATGCGGAGCAGTATCGCCTTCTGCGCGTGCAGGCGATTCTCGGCTTGTTCGAAGATTCTCGAGCGCGCGCCATCCATGATGTCGTCGGTGATTTCGTCGCCGCGATGCGCCGGCAGGCAATGCAGTACGATCGCCGCCGGATTGGCGTGCCGCAGCAAATCCGCGTTCACTTGAAACGCCCCGAACTCAGCGGCGCGCTCCCCCGCTTCAGCCTCTTGCCCCATGCTGACCCAGGTGTCCGTGTATATGACGTCCGCGTCGGCGACCGCCGCTTGCGGACGGGTATGCATCTCCAGGTTTACGCCGTTGCGCGCGGCGATTGTGTAGGCCTGCTCGCGGATCGGCGCTTTCATCTCGTAGCCTTCCGGCGTGGCGATGCTGAAGTCCACACCAAAGTGCGCGCAAGCCAGCGCAACCGACGCCGCAACATTGTTGCCGTCGCCGACAAAGGCCAGCTTCAAACCGCGCAAGCGGCCGCAACTCTCGCGAATTGTCAGGATATCGGCCAGGGCCTGGCAGGGGTGGTAATCATCGCTCAAACCATTGATGACGGGCACGCGCGAGAACTCCGCCAGTTCGACCACATCCCGGTGATCGAATACGCGCGCCATGATGCCATGCACGTAGCTGGACAATACGCGGGCGACATCGGGCACGCTTTCTCTAACGCCCAGTCCAATTTCGCCCGGGCCCAGCATGATGGCGTCGCCGCCTAAATGCTTCATCGCCATCTCAAAAGATACGCGTGTGCGCAAGGACGGCTTCTGAAAGATCATGCCCAGGGTTTTGCCTTGAAGGCAAGGCGCATTGCCGCCATCGCGCCATTCAGCCTTCAAGCGCAGCGCTATATCAATGAGCTCCTGCAATTCGTCGCTGGACAAGCTCGCCAGGTCAAGAAAGTGTTTCATATACGCCCTAACTCGCTTTCGGATTCAGTTCAGTCTACGATCGATGCTGGGTACAGGCTTCGCCTCTAGCGCGATCAGCCAAGCTCTTCCATATCGCGCCAGTCACGCCCGTAGCTGGCGTTGGCGCGCAAGGGCACGCGCAGGGGTTTGCCGTCAGGCAGGGCCGACTCCATCGTTTCGACGACCAGCGCCGTGACGGCTTCAAGCTCAGTCTCTTTCACTTCCAGCACTAGCTCATCGTGCACCTGCAAGATCATGGCGGCGTCGAAAGGTGATTCCGCCAGCCGTTGGTGCAGGTTAATCATCGACTGCTTCAAGATGTCCGCGGCTGTGCCCTGGATCGGCATGTTGATCGCGGCGCGTTCTTCGGCCGAGGTGCTGCGCCGATTGCCATTGGACTTGATGGCCGGATATATCCGCCGCCGGCCGTAGAGCGTCTCCGTATAACCGTGCCGCCAGACAAATTCCTTCGTATCGGTGATGTACTGCTCTACGCCCGGCATTCGCTCGAAATACGTGGCGATGAATTCTTCCGCCTCCGCCAAGCTCAAGTCGCTGTCGCGCGCCAGCCGGAACGCCCCCATGCCATACATCAAGCCGAAATTCACGCGCTTGGCGAAGCTCCGCTGCTCGTAGCTGACCGCTTCCGGGTCGATGCCATTGACCGTCGCCGCGGTGGCGCGATGGATATCCAGCCCCTGATGAAAAGCGCGGATCAAAGTCTCGTCCTCGCTGATATGCGCCATCACGCGCAGCTCGATTTGACTGTAGTCCACCGCCAGCAGCAAGTAGCCTTCCGGCGCTATAAATGCCCGCCGCACCTCGCGCCCGACTTCAGTCCGAATCGGGATATTCTGCAAGTTGGGATTACTGCTGCTGAAGCGGCCGGTCGCCGAACCTGTCTGGTTGTAGCTGGTGTGTACACGGCCGGTCCGCGAATTGACCAGCGCCGGCAAGGCGTCGACGTAGGTGCTCTTCAGTTTGGAGAGTTCGCGATATTCCACGATCATATCCACGATCGGATGCTGATCGCGCAGCGTGTCCAGCGTAGTGGCGTCGGTGGAAAAACCGAGCTTGGTTCTCTTCAAGCCGTCGGTCGGCAACGCGAGCACATCGAACAAGACGGTATTGAGTTGCTTGGGGCTGCCGATATTGAACTCGCCGATATTGCCGGCCTCGTAGATCGCTCCTTGCAGCCCGGCGATGCTTGTCGCCAGGCGCGCGCTCATTTCGCCCAGGAAGTCGACATCCAGCGTGACGCCTTGGTATTGCATCGCGCCGACAATCGGAATCAGGGGCAACTCAAGATTGTCGTAGAGCTTGCCCAGCGCCGCGTCCCGCAGTTCGCTGCGCAAAGGCTCAACCAGGCGGTAGGTCATGGCCGCGTCCGCAGCGGCGTAAGGCGCGGCCGCGTCAATTTCCACCTTGTCCATAGATATCTGGTTCTTGCCCTTGCCCAGCAGTTCCGAAATCTCGGTCATCTGAATGTCGAGAGTCTGGGCCACCAGCGCTTTCAGGCCGAGGAATTTGCTAATCGGATTCTTGACCCATTCCGCCAGCATGGTATCGAAGGCGATTGGCGCGACATTGATGCCGTAGCGCTGCAAGATCATCAGGTCATATACGGCGTTGTGCGCGGTCTTGGGGATTGTCGCGTCTTCGAGCGGGCCGCGCAGCGCGTCAATCACCGTGGCGAGCGGCAGCTGCTCGCCAACCGGCTGCGCGAACATATCCGGCTGGTCCTCGCCGCCGATGGTGCGATGCCCCACTGGAACGTAGTAGCCGCGGTCGTCGTCCACTGCCAGCGAGATGCCGACCAGCTCCGCCGACATCTGGTCGACGCTGGTGGTTTCGGTATCGAAGGCGATCATCTCGGCGCTGTTTAAGGCTTGGACCAATTGCCGCAGCCCCGCCTCGTCGCGGACGACGACCGTCTCCACGACTTCGTGCGCCTGCGCGATCTCGTTCTCAAAGTCTTCGCCGTGCAGCTCGCCATAGACACGGTGCAGCCGCTCGCGCATTGTGCGGAATTCCAGCGCGGAGAAGAGGCCGTCCACCAGCCCGAGCTCAAAGTCCTGCGCGACGCAAGCGTTCAAATCTAGCTCGATTTCCAAGTCGCGCATAATTGTGGCCAGCTTGCGACTAAGATAGGCCATGTCCTTTTCGGCTATCAACCGGTTGCGCACGCGCGTGGCGATAGCGTCAAGATTGTCGTATATGGTGTCCAGGTCGCCGTACTCTTGCAGCAGCTTGGTTGCGGACTTTTCGCCGACGCCTTTTACGCCGGGGATGTTGTCCGAGCTGTCGCCCATCATGGCTTTCAAGTCGATCAGTTGGCTCGGATCCAGGCCATACTTGTCGCGAAAGGCGGCGACGTCCATCACGACGTCGGCGCCGCCCCGCTGCGGCAGCTGCACGCGAACGTGCGGGCCCAGCAGTTGCAATATGTCGCGGTCGCCGGTAGCGATGTGGACGTCCAGTCCCTGCTCAACCGCTTGCCGGCTGATCGTGCCCAGGATGTCGTCCGCCTCCATATTGGACATAGTCAGGCGCGGTATATTGAAGGCATCAACCAAGTCCTTAATCCGCTCGATTTGGTTGGCCAAGTCCTCGGGCATTTCGACCCGCGTCGCCTTGTAGTCGGGGTAAATCTCTTCGCGCGCGCTCAAACCTTCGTCGAACGCGACGGCCAAATACTTCGGCTGATGATGCTCGACCACATCTAGCAGGGTGCGGCTGAACCCGTAGACGGCGCCGGTGCTTTCGCCCGACGAAGTGGTGAATCCGCCGCGTTGCAAGGCGAAATAGCTGCGATAGGCCAGAGCATGGCCATCAATCAGATACAGGACTTCGCGCGCTTCCATGGCGTCTCGCTCGGCGGCTGACTGTTGCAAGTTTGGCGAAGAGTATAATCGACGCCGAAACATTTGTCACAGGCGGACTTGACGCGCGGAAACGCGCCGTCATTTGCGCTGCGGACAGCTTACCCCACCCCCGGCCCCTCCCCGACGAGTCAGGGAGGGGAGCAACACACTGCACGGGACAGGGTATTTTGCGTAGGCACTGGCTTTGACGCGCGAATGTCTACGCGCTGTGTCAACTAAGGACGCTTCAGTCTAGCGTCGCGCGAATTGGAGAAAGTTCTGCAGCTCGCGCTCGCTCAATTCCCGCCCGGGCTGCAAGACAAGATAAGCATCCGCCCACAAGTCCTTTGGCAGCGCCTTGTCTTCCGAGCAGGCGATGCTGCGCGAGCGATCCATCACCGTGCGCACGAGCGACTCCGGTGACGCCCGCCCGGGCGCGTCAGCGTACAGATAGACGAAGTCTTGATGCACATCCAGGCGGTGAACGCGCCAGTTCAGCCCGTTGAGCTGCACCTCCAGCCAGAAGACCAGCTGCTCGGCGACGCTTCTGCGCAGCAGCAGCGCCGGATCCGCCACCATCCAGACAAAGGCGATTGGCGTACGCGAATCAGTCGCGTCGGCTATCGGCCCGCCCAGCTCTTCTTCGGCGGGCGCTTCGCCCTCGGGCACAGCGCCAAGCGCGCTCAACATGCGGTCGCCCTGGCGCCGGATCTCATTCAGCTGCTTGCCGCCGCTAAAGATCATTGTCAAGGTGTGGTCGCCGACCGTACCGCGCGAGCAGAGCATGAAATCCGCCTCGGACCTGGGCAGCTTGATGAAGCGAATGCGCGATTGCCCATCGCCCGCGCTCCAGTCATCAGCGATGCAAGCGCGCAATGCGCGGAATTGCTCCAGACTCATATTTCCTGAAAAGGCGACGATTCGGTTGGCTCGTGTCAATACGGTGGCGTCGGCCGTCATATCGCTCATGACCCGCGTCATCGTCAGCGCCAATTGCGCCAGGTACGGGTCACGGTCCCGGCTCGATAGCAACCCCCAGGCGGTTTCGTCAGCGCTGTCCGCCTGCTCGGCGGCAGACGATCCAACTGTAGATATTGCCGGGGATACCTCTGGCAGATTACCGGGCACGCCGGCGGGAATCGTCGTCTCGCCCGCGCCTTCCAGTGCGCCCAGGGGCGGCAGGCTGTCGGGCAGGAATCTCGGCTCCCGGATGAACTTCTCGGTCTCGCGCAGCCAGGCGGGAATGGCGTCTGTGCCCGGCGCGCCCGGCATTTCCCGCGTGGTATCGAAGAGCGACTCCATCGTCAGGTCTTCCAGCAGCGTACTTTCGTCAAGTACAGCGTTGAGCATGCGCTCGAAGGCGGCGCTGTCATCCAACTCGAACGCGTCGCGCTCAACAACAGCGCCCGACTCTTGAGCCGGCGACGCCTGGCTGACATCCGCCCCGAATTGCTCAGCCAGGTCGCGCAGCGTTTCGAAGTCACTGGCGGCTGACACGGGCGTTTCGTCGGCCTCCATATCGCGAATCTGGATGCCGCCGTCGCCGACGCGTACGATGCGATAGCGCACAGTATCACCTTCGGCTTCCGGCTCGACCAGCAGGTCCATCGCGTCGCTGACCGCTTCGGTGGGCGGATCGGGATTCAGCAGATCAAGCGACGCCTGCAAGCGCCGGCGCGTGTAGTTGAGCCCGGTCGCCTCGCCCAGCGCGTCGCCCACCAGCGCCTCCAGCTTGATCGTGTCTTCGCTCAAGTCGGCGCCCGCTTCGGGGGGCGCACCCGACAGCGAGCCGATATCCGTCTCAAGCGACTGATTGAGCACCGGTATCAGATCCCGCGCCATCACCGGCAGGTCAACGACGCCTTGAGCGCCATAACTCTCGGCGAGTTCATGCGCCTCCGCCTGGTCTGGCGCCAGGATTATGGCGATGTCGTCCTGGCGCGTTCGAATCATCTCAATCATGATATCCGGCGAAACCGTCAGGTTGTCGGTGTCGAGCACGACCAGGTGATGTGGCGTCTCGCGCAGCTGCTCCATCGCATTGCGCGCATCCGCCACCGTGGTCACGTTGTACTCGCCCAGCGCTTCCAGGGCGCGTTTGAGGTCAATCGCAACTTGCACGTTGCGAGTGATCAACATGATCTGTTTGATTGCAATGGCCATTGTGGATTCCACAACTTCAGTCAGAAGCGCATACAGACGATTTTATCACAAGCGGCGAAAGCGAAGCGAAAAACGCGGGTCAGCCCGCGACCACCGCGATGCCGCCGCAATCGCCGTACTCGGTCGTGTAATCGCCGCTGACCCACCCGACCTGCCCGCCGACGGACAATCGCTGCCAGCTATGCTCGCTGTTTCTGCCGGTGATCGGGGCCAAAGTACCGCTGGCGAGCACCGTGATGACTTGGTAGCGCGTGCTTGGGCCCTGGCGAAAATTCAGCCCAACGTTGACCAGCGCGCGGCAGACGCCATCGTCCGGAATGAACGGCACATTCCCCGACTGCGCCGGCGTCGACCGGACCTGTGCCGGCGATTCGCGCACGACCACCGTGATCTCATCCGGCTCGCTGACCACCGCGCCGCGATAGGCCACCGCCCGCAGCGAGATCGCGCCTAAATCGCGCCGCTGCGGCCGGTAATTCAAGATAGCCTGCAGCGCCAGGTCGCCCTGCAAAGACTCGGACGAAACCGTACGCACGATTTGATTGTCCACGAAGAGCTGGACGCGATTGACGCCAATGCTGTCGCTGGCCAACACAGAGACGAGGATTTCTTCGCCGATGACAAATTCATCGCCGCCCTTGGGCGAGGCGATTTGTATGGCGGGCGGTCCGGTTGGCGTTCGGGTCGCGCGCGCCCGGCTCGCATCCGGCGCGCGGCCCTGCAAATTGCATGCCGCCAGCAGCAGCGCGAGGGCGCTGAACAGCGCTCGAATGGCAAAGCGGCCCGCTGTTCTGCTGCAACAAGCAATCATCAACCGGCGACAACCAGCAGGGGTTCGGCCATTTTCTGCGGCGCAGGCAAGCGCGCCTGCATGCTCCAGGGGCCCGTCCACGTCACTTCAACCTGCGCCAGACGCCCCTTCCAATCGCCGTCGGCTTCAAAGAAGACCAGCTTGTTTTGCGGTGTGCGCGCCCGCCAGCGGCCCCGGTGTTTCTCTTCCACCAAGACTTCGACGGCTTGGCCGAGATACTGCGAATTAATCTCGGCAACCACGCGCGCTTGCAATTCTTCCAGCAGCTTGTGCCGCTCGCGCTTTTCGGCGTCGGGCACATCGTCCGCCATGCGCCGCTGACTGACGGTCTGCGGCCGCGGGCTGTAGCGCGCCAAATGCGCCTTGTCCAGCTTTAGCTCTTCCAGCACCCGGTATGTCCGCATGAACTGCTCGCGAGTTTCGCCCGGGAAGCCGACGATGATATCAGTGTGAATCGCGACCTGCGGGATGATCCGGCGGATCTTGTCCACCAGCTTGCGATACTGATCGGCGGTGTAGCCGCGCCGCATTCGCGCGAGCACGTCGTCGTCCCCGGCCTGGATCGGAACTTCAATATGGGGCATGACGCGCGGCAATTCAGCGACAGTTTTGAGCAGCTTCTCGGTCATCCAATTCGGATGGCTGGTCAAGAAGCGAATCCGCTCCAGGCCCGCATCTTCGGCGACCTCATGCACGATGCGCAGCAGGTCAGCCAGGTCGGGCCCGTCGGGGATGTCTTTGCCGTAACGATCGACGATTTGGCCCAATAGCGTAATCTCTTTGACGCCTTGCTGCGCCAGGCTGCGCGCCTGCGCCACGATCTCGCCGACGCGCCGGCTGCGCTCGATGCCGCGCCGGAAAGGAATGATGCAGAAGGTACAGGCATGCGAACAACCATAGACGACCGGCACGTGGGCGCTGACCAGCTGGCCGCGCTCGTGCAAGGGCAGGACCAACTCGCCGTCTTGCAATGCGTCCCGCGATGCGCGCGCCCTTGTTTCATGTTCAAGCGCGCTCGCTTCGTCCCGGCGTTCCCTGAGGAAGTCGACCATGGGCGCGGGATCCGACGGCGGCATGAAGACATCAACAAAGGGCAAGCGCTGCCGCATCCAAAGCGGGTCGCGCACTCCGACCATGCAGCCCATCACGCCGATCACCTTGTCGGGCTGGGCCGCCTTGATCTTGCCCAGCAAATGCAGCCGTCCCAGCCCCTTGTCTTCGGCGCTCTGCCGCACGACACAGGTATTGACGATCATGATATCGGCGGCGTCGCCGTTCGGCGTTGCGCTATGTCCCAGCTTCTCCAGCTCGGAGGCCAGCAATTGCGAATCGGCCACATTCATCTGACAGCCGAGGGTCCAGATATGATATTGCATGGCTTGCTTCACCTGTTGAATGCGCGTCTATTGTAGTAGAAGCCTGATGTTCGGTCAATGCGCGGCGGGCTGCAGGCCGCGGACGCGCGCCCGCTCATGCCCAGACGATCTTGTGCGGCACGAACGATGTATGCAGATAATCATGAAACGGCAAGATTCGCACGGAGAAGCCGACGTTGCCGGTGAGCTGGAAGACGTGCTCCGCCGTAAATGTGTGGACGCCCTCGCCATTCTCGCTTTGAACGTACATGTCGATGGACTGCCCGTCGCGGATATTGCCGGCGCTGTCCAGCATGCCATAATAAAGTTGCACGCTAACGTCTTGCGGGCGCAGCCGGCCCAGAACTACGCGGGCGTGGATATCGGTCCGGCTGCCCACTTCAACATCGCCATCGCGGATGTCGACATCCAGGATCTTCACCTCGTGCCAAACGTGGTCAAGTATCCGCGTCCAATTGACGAAGTCGTCGGCGCCGGCGAACCCATCCCGGGTCATGGACTGGCTGACCGCGAAGCGCGGCAGGTAGAGCGTTTCCGCGTATTGCTGCACCATTCGATGCGTATTGAAGCGCGGCGCCAGCGACGTCATGCTGCGTTTGACGCGGCGGATCCATTCACGCGGCAGACTGCCGCGCGGCTGACCGTAAAAGAGCGGCACGATGTCTTGCTCCAGCAGGTTGTAAAGCGCCTGGCTTTCGACGTAATCCTGGTGCGCCCAGTCTTCCTCCGGATATTCTTCGCCATGCCCGATTGACCAGCCGACATCCGGCGCGTAAGCCTCGGCCCACCAGCCGTCGGGAATGCTGCAATTCAAGCCCCCGTTGTAGATGACCTTCATGCCGCTGGTGCCGCTGGCCTCCTTGGGGCGGCGCGGCGTATTCAGCCAGACATCGACGCCCTGCACCATGTAGCGCGCGACATTCATGTCGTAGTTTTCGAGGAATACCACCGAATGTCGGAAGTCGTGATCGCGGGCGACATTAACAATCGTGCGGATGAATTCCTTACCTTCATTGTCGTGCGGATGCGCTTTGCCCGCGAAGATGAATTGCACCGGGCGGTCGGCATCGGTGACCAGCCGGCGCAGCCGCCCCAAATCGCGAAAAATCAGGGTCGCGCGCTTGTAGGTGGCGAACCGCCGCGCAAAGCCAATCGTCAGCGCGTCCGGATTCAGCGCCTCATCGGCGGACTCAATCTCCGTCTGCGACATGCCGCGCCGCTGCAACTGCAGGCGCAAGCGCTCGCGCGCGAAAGCCACCAGCCGTTCGCGGCGGCGGACGTGCGTGCGCCACAACTCCGCGTCCGGAATGCTCCTCACCCCAGCCCACACTTCCGGGCGCGATTCTTCCTCGCGCCAGGCCGGGTCGAGGTAGCGGTCAAAAAGCTGCGCCATCTCCTGGCTGACCCAGGTCTGCACGTGAATCCCGTTGGTGATCGCGCCGATCGGCACTTCGTGCTGCGGGACGCCCGGATACATCCAATTCCACATCGCGCGCGAAACCGCCCCATGCAGCTCCGCCACGCCATTGGCGCCCGATGACAAGTTCAGCGCCATCACCGACATGGAGAACAGTTGGTAATGCCCCATATCCTCGCGACCGAGATCGAGTAACTGTTCGCGCGACAAGCCGAGCTCGGCCATCAACCCGGTGAAATGCTCGTCGATCAGGTCGAAGTCAAAACGCTCCAAACCGGCCGGCATCGGCGTGTGAACCGTGAAGACGCTGCTGGCCGCCGTCAGCGCTTTCGCCTGTTCGAAGTCCAGGCCGTCCTCGCGCATGCTGCGGCGAATCCGCTCCAGCAGAAGAAAGGCCGAGTGCCCCTCGTTCATGTGATAGATGTCCGCTTCGATGCCCAAGGCGCGCAGCAGCCGAACGCCGCCGATGCCCAACAGCATCTCCTGCCGGATGCGCGTCCGCCTATCCCCGCCATAGAGACGGTCAGTCAGATTGCGGTCTTCCGCGCGGGTATTCTCGTTGATATTGGTATCGAGCAGATAAAGCGACACGCGCCCCACCTGAACCTTCCACACTTGCGCGAACAAATCGCGTCCGGGCAAGGGAACGGTTATCTT
Source organism: Chloroflexota bacterium (assembly GCA_009841405.1). GTDB lineage: Bacteria > Chloroflexota > Anaerolineae > Aggregatilineales > Phototrophicaceae > UBA6055. The sequence goes on along the minus strand of VXLV01000032.1, from coordinate 74,197 downwards.
TACCGGCGCGCCGTCGGCGTCCGTCTGCAACTTCACGGGCAAATGCGCGTAATCGTTCAGCGGGTAAGACTCCAGCTGATAGCCGTCAGTGTTCAGGTATTGCTGGAAATAACCCTCCTGATAGAGAATGCCGACGCCTACCAGGGGAATATTCAAATCGCTGGCGCTCTTGAGGTGGTCGCCGCTGAGCACGCCCAAGCCGCCGGAATAATTCTGCAAGCACTCCGTCAGGCCGAATTCCATCGAAAAGTAAGCGATGACTGGCGGGCGCTGCAAGTGCCCGAAACGCCGCGCGAACCAACTGTCCTCCGCGCGCATGTATTCGTCGTAGGCCTGGCAGACGCGGGCGTAATGCGCCATGAAAGACGAATCGTCAACCAAGGCGTTTAGCCGGCCCTGGTCCATCAGCCCCAGCATCCACTCGGGGTTGTGATTTGTCTCTTCCCAGAGATCCGGGTCCAGGCGCCGAAAAAGCGAAATCGCTTCATGATCCCAAGCCCAGCACAAATTGTACGCCAACTCGTGCAATCGCCGCAGCTGTTCGGGAAGTCTCGGCGCTACATTAACCCTGGCGACCGGCTGTACCATTGTCGTCTCCTATGTGTCTTTCGTGTATGTCAGCGCTTCAAACGGCGGATTGTAGCGCTTTAGCGCCGACAATTGAATTGTGCTTTGCGGCGATTCAAAGCGCTATAGCGGCGACGCAGTCTGCAGCGCAACGGTCAAATTATGTAGGGGCGTCTCGCCGAGACGCCCGCTACCCGCAACACATACAGTTGCTGATACACGCTGCCGCCCGTCGCATCCCGGCGAATACGGCGGTTTCGCTACTCTACGCATTTCGGGTATGATACGATAAGATAAATTCGCGTTTGCACAGTTTGTCCACGAAATCACACAAGAGGACACATGCTGAAGAAACGATATCTGAAAAGCAAGCCCGCCTGCCAGGTGAGCTTCTATACGGCGCGCGAGCTTGACGCGGAAAATGTCGCGCTGGTCGGCGACTTCAACGCATGGGACGAATCGGCCACGCCGATGAAACCGCTAAAGGACGGTCGCTTCAAGACCACCATCGAACTGCCGCTTGATCGCCAATTCGAGTTCCGCTATCTCATCGACAACAGCGACTGGCACAACGATAGGGCCGCCGACCAATACGTCCCCAATCCCTTTAGCGGAGACAACTCAGTAGTCGAGGTATAGCGATGATAAAGAAGACGCTGCGCAAAGACGGCTACTTCCATGTAAGCTTCTACACCGAAGCCATGGCGGAAGTAGAATCGGTTCACCTGGTCGGCAGCTTCAACGACTGGGACACGAACGTGCATCCCATGCGGCGGCTAAAAAATGGCCGCTATATGGCCAGTTGCGTCTTTGACCCGGGCGCGCGTCACGAATTTCGCTACCTGGTGAACGGCGAAAACTGGATCAACGACGCCCAGGCCGACCAATACGCGCCAAATCCCCACGGCAGCGACAACTGCGTCGTGACTACCTGAAACGTCTGGCAGGCCTCCCTCGCGGAGACCAGCCGAGATTTCCTCAGCCGTTTACGCGATCGCGCCAGGCGACCAGCTCTTTCACCTTCTCGTAATCGGGCGGGACCCTGGTCATCATGATGAAGTGCGTGCAGCCCGCTTCCGCATAGGCGTCGAGATTGTCGGGAATGTCGCCCTCGTCGGTCAGCGACACGGTGCGCTCGATCTCAGCCGGGTCGCGGCCGATTTCCGCGCACCATGAGTCGAGCACGCGGCATTTATGCGCGAAAACATCGGGCGGGCCGAAACCGTTCCAAAGGTCGGCATGCCGCGCGGTAAGCTTCAGCGTAACCTTCTCCCCGCCGCCGCCGATCATGATGGGTATGGGATTGCGAACGGGCGGAGGGACCTCCTTGCTCATGCGCGCCTTGATGATCGGCAGCGCCTCGCCCAGATCGCGCAGGCGGCTGCCCGCCGTGCCGAATTCATAGCCGAAATCCTCATAGTCCCTCTCAAACCAGCCCGCGCCGATTCCCAAGATCAGCCGACCGCCGCTGATGTGATCCACCGTCTTTGCCATGTGCGTCAACAGCGCCGGATTGCGGTAGCTGTTACAGGTGACCAGGGCGCCGACTTCAGCGCGGGTCGTCAGCGTGGCCATGGCGGTCAGCAGCGTCCAGCATTCAAAGTGATCGCCGTCGGCCTCGCCATAAAGCGGGAAGAAATGATCCCAATTCCAGATTGAGTCAACGCCTAGCGCTTCCGACTCTTGCACCGCCTCGGCGTAAGCGGCGTAGCTGACATGCTGCGGATGCAGTTGCACGCCTACTTTGATCTTGCCCATGTCCTGTCCTTTCTGCCCGCGCGGGTTTCGCCCGGGCGCTGCGTCAAACCGGCGGGTCTATCTTCGTACTCTGTTAGCGAATTCGACATCGCTGCCCGGCGGCACGGTCATATCGCTGAAACCGACGAAGCTATCATGCGTGCAATCCGCGCCGACGATCGAGCCCGCGCCGATTGTGAATTCTGGCGGAATGCGCGAATTTTTGCCCACACTAGTGATCTTCAAGTCGCCCATATCCTGCCAGGAGCCCACGCGCGCGTTCTTGCCGATGACCGCGATTTTGTCCACCAGCGCCCGGTCAATACGGGCGCCCGCTTCAATATAGGCGTCATTCAAAATGACCGACTCGCGGATGACTGCGCCGGGCCCGACGAAGACGCCCGGCGAAAGGATCGACCGTTCGATCACCGCGCCGGCGCCAATGACCGAGCCATCGGTGATCATGCTGTCGATGATGTTTGTGTCCGCGCCGATGCGCACCGGCGGCCGCTCTTCGCTGCGCGTGTGAATCACCCAGGTGCGGTCGTTCAGGTTGAGCGATGGCGGGCTCGAGAGAAGATCCATGTGCGCTTCCCAATAAGCGTCGATCGTGCCGACGTCGATCCAGTAACCGCCGTAGGGATAGGCGAAAATGTTCATGTGGTCCGCCACCATCTTTGGCAGGATATTCTTGCCAAAGTCATGCTCTGAAGCCGGATCAAGGTGGTCTTCCAGCAGCACGCGTTCCAGCACCGAATAGTCGAAGACGTAAACGCCCATATTGGCCAGATTGCCGGGGGGCGCCGCCGGCTTTTCGACGAAATCAACCACGCGCAGATCTTTGTCCGTGTCGACAATGCCAAAGCGGCTGGCTTCGTCCAGCGGCACGCGGATCGTGCAGACCGTGGCGTCGGCGCCCTTGTCGCGGTGATACTGCACCAGCATATCGTAGTCCATCTCGTAGATATGATCGCCGGACAAAATCAGCACAAACTCCGGCCGGCCCTGGCGCACGAAATTGAGATTCTGGGCGACCGCGTCCGCCGTGCCCGCGTACCAGTCGGTATCAAAGCTGCCCTGAAAGGGTTGCAGCATTCGCACGCCGCCGGTGAAGGAGCGGTCCAGGTCCCAGGGCCGGCCCTTGCCGATGTGATCGTTCAGGCTGTGCGGACGATACTGTGTCAGTACGAGCACATCAAAGACGTTGGAATTGACGCAATTGCTCAGCGCAAAATCAATGATCCGATACTTGCCGCCAAAAGGCACGGCCGGCTTGGCGCGCTTGATGGTCAAGACGCCCAGGCGCGTGCCTTTGCCGCCCGCCAAAATAACTGCCTTAATCTTCACGCTCTACTCCTTTGCCGCCGCAACGCTTCGCTTTTCGAGCGCCTGCTCGTACATCGCCAGGTATTCGCCGGCGCTCTTGCGCCAACTGAAGTCGATCTTCATGCTACGGGCTTGCATTCGCTGCCAGGCCCGTTGCCGCCCCTCGAACACATCCAGCGCCCAGTGCAGCGTTCCCTCTACCGCTTGCGACTCCTGCCATTGGAAGACGAATCCCGTCCCCGCCTCCGCTTCGGTGTTGTCGTAGTTGACGACGGTATCGGCCAGGCCCCCGGTCTCGCGCACGAGCGGCAGCGCGCCGTAGCGCATGGCCATCATCTGGCCCATGCCGCAGGGCTCAAAGTGGCTGGGCATCAGAAAGATATCACAGCCGGCGTAGATTTGCCGCGCCAGCTCTGCGTCAAACTGCAAGAAAGCGCGCGCCTTGTCGCCGAAGTCCTGATCCAACTGCCAAAACGCCCCTTCAATCTCAGGCTCGCCCGTGCCCAAAATCACCAGCTGCATATCGCGCGCGCCCATTACGTTACGCAAGGCCGGCAAGGCCAGGTCGAAACCCTTTTGCGCCGCCAGCCGGCTGACAATGCCGACCAGGGCCACGTCCCCTCGCAAGGGCAGCCGCGCGTATGACTGAAGTCGCCGCTTGTTGGGCGGGCGCGCTGTCGGGAAGTCGCAGGCGTCATAATTGCTGACCAGCGCCGCGTCCGTCGCCGGGTCCCACGAGTCGATGTCCAAGCCGTTTAGAATGCCACGCATATCAGCCGCCCGGCGCGCAATCAACGGCGCCAAGGCATAACCCGCGTAGGGGTACTGAATCTCGTCGGCATAGCGCGGGCTTACCGTCGATACCAGGTCGCTGTAGGCGATGCCGATGCCCAGTAGATTATTCGTCAAGCCCAGCCCAACCAGATCCCCATGATGCCGCCCGGCAATGCCCGCGTTCCAGAGAAATCCGCCGGCATGCTCGCCTTGATAAGCGACATTGTGAATGCTGATGACGCTCGCCAGGCGCGCCCATTCGTCGCCGCCATGCGCGCGAATCATGAAAGGCAAGAGCGCCGTGTGCCAGTCGTTGGCGTGTACGACATCGGGGAACCAGCCCGCGGCCTCATCAAGCTGATGCAAAGCCGCCATCGTCGCCTGGTTGAAAAAAATGAAGCGCTCCATGTCCCAATTCCACTGGCTATAGACCTCGCCTTCAGAACCGAAGTAAGGAGCGGATTGCATTAGATAGAAGGGAATCCCGTCATGCGCCACGGCGTAAAGCGTCACGTTGCTGACGCCTAGCCGGTGCGAAAACTCGAAGCTCAGCAGGCGCTCGACGCCAAATTGCGCGTGATCGATGAAGCCGTAACCGGGCAGCATAACGCGCGCGTCTACGCCCAGGCGGCGCAGCGCCCCCGGCAGCGAGCCAACCACATCGGCCAGCCCGCCCACTTTGGCGAAGGGCAGGGCCTCGGCGCTTGCCAACAATACCTTCATAGACCTGGTCGCTCCTGGGCCGCGCTGACTTATCAGCGAAAAGCTAAGCGCTTGCATTCAAACACGTATCCAGCCGCGTTGCCAGTCCCTATCGCCTGTGCTAGTATTCCAGTCAGGCGGCTCCAAGACGCGGGACCAGGCATGATCCAACGGCAGCGCCCCCAGCAGCAACGGAAGATTTTGCCCCAGATAATCTTCCTGGCCTTAACCTTCCTCGCCGCAGTCAGCGGCGCCTACCTGGCGCTCACCATATTTGAGGGCCAGCGCGAAGGCGTCGAGATCCCGCAAATCATCACTGTTGAAGTGATTTACACCGCCACGCCCTTGCCGACCAAGCTAGCAACCGCAGTCTCGGCAGCGGGGCGCGCGCAGGTTGATCTGCCGGCGGACATCGCCGCGGAAGCCGAAGGCGCGTCCGGCCGGGCGATTGATCCCGGCGCGCTCGGCGCCCGTGATGTCGCCATCAGCACGCCGACGCCGTCAATCGCCGGCGGCCCGATCATCGACTCGACCTGCGAGTTTTATACTGTCCTTGCCGGCGATTCCGCCTACTTCATCGCCCTGCGCAAAGGCGTTGAAATGGATGACCTCCTGCGCGCCAATGGCCTGACGGTCAATACGGCGCCTAATCTGCAGATCGGTCAGCGCTTGCTGATCCCGCATCCAGGCTGCCGCGTCGACGAGCGCACGGGCCAGCCCCTGCCGGTGACGCTGGCGCCAAGCGCGACGGCGCTGCCAACCGCCACCAGCACGCCCGCCCAAGCGCAATTCGAAATCCAGGCGGCGCAGGGCCTGGGCGATATTACCGCTGAATCCATTCGCCTGCAGAATATCGGCGGCAACATCAACATCAGCGATTGGACGCTGTCCGACGCCGACGGCAATAGCTACCGCTTCCGCGATGTCCTGCTCTTCCCGCAGACCGGCGTCGTAATCTACACCCGCAGCGGCACCAGCACCGCCAACGCCCGCTTCTGGGGCCGCGAAGAAAGCGTCTGGTCCGCCGGCGAAACGCTAACGCTCGCTGACCCGCAAGGGCGTGTCGTGCAGACGCTGCAACTGCCGGGCGCGGATGAATAACAACAGCGCGCGAACGGGCGAGGACGAAGCCTATGGACCGTTGGGCACGCATCGTTGATCGTCTGCTCGGCGAAGTGATCGGCGATGGCGACATCTCCGACCTGCCCGGCGCCGGCGAAAAACTGCCGCCGCTCGCGGACAGCCACACGTCGCCGGATCAGCGAGCCGCGTTCAAGATCATGCAGGATAATGAGGTCGCGCCGGAATGGATGGCCCTGGCCAAGTCGCTCGAGCAAAGCGAGCGCCAGATTCGCGCCGAGTTTGAGTCAGAAGCCAAACGCCACGACAGGCCGGACGGCGCCGCGCGCTCGCCGAAATCCCGCCAACTTGAAGAGCGAATAGATCAGCATAACCGCGATGTAATCGCGTTCAATCTGAAAGCGCCGCGCGGCATTCCGCACAAGTCAATGCTGAATAGCCAGACTCTTTATGAGCAGGCGCTCGCCAAAGCCGGGCGAAACGCCTAAGCCCAACTGGCTAGGCTTTTTCAGGTTCTTCTGTCTCTTCGGTTTTGCCCTTGGCGCCTTCCTGCAAACCTTTGCGGAAATTCGCCACGGCCGAGCCAAGTTCACCGCCGATGCGCGATACGCGCCCGACGCCGAATAGCAAAATGACTATCGCAAGAACCAAAAGCAGTTCGGGTCCGCCAAGACTCCCCATAATGTTTTCCTCGCCTGCTCCTATGAGTCGTTGAGTGATTGTACCACACTTGCCGCGTATCACGAACCAAGATCGCCCGTCCGCGCGCAGTTCGCCCTGCCAAGCGCAAAGTGAAGGATCGCGCCCAATGCTATAATCGACGCAGAGCAAGGCAATGGCGAAGGCCCCACTTATGCAAGAGTCCCTCTCGCTGGAACGTATTCCGCTCTTTGCCACGCTTAGCGACTCGCAGCGGCAACGGATCCAAAGTCAGTTGGAGCGCGAGAGCTATCGCGCCGGCGAGGATATATTCGTGCAGGGCGCCCCAGCCGAGGGCATGCTGCTGCTGCTGAGCGGGCAAGCGCTGCTATTCCAAAGCAACGAAGACGGCAGCCAAACTCCGCTGGCGACGGTCTCAGCCGGGCGGGGCCTAAATCAAGAGGCGCTTTTCGCCGACGCCAGGCAATCGGCGACCATGCGCGCGGCGGAGCCGGTCACGCTGCTGAAACTGACGCGGACCAGATTGGCTCAACTTCTGCGCGAAGACCCGGACATTGGCGCAGCGCTGGGCATGCCCAGCGCCGAACCGGCGAAGGCGTCGATCAATCCGCAATTTGCCGAGCAGCGCGAAGACGAAGAAATCTTGCTGCAGACGCATCGGCACTGGTGGGCCTTCGCGCGCATCGCCTGGCTGCCGTTGGCGCTGATGCCGGGCATCTGGCTGGGCGCGCGCGCGCTGGGCGCGCAGGCGCCGGCGCTGCTTCTCGCCGCGCTTGCTCTGGCGCTGCCCGGCCTCGCGCTGCTGTACTTGTACCTGGAGTGGCGCAACGATCTGGTCATCGTCACCGACCAGCGCATCATCCGCATCAACCGTACGATTCTGGCCATGTACCGGCAGGTGACGCAGGTCGGCCTGGACAGCGTCCACGAAGTCAATTACGAACTCCCGCCCTACGACCCATTCGCGCGCGTCTTTCGCTACGGCGCCGTGATCGTGAAAACCGCCGGCGCCCAAGGCAACCTGGAATTGCCGTTGATGCCGTCGCCGGCGCGCTTTCAGTCCCTAATTATGGATAACCAGCAGTACTTCGAAAACCGCAAGGCGCAGCGTCATCACCGGCTGGTCCGCGCTGAAATGCAGCGCATGATGTCGGCCGAGCCTACCAACGAAGCCATGCCCGCAGCGGGCCAGGACGCCGATGGCCCGCCGCGGCCGCTATCGGGCAGCAACGGTTTCCTCAGCACCCGAATCGAAATGAGCAACGGCGACATTGTCTATCGCAAGCATATCAGCGTCTGGGCGCAGCACACGGCCCTGCCCCTCCTGGTCATTCTCGCTTCGCTGGCGGCACTGATTCTGACCTTTACGCTGGTGGCGCCGGACCTGCGCGTCATCACCTTTCCGGTCGCCATGGTGGCGCTCTTGGCGGGCAGCCTCGCCTGCTACTGGCTGGACTGGGATTGGCGAAACGATGTCTACATCATTTCCGACGACACCATAACCTTGGTGCGCAAACGACCCTTCTTCCTGGAAAACCTGCGCGATCAAATCCTGGTCGAGCGAATTGACAATGTCGAGTCGGTGACGAGCGGCTTGTTTGCCGCGCTGCTCAAATATGGCGATGTCCGCATGTCCCTTGTCGGCGCCGACGAGCCCAAGCTCTTCGTCAAAGTGCCGCGCCCCCGGGAAATCCAGCAGGAAATCTCCCGCCGGCAGCACAACAAATCGCTGCGCCGCGCCCGCTTCGACGCTATGCAGCAGCGGAAAATCCTCGGCGAATTCATGGGCGATTCCGCTGACAGCCCGGCGCAGACGCCGCCAGCGGATGCCCCACCGGTAGCGGCCGACAACGGCGGTGTGCGGGCGGTGAATAACCCGGACCGCAATCGGCCGCCCCGGCTGCCCAGAAAGATCATTGCGGCGCAGCGGCAAGCGCCCCAGCCGGGCGCCAGCCTGCGCAGCCAACCCCGGCCACAGCGGTTGCGCCCGTCAGCGAAGAATTCGCCCGAAACCTGAACCCCGCAGCCAGGTTGAAGTCCCTAGAGATCCAGGCGCAAATGCCATAAATCGCGCGTGATCGTGAATCTGCAGGTCTTGAGCAGGCCGGTCACGACTTCATCGTCTCTGGGATGCTCAAAGAGTATCGTCGAGCGATCGTAGCGCGAGACGAGGCCTTCGAGCAGCGCCGCGGCATGAGGGTGACGATCAATGGCGGGATCAGCAAAGAGCCACGCGCGAACATTGCCGAAGCTCAGGGCGCCCTCAATCCAGCATGACGCCAAAATCGAGCCCGCTGCCTGATCGCGAACGACCAGCTTTTCGACGCTGTTCAGAGCGACAAGACTGCCAAGCCGGCGCAAAACGGACGGACTAAACGCGGCCCGATGGACCGGCTTCAGCCAGCCCAGACCGCCGCGGCTGTTGGGGCGCGCCGCTTGCGCCAGGGCGTACTCCGCCTGCCAGTCGCGCTGGCGCAAGCGCGATACCTGCAATCCCCAGTCGCCGGGCACAGGCGCGCGCAGAAACCCGCTGCGCCGCCAAACTCTCCAAGCGCGCTCGTACACAAAGCCCGCTCGTTCATAGAGCCGCAAGGCGGCATCGTTGTCATAATTCACCTGCAGAATCACGCGGGCCGCGCCCCGCCGGCGGATCATCTCCAGGCTCGCGCGCATGAGCTCGCCCGCGATGCCGCGCCGCTGGTAATCCGGATGAACGCCGACATTCGCCAGAATCCAGGTCTCGCCCATTCCTGACGGATAGCTCGCCGGATAAACCGATACATTGCCGACGAGCTTGCCGTCCAGGACATAGACGAAACCCAGACTGATGCCCAAGGCGAGCTCGTTCAAGCGCGCGATCAGCTTCAGCCCGTAGCCCAGGCTGCTCAGATAGCGCATCTCACGTATGGCGGAGCGGCCGCTGCTGTCCATCGATTCGGCAAAGACCAACTCGATCAGGTCGGCCAGGGGCCGCAGATCCGTCCGCAGATTGACCGGCCGAACGCCGTCCTGCGCAAAGGCCGGCGCCGCCATCGGTCGCAGTGAGATTCGAGTCACCCCAGTGTTCCTCGCGACGGATTCGCCGCCACCGCCTATCTTTGGCTGGATTGATTCGGCGCAGACGCGACCCTACAGCGCGCCTGCGTCGCTAACTAAGCCTAAACCGGGCAATTGCGGGTGTCAAGCAGAGCCGAGCCGGCGGGCAGCCGTTTACCAAGACCGCCTTGTCGTTTAGACTATAATTGTATAGAACTGTGCGGCGCAGAAGCGTCCGGCGATACGGTCAGAGCCGCTCGGCGTCAGCAAACAGCGCTGACGCGTTAAGAAGGCGAGTCCGACGCCGTCGGCCGCCGCAGTTCGCGGTATGACGAACGAGGAGAGATTAATGTCCTATAGACCGATTGGCGGCAGGCGCAATCGCAGCGCCGCCTGGCAATGGGGACTAATCGGCTTTATCCCGGGCTTGTTCTGCGGCGTGCTCGCGATGGCCATCGTACTATTCGAAGGCACGATACCGGCCTACCTCTTGCCGACCCCCGCGCCGCAGGTCTTCACAACTGTCGTGCATGTGGTGATGACGCCCACCGAAGACCCGAATCAACCCACGCCAACGCCATTCTCACAGGTCATTGTGGTGACGGCCACGCCGCAAAACCAGGCGGTAACTGTCGCCCAGCCCACGCCCATTCAAGCGGCCTCCAACGAAATTGTGTCCGTGCAAGTACAGCCCACGCTGATCCCCACCGATGTCTCCCCTGCCAGCCCAACGCCGCCGCCGGCCGATACCGTGCCCGAAGTATTGATTCTGATTCGCAGCCTTACCGTCAGCATTCCCGGCGGCACAATCACGATGGGCACGACGCCGGTCGAAGTCGCGGAGGCGGTGAATGAATGCACGCGCGACGGCGGCACTTGCGAGGCGAGCTACGCCTTCGATTCCTACCCGGCGCATGAGGTCACGGTCGATTCCTTCCAGATGGAAATCACCGAGGTTACCTTCGACCAATACGTCGCCTTCCTCAATGTTCGCGGTCCCGACACCCATGTGAACGGCTGCAAGGGATTCCCCTGCATTCAGACGCAGAATGAAAGCCCCGACGCCCCCATCATTTTCGACGGCGCCATCTACAGTATCGGCGCCGGATTAAGGCCGCACCCGGTCTACGGCGTGACCTACTACGGCGCCCTGACCTACTGCGAAGCGGTTGGCCGCCGTCTGCCGACCGAGGCCGAGTGGGAGCGCGCCGCCCGCGCGGATGACGGACGAATCTACCCTTGGGGCAATCGCTGGGATAATGCCCTGGCCAAGACCAATCGCCCGCTGGATACACCGCCCGGCTCCTTCCCGGTCGGCAGTTATCCCAACGGCGCCAGCTTCTACGGCATCTACGATATGGCCGGCAATGTGGCCGAGTGGGTCAGCGACTGGTATGGCGAGCGCTATTACGAAGAACAGGCCGCCAGGGGAGTCGCCGTCAATCCCAAGGGGCCGGTCAACGGGCTGGAGAAAGTCCTGCGCGGCGGCTCCTGGAATAGCGTCCCGTTCTTCAGCCGCACCGTGCACCGGCAATCCGCAGATCCCAAGGGCTTCCAGCGCTGGGTTGGTTTGCGCTGCGTGGCCGACCCGCCTAACGCCGACGTGATCGGCGGCGCGGACCTGAATCCGGCTACCCTGGGCGTCGATGTGCCAACCCCGGCCCCGCAAGACGCCGCCAACACCAACGCCCAGCCCACGCAGCCGCCGCCCCCGGAAGCGGGAAGAACGGATGACAGCAGCACTTCGAGTTCCGCCGGCTAGTTGGTCAAGAGGAGCGGGAAAATGGAGGGCGACTACGTCCTGGTAATTGGCTCGGCAGTGCTCGAGACCAGCGTGCGCACGATTGCAGTCCTGCAGCCGGGCCTGCGACAAAGCGGGCATATCCATCGATCCGTCAGCGGCGTCGCCAGGAATATCGCCGAGAATCTGGCGCGCCTTGATATCGAGACCGTCCTGCTAGCGGCCATCGCCGACGACGATATCGGCCAACACCTGATCACGCATTCCAGCCTGGCCGGCATCGACTGCAGCCATGTTCTGCGGGTCAGCGGCGCAAGTACGGCCTCTTCCGTGCTGCTGTATCACTCCGAAGACAGCAGCACCCGCATTGATGATCTGGGCATCGCGGACGCCCTGGATTCCGATTATCTGATGGAGCACGAATGGCTATTCGAGAATGCCGCGCTGATCGTGGTCGACGCCACGCTCTCCGAAGAGACCCTCGATACGCTCTTTGAACTGGCGGCTCGCTATCAAGTGCGCGTCTGCGCCGACCCGACCTCGCCGCGGCTGGCCAGCCGACTTAACAACTACATCGAGAATCTGTATCTAATCGTGCCCAACGCCAGCGAGACGGCCGCGCTCTGCAACCTGGATGAACCGGCGACCGAGCGCGAATCCGCCATTGGAACCGCGCAGCAGTTGGTCAATATGGGCGCGAACATCGCCGTAGTGACGCTGGGCGAGCGCGGTCTGGCTTATGCCGACAGCAGCGGCGGCGGCTACCTGCGGGCGATCCATACCGAAGTCGTCGACACTTCGGGCGCGGGCGACGCTTTCTCCGGCGCGGTGATCTTTGGCATCCTCAACGATGTGCCGATAGACGAGGCGATGCGGCTCGGCGTCGCCGCGGCCTCGCTGACCCTCTTGAGCGAAGACACGGTGCTGCAATCGCTCAACGCCGACATGCTCTACGACGAACTCGGCGCTTAAGCCCTGCCCACGGCCTTAGCTATCCAGCGGCGAATAGCGATCCAACACCCATCTTAGCAAAGTGAAATGCCCGGCCATCCCGGCGAACTCGCCGTATCGTTCCAGTGTTTCGCAGACCTGGGCGGCGCTTTTCGGCCCGGCCCCGCCATGAAAGTACTCGCGCGCGGCCGCCTGCAGCGCGACATCATTGTGACTGATGTAGGGGTAACGGCCCAGCGCGCGACCGATGACGTTGCTCGCCGTCCAATGCCCCACGCCCTTAATGGCCAGCAGACGCTCGTAAGCCTCCGCCGTCGGCAATTGGCGAATGCCTTCAAGGTCCAGCTCGCCGCTAGCCACAGCGTCAGCAACAGCGATAATCTGATCGATACGTTTGTTAGTAATCTTCAAGGGCTTGAGCTCGGCCCGCGACGCCCGCGCCAGCCGCTCGGGCGCCGGGAAGTCATATGCCGGCGTCTCGCCAACTAGCAGAGTGCGGCCACTGATCCGCAACAACTCGCGCTGAGAGCGCTGGGCGGATTTCCAGGCGATATGCTGCTCGATGATCAGCGTGATCAACGCCTCGAATACCGTCTCGCTGCAGAATATCGGCAAGCCAACCAGCGGCTCAACCACTGGCCACAAGTACGGGTCGCGCGCCGACATTCGATAAAACGCCGTGAGATCCCGGTCCAACCCAAGCCAGCGCCGAGACCGAGCCTCGACGCCAGGCTTGGTCTCGGCAGACAGCGTTTCGCCGCGAATGGCAATGGCATCGGCGGACTGTCGATAGGACAAAAGATGCCCCGCCGTAAATCGCCACAGCGCATCGCCGCGGACGACCATGCGCGCCGGATAGGCGATGCGACGCGCAAATTCGAGCAGCAGGTCAAAGCGGTAGGCGTAGTCCGGCAGCGGCAGCCGCAGTTCCGTCATTCGGCGCGGCCGGCCGCAGGCGTATCCGGGTCTGGCGCGGACGCCTCCGGCAGGCTGTCATCTTGCGGCAAGAGCTGACTTTCGTAACGCCGGCGCGCCAATTCGCGCAGGTCGGGGACTGGGTCTGACTCATCCAGAATCTCGATGCCGAGCAGGGTCTCAACCGCGTCTTCCATCGTGATAAGGCCGGCTGTGCCGCCGTATTCGTCGATCACCAGGAAGATATGATCTTGCTTGGCGATGAATGCGTCCAGCACATCGGCGACAGAATTCGTCTCCGGCACGACTTCCAGCCGCCGCGCGATCTCGCGCAGTTTGACTTCGTGCTCGCCGGCAGCTGCGCGTATGTATAGCTCGTGACGCAGCACGTAACCTTTGATATCATCCGCCGATTCGCCGTAAATCGGCAAGCGCGAAAATGGCAGAATCGCGTGCGAGCGCATGACGTCGCCGACCGTATCATCTTCTTGCAAGGTCACCATCACCGTGCGCGGCGTCATAATCGTTTCCACCTGCACGTCCGCCAATTGCAGCAAGTTGGCCACGATCCGGTTTTCGCGTTCTTGAATGCCGCCTTCTTCGGCGCTGATGCGCGCCATCACCTGCAATTCAGAGCGCGTCACCGTCGGCGCTTCTTCGCTGGGCCGCATCGAGCGCGTCACGAATTCAGACAGGAAGACGGCCGGCTTCAGCGCGACCAGCAGCACGCGCAGCGAGTACGCGGTGAAGGGCGTCAGCGCTTTGGCGTATACGGCGCCAAGGGTCTTGGGGATAATCTCGGAGAAAACCAGAATCATCAGCGTCAGCGCCGCCGATATGATACCGAAAAACTCGCTGCCGAAAATAGCGGTGGCCTCCGCGCCGGCGCCGGCCGCGCCCACCGTATGCGCGATGGTGTTGAGCGTAAGGATCGCCGAGATGGGATGTTCGACATTCTGCCGCAAGCCCTGCATAATGAAGCCGGCGCGGCTGCCCTGCTGCACCAATAGCTCGATATGCGACACCGGCGTGGACAGCATCGCCGCTTCCCAGACCGAGCACAAAAATGACACGCCAAGCGCGATGACCACGTAGAAAATCAGCGCGCCCCACTCCCCGGCGCCGGTCGCGCCGGTCGTGACCGCCAACAATGGTATGAAACTGGGGATGCTATCCATGTCTTCCGTTAACGGGCGGACGGCGCTGAATCAGCGAAAGCAGGCACTACCTCGTGTAAAGCATAGCAATTAAGCGTTCTGCGCACAAGTAACGAATTCGCTGCCCAATATCTGCATGGCGGCAGTCGCGATGTCTAAGCCAGCAGCAAGATACCGGCAAAGGTCAAAACGATGCCGGCGGCTTTGGCAATGCTCCAGGATTGACTGAACATTGCCAAGCCTGCCAGGAACAAAATGATGATTCGCGAGTTGTCTATGGCAATGGCATAGGCCAGGTTCGGCGACTTGGCATAGGCAATAAACAGCGTGGCATTGCCCAGGACGGCGCAGAAGATGACCGCAGCTATCAAATGGCTGTGCTCGAGCTTAACCCTCAGCGACGACTTTTCCCCGATAGCGGCGAATAGGAAGCTGATGCCGGCGACCAGCAGAACTACAATCAACGATACTTCGCCGCTGACGCCGTCATCGTTGGCGAAGCGCGCGAATATAGATACCAGCGCAAATGCCAAGCCACCCAGCAGCGACCAGCTCAGCCAGGCAAATCGGACCTCTTTCGCGCTGAGGCGCCAGGCGCCCGACACCGCCAGTACGCCAGAGATTATCAATACCATGCCCGCCAGGCGCAAGGGCTCAAACATTGCGTCAAGCAAGAGCAGCGAGTAAATGTAGGTGATGAGCAGGCGCCATGACATTATTGCTTCAACATAACCGATATTGCCTTGCAGTCGGATCGCCCGGTTATAGGCGTAATTCCCCGCCATACTGCTAATGCCGGACAAAACCAAGGGGACGATGTTGCGGGCGATCGCGTCAAAATGCGCCGGGCGCAAGAACAAGACCGCCAACGTCACCGTGGCGCCAAGCCAGGCCCAAGTCATAAATGTGTTGATCGGGTAGTGTTTCTGAAGCCGTTGGAATACCAGCGCTTGCGCGGACAAGCCAATAGCCGATGCAACCGCGGCCGTGAACCAGTCCACTACAACTTCGCCGCCGCTATGGCGTGCAGCGCCTGCTGCGGCAGGACACGCCGCAAACGGCCTTCGAATTCGCTCAGCATGATCGCGGTCGCGCCCCAGACTTTATGCTCCCGCACCGCATAATAAGGCACGCGAACGTCGACGCCGCGAATCTGTCGCCGCTCAACGCGTTTGTACGCCGGCTGAAGCAGCTCATCAAGTCCGAAACAAAATACATCGGCGACTTCGGCCGGGTTGGGCGCGAAGGTCGGCAAACCGTCGAAACGCGCCACGATGGGCCTTACCTCAAAGTGAGATGCCGGGATGTAAAGGCACGGCAACTCGCCCAGGATCTGCAGGTCGTCGCCCGGGATGCCGATCTCCTCGATGGTCTCGCGCCGGGCCGTCGCGGCGAGGCTGGCGTCTTCCGGGTCTTGACGCCCGCCGGGAAAGCTCACCTGCCCGCTGTGCCCGCGCAGCGCCGCGTTGCGCAAGGTCAGCACCAGGTTGAGGCGTCCCCGCCCATCGGCGAAGATCACAATCATGACGGCCGCCGGCGTCGGCGGCGTATCGCGCTGCTGCCAGCCGCGCGGTACCGGCGCCATCTGTTCTCGGGCTGCGGCCGAATCGAAATCCGCCAGCGCTAGCCCCGCGCTGACGTGATCAAAGTTGATCAGTCCTGCCATGATTCGTGTCCAGGCTACTGAAGTCGCGCGCGTTGCTGCCGCGCATGCGATGCCTTAGATGCAGCTATGCAAAAGCCTGGCGATACTCCGAGGATTCAACGCGCCCGGCCGCTTGCCTTAGCGCGCGCCGTACCAAGCCCGGCGTTTGCGCAGCGATACCCCGGCCTCAGCGCCGCTGCGCCGCGCCGTGCGCACGCGCCCACGAGAATCGATATGTACCTGTCCGGCTTTCTGCAAGCGCTCGAATTCTTCCGGCGTTATGGCCGGCGCCGGCTCGCCGCCGAGGCGCTCCAGGCGATCGCCCATATCCTCGCCCGACGGACCGTTCAGGTTTTCATCCGAATCTTCGTTGCGGTTTCTTTTTTCGTCGCTCATGACCTACCTCTGTCGTGACGCTGAATCGCAAATCGCCCACGCAAGAACTCGGCTCCGCGGCGCTTGCGCCTTCAATTTCATAGTGTAGACGAAAGTGTCCGTATTTGCCAAGTTTAATTCGGCGCCCGGCGCCAAAAATCTATGTATCGGTCCCCGGCCGCTCAGTCGCGCGCTGCTACTGGCTCTTTGCATATCAATCGCTTCTCCCGCCTGCCTGCATATAATACGCAGCTGCCGGCATAAAGTCGTAGCGCCAAAGACTGAACCGCAGCGGCGCTACCGCAACTGCGCAGACGCCCGGCGCTGAAATTGCAGCAGCATGGATTCGACAGCCAAATCAAAATCGCCGACGTCCCGCAGGTCGTCATACGCGGCGTAGAGACCGGTATAGCCTGCGCTGATCGTCCGCGCCGGCGCGGACACAGGCGCCTGAACGTAGCCGGTCGCGTTTGACCAGGCATAAGCGTAGATATAGGGGCGCTCCAGCCCGTCGCTGAAAGGCGCGAAGCCGAACGAGATCTGTGGGTCGGCGTGTTCGTCGGATCCGCCGCCGGGAAACCAGATAAAGCCCATATCGAAGTGATGCGGCCAAAGCACAAGCGGCGTCATGAAGCCGCCCAGTCGCGCTCGGAACCGCGCCAGCGCGCTATAAATGCGGTTTAGCGCGCGCAGGTAATCCTTCGAGAGCGCTACGTCGATTTCCAGCGCGCTCGAACCCGTGATACGCTTCATCGACGGCGCAATCGAGTAACCGCTATCCTGGAAGATCGCGACCAACGCCCGTGCTAACGAGATCTGGGTATGCCCCTGGGCGCTCAATTGGAAGACCGCCGCGCCGCAACGCGAGAATCTCAACTCCCGCGAAGTTAAGTCGAATTCCAACACGCCGCCGCAGCACAAGGTCGAAGTCGAGAATCCGCTGTCGGTCAGGTCCAAGCTGAAGTGCAGATCGTTCGGCAGTGGATCGACGCAGGCAACGCGAACTGCGCCGACGATTAGGGCGATCTGGTGCAAGGCATCGCGCGTCGCTTCCCAATTCGACAAGCTCGGTAGTGCCATAATATCGCCTCCTCAGCCGCCCCGGCCCTTTATGACCAGCATGATGAGTTTTCATAAGTGAGAACTAAGTTAACACTGAGCCTTCATACAATCTGCTTTAAGGTTAGTCTTATGCCGCTAGCTCATTCTAATATTATCATACACATTGTAGGAAAACTCCCGCAACACTTTATGGCAGCTGCGCAATGACCGCGCAAGAATTCAATGATATAAAGAAGGCAGCTTCAAACATCGGAGGAGACGCATTACATGAGCCGCTACCTTTCCCGAAGCGTTCAGAACTTACGCCCGTCCGGAATCCGGCGTTACTTCGATATCGCCGCCACCATGGACGATGTGGTGACGCTGGGCATTGGCGAGCCGAATTTCGTCACGCCCACGCATATACTCGACGCCGGAGTGCAAAGTCTGCACAATGGTAACACAGGGTATACGTCAAACGCCGGGACCTACGAACTGCGAGCGGCCATCGCAGCGCATATCAACGCGAGATACGGGCTCAGCTATTCGCCCGATGAGGAAGTGCTGGTGACCGTCGGCGTCAGCGAGGCGCTCTACCTGGCGCTCAAAGTGCTGCTCGATCCGGGCGACGAAGTGCTGGTCGTCGAGCCTTGTTTTGTCGCCAATCCCGCCCTGGTGGAGACGGCCGGCGGCGTGCCGGTGATGGCGCCGACGACCGTAGAAGACGACTTCCAGGTCACTGGCGCAGCCCTGGAGGCGCGTATCACAGCCCGGACCAAAGCGATCTTGCTCAGCTACCCCAGCAATCCCACCGGCGCCGCGCTGACGATGGAACACATGCTGCAAGTGGCCGAAGTCGCGCGGGAGCACGACCTGGTCGTCATCTCGGACGAGATTTACGAGCGTCTGGTCTACGGCATTGAGCATATCAATTTCGCGACCTTGCCCAATATGTTCGAGCGCACGATTGTCTTGAGCGGCATGAGCAAGTCCTACGCCATGACCGGCTGGCGCATCGGATACGTTACCGCGCCCCGAGCCTTTACCGAAGCCATGTACAAGATCCACCAGTACCTGATCATGTCGGCGCCGACGATGGGCCAAGCCGCCGCGCTCGAGGCGGTCCGCGCCGGCGAAGACGATGTCGAGCGCATGCGGCAGGAATACGACAGCCGCCGCAGACTGCTGGTGGATGGATTCAATCGACTGGGCCTGCATTGCTTTGAGCCGCGCGGCGCCTTCTACGCCTTTCCCAGCATCGCGATTAGCGGTATGGATGATGAAGCCTTCTGCGAAGACTTGCTGCGCGAAGAACGGCTCGCGCTCATCCCGGGCAGCGCCTTCGGCGAAAGCGGCCGGGGTTATGTCCGCGCCAGCTACGCCACCAGCGAAGACAATATCCGCGCGGCCCTGCATCGCCTCGAACGCTTCCTGGACCGACGCGGCCTGCTGCAGCCGGCCCTCGCGTCGGCAATGGCGTAATCCGCAAATGGCCAAGCGGTATCGAAATCGACCTCGGCGCTTTCGCCGAGGTCTTCTTTGTCCCGATCTACTGTCATTCCAGCCCTTGCGTTAACGAACTTTTGTGCTAGAGTACTGTTCATGCTAGCGAACTGCGCGGTGAATGCGCGATGAGCGAATGGAAAACCGTCATCGGTCTGGAGGTCCACGCCGAGCTGGAAACAGCCAGCAAGATGTTCAGCCCCTGCCCGGTGGTTGATAGCGTCGAAGCCGAGCCGAACTCGGCGGTTGACCCGCTGTCGCTGGGCATGCCCGGTACCCTGCCGGTCATCAACATGCAGGCGATGGAATACGGCATCATGGTGGGCTTGGCGCTCAATTGCGATATCCCGCCGATCAATCAGTTCGCGCGCAAGAATTACTTCTATCCCGACTTGCCCAAGGGCTACCAAATCAGCCAGTACGACCGCCCGCTGGCGATTAACGGCTTCGTCACGATTGACGCGGAGAACGGCGCGAAAAAGCAAATTCGCGTGCGCCGCGCCCACATGGAAGAGGATACCGGCAAGCTCAGCCACGTCATGGGCGGCAGCCTGGTCGATTACAATCGCGCCGGCGTTCCGCTGCTCGAAATCGTGTCGGAGCCTGACCTGTTCAGCTCCGAAGAAGCCGCGCGATACGCGCGAAAGCTTCGGTCGATTCTCCGCTATTTGAATGTCAACAGCGGCGATATGTCCAAAGGCATTCTGCGCTTCGAGGCGAATGTAAGCGTATTGCATTCAAGCGACAGCGAACTGCGCGAGCGCACCGAGATCAAGAACTTGAACAGCATCCGCAATATGGTCAAGGCGATTGACTACGAGGTAAGGCGCCAAATCAAGCTCTATGAAAATGGCGAGACGGTCAAGCCGGCGACCCTCGGTTGGGACGAAGCGGCGCAACGCATAACCATTCAGCGCTACAAGGAACGCGCGGATGAGTACCGCTACTTCCCCGAGCCGGACTTGCCCATCGTGGAAGTGAGCCGCGCCTGGGTCGACGAAATCAGAGCCGGGCTGCCCGCCCTGCCCGATCAACTGCAACAGCGCTACGTCGAGGACCTGGGCTTGAGCGACTACGATGCCGGCGTACTGACCGCCGAGCGCGCGGTCGCCGACTATTTCCAGGCGATGATCGCGGCGGGGGCGGAGGCAAAGTCGGCCGCCAACTGGATCACCGGCGACCTGTTCCGGCTGATGAACGCCAAAGAAATCGAGCGCGAAGCCATCGCCACGATTCCCGTTACCGCAGCCGGATTCGCCGAATTGCTGGCGCTGGTCCAGGACGGGACCATCAACCAGTCGACTGCTCGCAAACGCGTGCTTCCTGCAATGTGGGAATCGGGCAAAGACGCGCGTACAATTGTAGATGACGAGGGTCTGGCGCAGGTATCCGACACGGCGCTGATCGCCGACGCCGTTGACAAGGTCCTGCGCGCCAATGACGATATGGTCCAGCGCTACCTCGACGGCAATGACAAGGTGGTCAACGCGATCTTCGGGCGCATCATGGGCGAATTGCGCGGCAAAGGCGACCCCAAAGTCGTGCGCCAGATTCTCAGCGAAAAACTCACAGAAATGCGAGACTAGAGTACAGATTACGGGAGCATCAAGTTATGTCATGGCATCAGACTATAATCGTAGGCAATCTGGGCGGCGATCCCGAACTTCGCTATCTGCAGAGCGGGCGCGCCGTCTGCAACTTCAGCGTAGCGGTCTCTGAACGCTGGCGCGATCGCCAGTCAGAAGAGCAGCGGGAAAAGACCACCTGGTATCGCGTCGCGGTCTGGGGCCCGCAAGCCGAGACCTGCAATACCTACCTGTCCCGCGGTCGGCAGGTCATGGTCATCGGCAATGTGCAAGCCCGTGGATACGTCAACAATAACGGCGAGGCGGCGGCTTCATTGGATTTGACCGCGCGGGACGTACGATTCCTCGGTGGCCGCGACGGCGGCGGCGGCGGTCAACAGAGCGGCAACTGGGGCGGCGGCCAGCGCGGCGGGCATCGCGGCCCGGCGCAGCAGAGCGACCGCGCCTCCAACTATCCGGATCAGCCGGCTTCAGTTGACGATATTCCCTTTTAGCGGTCGCAGCGCGCAGCAGTAGATTCTTCGTGCCCGATCAACGCGTCGATCTTAGCGCTCGCAGCGCCCTGGTCACCGGCGCCGGCGCCGGCCACGGGCGCGCAATCGCGCTGGCTCTCGCTGCCAGCGGCGCCGCCGTCGCGCTCAGCGACATCAACATTGAACGCGCCGAACGCGCCCGCGAGCAAATCCACGAGCGCGGCGGCATAGCGATAGCGCTGCAGGCCGACATCTCCAACCGCTTCCAAGCCGCCAACATGATCGAGCAGACCCGCGACGCCTTTGGCAAGCTGCATATCCTGGTGAACGCCACGCGTATCTTTCATCCCGAAGCGATGCTGAGCATCGACGAATGGAACTGGCGCCGTCAGCTTGAAGTGAATATCACCGGCGTTTTCTTCTGCATGCAGTTGGCCGGGCGCGTCATGGCCGACGAGGGCGGCGGCGTGATGATCAACCTGGTTGCAGCCGACGGGCTGGGAGCGACAGCACCCTCCGGCATCGGCTATGTAGTCGGACAGGCAGCCGTGCTCGCTATGACGCAGCAAGCCGCCCGCGAACTGGCGCCGGGCATTCGCGTCAACGCCATAGCTGTTGGGCGTGATCGAAGCGACAAAAGTCCGCTTGCCGAAGACACTCGCGGGCTCATTCTCCCCGCTCCCCCGACCGGAAATGTCGCTGAGACGGCGCTGTTCCTGTGCTCCGATGCCGCCAAGTCGCTCAGCGGGCAAGTTCTGGTCGCTGACGAGCGCGAATCAACGGATTAGCAGTCGCGCGACGGCTGGACATCACTCGCCGGTCGAGCCGAATCCGCCAGCGCCGCGCTCCGAGCTCGTCAGATCCGCCAGCGAATCGACAAAGTTAACCGCCTCGTTAAAAACCGGCTGGATAAGCAACTGCGCGATCTTCTGGCCTTCGCGAATCTGATACGGACTGTCGCCAAGATTCGCGATCAATATCTTGAGCTCGCCGCGATAGGCGCTGTCGATGACGCCGGCCAAGGTATGAATGCCCGCCGAGGCAACGCTGGACCGGTCCTTGACCAAGCCGACGTAGCCGGGCGGAATTTCCAGGTGCAGGCCGGTATCGACCAGCGCGCGCTGCCCCGACTCTACGCGGCGCGCGCCAATCGCGCAAAGATCGTAGCCGGCGTCGCCAGCGCGCGGCGCCCTGAATTCAATGCCGAGCGCCCGCAATTTCTCGTTGCGGTAAACGCGCATCTTGTGCCTAACCCTTTCTCACGCGGCGCTGATATTCGTCAGCTAGGGCCTGCCAGTGCGATATGTCCCAATAAGCGCGAGCGGCGCCAGACGGTGACGGCAGCACGACGAATCCGGTCGCGCCCAGCCGACAAACCTGCCAGCCGTATGACACTGGGTCAGCAGCGGACAATCGCCGCCAGGCGCGCCAGGCCGCCTTGCTGGTAAATGCCACAATCTGCGGCCGATACCGCCGGATTTTCCGGCTGAGGCAATCCGGACGGAAGTCGTCCCGGCGCAAGCTGCTGTCGCTGCCGGACGCGCGCTTGGCCACATCCGTCAACCCGATCCGCAACTCAAGCAAGCGCGGGAATTCGCTCGGCGCGAATCGCCGCGGGGTGATGCCGGTCTCCTGCAAGGCGCGCCAGAACGCGTTCGAGCTCTTGGCGTAGTAAGCGCCCGCGCGCGCTGATGCCGTACTGGCCGCTGTGCCGCAGAATACAAGCACAAGATCGTCCTGCAAGACATCCGGCAGCGCGTCACTCATTGCGGTTAAGCGTCGCGGCGACCTGCTGCAGATTCTTGCGATGCGTCTCGCGGTAAAACTTCGTCAGTCGATTCGGCAGCCCGAAGTCTTGATCGCCGCTCAACGCGGACAAATAGGCGATCGTATCATCCAATGCCTTCCGCCGGGTCATAGAGCCGTGGGCCGGAATCGACCGCTTGAGTTCCGGCCTGCTCGCCCAGCCCCGCAAGGCCGCCAGCCAGCCGCCCAGCCGCGCGCCGCAATTGACCACCGGCAAGGGCGTTTCAATGGCGTCGCCGCCCAGCAAGACGCCCCACTCCGGGATCCAGCCCACGATGCTGTCGCTGGTGTGCCCGGGCAAATGATGCAGCGCAAGCGTGACGCCGCCGAGGTCGAGGTACATGCGTAAATTGAAGGTCATATTTGGCGGGGCCAGACGCACCGCGTCCCACTCGATAGGGTCGGCGATCTGCATCCCGCTCAGGGTCTGCGGCACGTCTTCATCAAAGCGGCGCCGGCATGCTTCGTGGCCGATTATGTTCAGCGGCGGTCGCATAAAGCCGGATGTACCCCAGCAGTGATCCCAATCCGCATGGCTGTAAACCACATGAAAGGGCTTTTCGCCCAGAATGGCCGCCAGCGGCCTGATGTCGCGCGGGTGCGCCAACGTATCCCAAACAACCGCCTGGCGCTCCCCGACAACGACCGCGCCCCGCACCGACATACCCGCGGCAGCCGCCTCGTATGTCCACAGATTGGGAGCGATTTCTTCGGGCTGTCCCATCACAGTTGTCCCAATGATGGCTGGAAGCGACGGCGCGCCCACTGCGCCGCCGCGCAATCGCCGGCGTCTTACTGAAGCTCGACCTGCAAGTCCGGCACAAGCCGGAACGAATCGATCGCATCAAGCACGGGAAACTCGCTCGGATCTACCGTCAGCAGATCTTCGTTGAAGTTGCTTAGGCGGAGGTTCGCCACGTGCAGCCGATTGTCAGCGCCGTTGAGCATAATCGCGAGGCCGCTTTCGGTCTCGCCGTCAAGTGTGGTCAGATCATACGAAACTTTGTAGCCGGCATTGCCATCGACCTCGACCGCTTCTACCGTCCGCGCCTCCGCGCCGCTGCGCCAGCCCTGTATCCAGTCCAACGCATCGTCTTCGCTCTTGACCGCAACGTCAACGGTCGACACGACCAGCGACGCGCCATCGCCGACGATTGTCGCCGGCCGGCCCTCGGCCGCGTCAGTCAGCGCCCAATTGGAGGGATAGCGGACAATGTGCTTGTCAAGGTTGTCAAAGTAGGCCGCCCATCCGAAAGGCGCCTCCGCGTAAATCGGCAAGCGTTCGATGCTGTTGATGACGCCCCGCAATATGTACTTGAGCTCCTGCGGCGCATTCTCCGCCATGACCACGCGAACGCTATAGATGTCGCCGCCTGCCAGCCACGACTCCTGCCGCGCGATCATGTGCGACCGCCCGCGCGACAGATTGAAGTCGATCTGAACGATGCCGTCAGCGGTGATTTTGCGGCTCGTCTCGTCCCAGCGCGAATAGCCGCTCCAGGTCTGGCCCAGCCAGGTCTTGTCGAGAAAGGCGCTCAGCGCTTCGCTATCGGCTATGCCGGCGTGATTCTTGCTGATACGCGCTTCGATGACGCTGAGCAGCTCGGCGTTGGTCAAGCTGGCGCGCAACTCATCCGCCGTATTGCTGCCGGCGGTCGCGCTCCAGCCCGTTGGCGCGCCCAAAGTGAACAAACCTGAATTGTGGAGATACTTGCGATCAAAGCTGATGGCAGCGGTATCCGGCGGCGGCGGAAAAGTCGGCGCCGGCAAAGGCGTCGGACGGCCGGCTTCCGCATCGATTTCAGCCTGGCCGATGTTGCTCGACAGCATGGGCAGGATCAAGCTGCCGACCATCGCAATCGTCATGATGATGCCGATGATATAGGTTAGAGTCTTGGTCGTTCTGTTCATTCAACTCCCGCTCCAGGCGCGCCGTCAAAGCGCCGCCATCATACCCTAAAAGACAAACACTGTTAAGCAAGACTTTTTCTCCCTATAATCCGCCGGCGGCGCTTCCGCAACCTCGCTGTACTAGCCGATATCGCGTCGCGCAGGCGCCATAATCGCTAATGATTTAAGCACTCGACCGGAAATCGTATGACCGCTGCCGGATTTATATCTCGCCCGCTCGCAATGGATGATATCGAGCGCTATGTCGATACCGAAAACGCCATCGCCGCTTTCATCGGCGTGAAAGATCGAATCGGGCCCGAGATAGTGCGGCTCGAGTGGCAAGAGCCGGGCTTCAACATCGCCGATTCGTCCATCGCTTACTTTGACCGCGATGGACTGCTGGCGGGCTACGCCACCTTCTGGGCGACAGCCGAAAAGCCCGTGCGCCCCGGCCTTCATTGGGGCGTGCATCCCGCGTATCACACGCGCGAGCTGGAACGCAAGCTGCTGGGCTGGGCCGACGCCAGAGCCGCCGAGCTCATCCCCCGCTGCCCGCCCGATGCGCGCGTCAGCCTGCAAACCGGCGCGCGCCAGGGCTACGCATTTGCCGAGCGCGCCCTGCAAGCGGCCGGCTTCTCCGTCCGCCGCAGCTTCTACGATATGGAAATTGAGATGAAGGAGAGGCCGAGCCCACCGCCCTATCCCAAGGGCATCGTCACGCGCGCCTATTGCCATGAGACCGACCTGCCGCTGCTGGTCGATGTCGTGCGCGATGCCTTCTCCGACCACTTCGGCTTCATTGAAGAGTCCTTCGAGCGAGACCTGGAGGTATTCCGCCACTGGCTGGACAACGACCCCTACTTTGCGCCGGAGCTGGTGATCTTCCCGGTGGACGAAGCTACCGGCGAGGTGGTCGGCTGCCTGCTCGGGCTGACGCAAGACTTCCGCGATCCCGAGGCCGGCTACGTAGATACCGTCGGCGTCCGTCGCAGCCATCGTCGGCGCGGGCTGGCATCCGCGATGCTGCAGCACAGTTTCGCCGCCTTCTGGGATCGCGGCACGCGTCTGGTGCATCTTGATGTCGACGGACAGAGCCTGACCAACGCCGTCGCCCTGTACGAGCGCGTCGGCATGCGTGTCTATCAGCGCTACAACGTCTACGAGAAAGTCCTGCGCGATGGCGTCGAATTGGCCCGGGTAGCGCTGGAGTGAGACTCAAAATGTCTGTGGATTACTGAGCATGAACGGCCCTTTGGATAAATCTTCGGAGGATTGGCCCTTCATATTCCAACCGTCATGCCAGTTTATATACTTATAGTTGTAATTCAACGCCCTCAATAGCATTTTGTGAAACAAATTAATATTCCTTTTGTATTCGTTCTTTGGATTTCCTGAATAGAATTCCGACTGGTGAACCAGTTTGTTTCTGCACTTCACATAAAAGCCAATATCGCAGTTCTCCATGCATTTAGCACTTTTGTCCAAGCACTTTCCATTGGAACAAACGAAAACTGGTACCTGATGATGTACCATGAAATCGTATAATCTCTTCTTCAACGTGACTCTTTTGCCATTTATGGACTTTCGGTTGTTTACTTTTCGAGACAAAGTCTCAACAGCTGTATATAGTGCTAGGCACCGCGTTTCAAGAAATCCAGCCGATTGAATGTCAACTAGAACATGAGCAAATTGACTATATTTGTACTGTGTATTCTGTGCGGAAAATGTGGGATAAGTGTCAATTAGAAATCGTTCGGTAGCGTCCAAATGCGTTGATTCAATTACCTCAAAGTCTTGAAAACTTGACGTTACAGTACTCCGATGCAGAGTAAAAAAATTGTTACCCGCATCATCAAAGTGCCTGCATGTTATCCAGTTGATCTGTATGCCTCTCGCAAGGCTCAACAAACTGCAGGCGTTTCTGACTACGCGAGTTACGTCATGCTCGTTGTGACTGCCTATCTCAATCTCAAGTTGACAAGTAGTGGCTGTCCCGCCCTCGTCGTTCAGTCTATCAACTACCATCTCGTAATCAGGAAGCTTTTTGAATGTTAGTTCAATACCCTCCAATTCCACTTTCAACGTATCGCCAAATGGCCAGAAACCTCCGCTACTATTGGAATTTCCTAAGAAAACGAGATTTGTAATATCGAATACCAAAGTGTGTACTCTTGACCAGTCGCTCTCACCAACGCTCAATCCGAATTCGTATACTGATCTATAGAAGTAATCGCGATGCTCTCTTTTGAACGCGTAGTCGGAATACGCACCCATTACAGTCTTTACAAAGCCTTGAGCATGTATCTTCTGACGATCACATGTCACACCGGCCACGAGGCAGTTGTCGCTCCAGTTCAGACGCCGGTCACAACACAATACTATAGAACCGTCACTTCTTTGCCCTATTTCAAAATCAGTCTGATCGCCATTTATGGTTCCGTGCCCGCCATAAGGATTGACGACATCACTAAACTTCGTACTGAGCTTTGAAGTAATCACTTGCATCTCGAATTTCTCGCGAACGCGTACGGTGATCAATGGTTTCCCACCTGCTCTATTATGGAGTTAAAATAGTCGACATCAAAGGTTATAGTTCATGCAGCCGACTACGAGTTCGCGGTCTGAATCGTAACATTTCATTTGGCGAGTAGACGACAGAAAGCAACTAGCGACAATGGCAATGGATAAAGAAACAGGCTTGCTCGAGGTCAACGGCGCACGGCTCTATTATGAGCGCGCCGGCGCCGGAACGCCGCTGATCATGCTGCACGCCGGCATCGCCGACAGCCGCATGTGGGAGCATGAATTCGCTTCCCTCGCTGACAGCTACCGCACACTGCGCTACGATATGCGCGGCTACGGCCGCAGCCTGCCCGCGCCCGGCGAATTCAATATTCAGGACGACCTCCAAGGCCTGCTCGAGGCGCTGCATGTACTGGCGCCAATCATCCTGATGGGCTGTTCGATGGGCGGCGGCCTGGCGATTGACTTCGCCCTGGCGCAGCCGGATCGCGTCGCCGCGCTGATCCTCGTGGGCAGCGACCCGGCCGGATTTCAGAGCGACGCCGCCTGGCCGGACGACTTGATCGCGCAGTCTGAAGCCGCCTTCGCACGGCGCGACATCGACGAAGTTGCCGAGTTGGATATGCAAATCTGGTTTGACGGCGTCGGACGTTCGCGCGCCGATGTCGACCCGGCAATCCGCGCTAAAGCTTACGCGATAGCGCGCCAGGTGACGGCGCATGAACTGAGCGGCATTGGCGAACATGTACGCAAGCCAGTCGACGTTCCCGCCGCCCGGCGCCTGCATGAACTCACGATGCCGGCTTTGCTTGTCGTCGGCGAAAACGACTTGCCTCACCTGCATGAAGCCGCCGATTACATGGCCCAGCGCCTGCCGCAAGCGCGCAAACTCGTCCTGCCCAACGCCGGGCACCTGCCCAACATGGAGCATCCCGCGCTGTTTGAATCCAAACTGCGCGAGTTTCTGTCAGCCGTCTAAGTCTCTTACGCGGGGCTCGACTGGTATTGCGCGATTGGCCCAAAAATGCGGGATTTTCCTGCGTGGCTCGTTACCGAAATGGGACAAAATCACAAGTATTTTCCTATTTCGCACACGGCGACGCTCCCCCTCCCTCTTTATGGGATGCTCGCCATAGAGATGGCGAGAAGGGGGCTGGGGGGAGGGGGCAGAAATGCGCGCGCTTTTCGACAGTACATATCAAGTCTTACACTGGCGACCATGACCGCTGACCGAGACGACGAACGCTACGACGACATCCTGCGGAAGATCGCCGACGCGCGCCCCTTCGGCAACCGACGGCGCGAACTGCTGCCGCAGACGCCCCACGATCGCGCTCTCGACCGCATCAACGCCTTCGACGCGCTGGCGCCGCTGGCGCGCGCGGAGTACCGGGGCGCGCTCTGCTATGGGCCCAAATCGTTGCGCGGCCCAGCCTGGTCCGGGGCGGTCGTCTGGTATCATCACAAGGGTTACCACTGCTATCAAAGCCTGGTGCTGCTGGGCGTCTGGGCGCATTACGATCAGGATAGAATCCTGCTAAGCATTGCCGAGCGTCGCCTGCCCTATCGCGCGCCGGTCTACGACGCCAGCGTCTACCGCGTGGCAATCCAGAACAACTTCCGACTGTATTACGACGACGCCGGCGGCCCGCCCGGCGCTGAAGACCGTCTGCTGAATCAGTGCCCATTCGAGGAAACACAGCGCCTGGCCTATCGTCAGGCGCTCCAAGAGATTGTCGCCGGTTGGCGGCGAAGGTTGGACGCGATCTAGCCGTCCTCGTCTTCGAATTCGATATCGGTCGTCAAGCCGGATGCCGCCAGATCAGCCAGCGAAATGCTGCCCTCGTCGCCCTCGACCAGCAGGCTAACGCCCTGCTTCAGCCGTTCCCCGCAGACGAGACAATCCGCGTCGCGCCCGATGTCTATCCAGACCCCGCTATGGGGATCATTTTCTTGCCCCTCGAAAATGTCCATGTAAGTGTTGGTTACGATAAGCGTATTGGCCGGCATCTCTTCGTGCGCGTCGGCGCCGCGCAGCAGTTCATTGATAATGAGATCCGTCTGAATGCCCGCCACCTTGGTGACATTGACCCAAAGCCCCGGCTCCGCTTCCAGCGTGCCCGTTTCGCCGATCATGCCGTAGTCCAGTTCGCCGCCCGGGCTCATCGCCACCTTGACGCCATCCCGCGTCGCTTCCGACCAGCAGGCGTAGCAAGGGCCGTCATAAGGACGGATAATGACATGGTCGCCGCCTTCGCCGCGTTCGTACACCCCGGCGTAGGACGCGCTCAGGCGTCTTTCCAGGCACTGCTCGTTGATGGAAAACTTCACCTGTTCGCCATCCACCGCCGCGACCAGGATGTCAACATCGTCCAGGCAATCCCAGTGGTCTTCTATCGCGCCGTCACGGGTTTCGACAAGCGCCTCGGGGTTGCGATTCATGATCAGGTCGGCGACGGCCTTGGCTTTGTTCCGGCCGACATCGCGCAGGTCGCAGACATGCCTGGTCACGTTGCCCGCTTCCAGAACATCGCTGTCCACCAGGACGAAGGCGCCGACGCCGCTCATCGCCAGGCCGAGCGCTACAAAGCCACCGCCCGAGCCCAGACCCACGACCGCCACTTTCTTTTCCGAGAGGCGCCCCAGATTCTCTGCCCCGATCAGCCGCTCCACGCGTTCCCATAGTTCAGTCATGCTCTTGCGCCTCGGTATTCGTACGCAGTTCTTCGTCGTCGTGTCGCCGGCTTTTGACTCGTCCGTCATCGGCATCAGCAGAATCAGACGCCCCAGCCAACCCGCCGTCAGCTGCGTCCAATGCCGCGTCGGCGAAATCTATCACAGGAATGATCTGTATCGGCGGCTGGCGCAAGCCCATCTCAACTTCAATCGCGATGAGGTAGTCGAGGAGCCCTTTGTCGCTGGACCAATCCCAATCCGCCGGGTCCGCAATTGGCTCGGCCACCTCCCAGAGAAGCTGAAAACTGGCGACCGGATCCATCAGATCAACACCGGCGACGTAAGGCGCGTGATAGGCTTGCGGCGCGCTGTGAGGATAATCGTGTTGCGTGACGAACAAGAGAAAAGAAGAAGCGCCTTGCCTGATGGTGATGAAGCAGAATTCCAGCGGCACCTCGCCATCGCATTCGTAAAAGAGCGTGCGCACCAGCAGGCCATCATCCGCCAGCGCGAAAGTCTCGTCGGTCAGTCTATCGGCCAGCACCACGTGCCAGCCGTATTTCATCATCGACGGCAGTTGCTCGGCGGGCACGACCACCGGATGCACCGGCTGGAATTTGCGCACATCGCGGTGGATATACCACCAATCCACCCGCATATCCGTGCCATTGTCCATCGGTACCGTGATATAGTTTACCGCCAGGTCTGATTCGCCAATGATGGGCGCATGTCCCACCGTGACAATCGGAACCAGCAGCGAGTCCATGCCGAGGTCCTCATCGTCGAGCCAGGTCAGCGCCGTCATGTGGTCGCCGTGGCTGGGCTGGATCATGGAACCGGGTTGCTTGTGCCAATCGCCCAGATACCGCAAGGGAACATCGAAACGGTCTTGCAGCGCTTCGCTGCCGCGATGGCGCTCGCGGTGAAAGTGCCAATTCTCCTGCAGCCACCAGATGATTTCGTCTTGCAGCGCGTCGCCCTGCTGAAACGTATGCGAGCGGCGCACCGCGGTTTCGTCCGGCGATATCGTGTCCAGCACATAGATTGTCGGCAGCCCTTCCGGCGTGTCATCTTCAATGACAAATCCCACCATGGCTTCGCCGGTCTCATCCGCCATGAATTGGCTGGCCGCCGACAGCATGCGCTCAACCGCCCGCTGCGACAAGACCAAGTTCGGTACGATCCCGCGTGAAATCATCGCCATCCCTCGCAAGCGATTCCTGATATGTACGACCTCGGCTTGCACCAGCCTGATGAATTCCGGTTCATCCGCTGTCCACATGTTTAACGTCTCCGGTGGCGGCGGGGCAAGGGCGTGCTCGCTTTGATGCGTTCTTCAATTCCGGGCCAGTTGCCGGTGGAGCGCCAGGTGTAATAGGCGTAGAGCCATTGTATCGCCCAGCCGCCTACGGTCACCGCGGTCGATTTTGACGGGTTCCAGCCGTATTGTTCGCCGTCCTTTGGATTGAACAAGCATAGCTGGCCATCTTCGTACTGGTGCTTTTCGCTGTAAATCCGCGGCTTGACGCAATAGGCTTCGGCGGGCCGATTGGGATACTCCTTGGGATAAACGAGTTTCAGGCTGTGTCGCGGCGAATCCAGGATGCTCATGTTAATTTCGACAATGCCCTGCCAATAGAGCAAACCGCCAAAGGGAGGCACGACCAACTTAAAGGTATTGCCAAAGGCCGCTTTCATCGCCTCGACTTCCCATACCAGGCGGGCCGAGACGTTTTTGCGCGTTCCCCACCAATTCGACATCGCTCGCTCTCCGAACTGCGGTCAATTCCATCCGGGTCGCATCAACTCTATTGTTTTACTCAATTCTTGTCTAGGTTCAGCAACGCGCCGCCAATAAATCAGCAGCGCCCGCAAATCCAATATGGCGGCATGCAACTCCAGGTTTAACCCAGTGTAAGTCGCGCGGCTTCCGCAATTAATTGTCGCGCATAATGGCGATGAAATCTCGCTCGGCGCGGACGACAGTTTAGACTTTACCAACGGCGTGGACAGGCCCGAACAGTCTCTGATAAAACAGGAAGGTCAGGCGGGATGAAAGGGCTTCGTCACCTGTTCACAATCCCGCTTGACCTTCGTCTATCTATGCAAATCCTAACGTGGATTTGCAGCAAACGCAAGGAGCGCGCCTTATGTCCACACAACGTTTTATCCTGTTTAGCCTGGTCATCCTGCTTGTCGCGCTAGTCGGCGCGCCGGCATTCGCCGATGACGAACAGGTCCTTACTATCTACTCAGGCCGCAGCGAGAGCCTGATCGGTCCCATCCTGGCGCAATTCAGCGAGGAAACCGGCGTCGCTGTCGAAATCCTCTACGGCGGCACGAGCGCGGTCGCCAACCAGATCCTGACCGAGGGCGATAATAGTCCGGCCGATGTATTCATCGCGCAGGATGGCGGCGCCCTGGGCGCCTTGGCGGCGGCGGACATGCTGCAGCGTCTGCCCGACGCCACCCTGAACCGCGTTGTCGACGCCGCTTTTGTTTCGCCCGACGGCCTCTGGGTCGGCTTGAGCGGTCGCGCGCGCGTCCTGGTCTACAATCCGGAAATGCTCAACGAGATGGGGCTCGAGTTGCCTGAATCCATACTGGAATTGACGGACGAGACTTGGCGCGGGTTGGTTGGCTGGGCGCCGACCAATGCTTCCTTCGTCGCCAGTGTCACGGCCATGCGCGTTTTGCTCGGCGATTGCGACGCCGAAGACTGGCTAGCCGCCATGATCGCCAACGATGTGCAGGCCTATCCCAAGAACACGCCGATCGTGCAAGCCGTCATCAATGGCGAAATCGCGGTCGGCCTGGTCAATCACTATTATCTGTATCGCTTCCTGGCCGAAGATCCCACGATCACCGCGACGCTGCATTTCTTCCCCGGCAGCGATGTCGGCTCGCTGATCAACGTCGCCGGCGCCGCAATCCTGCAGAGCAGCGACCAGCAGGATCTCGCACTGCAATTGGTCGATTATCTGTTGAGCGACGCCGCCCAGGCGTATTTCGCCGAAACAACTTACGAGTATCCGCTGGTGGAAACTGTCGAGCCGAGCGTCGACTTGCCCGCGCTCGTCGATATCGAAGCGCCGGAAATCGACCTGTCGGATCTTGATGACCTGCAGGGTACGCTGGAAATGATCGAAAACAGCGGCGCGCTGGACTAGGTCCGGCGCAAGAGTTGGCAGAAAATGGGCGGGGTCTGTCCTCGCCCGGTTGATTCGCCAGGGATTCCATGCAGCTATCGAGCATCTTACCAACCAGATTTCGCGGCGGCGGCCAGCGGCGTCAACTGCCGGCGCGCTGGCACATCGGCAATCGCCAACTCGTACAGGGAATTAGCCTGTTGGTCGTTGCCAGCGTCATGATTCCAGTAGCGTACCTGGTCATCGGCGCGGTTGGCGCCGGGCAAGAGGGCATCGACTACTTGCTCAGGACGCGCACCATCCGCATCGTCGGCAACAGCGTAGGCTTGATGTTGACGACAACCCTGCTGGCGACGCTAATCGGGATCCCCTTTGCCTGGCTGACCAGCCGCTGCGACTTGCCTGCCCGGCGGCTTTTCCTCGTGCTGGGGCTGGCGGCAATGGTCATCCCGTCATATTTGACCGCAGTGACCTATAGCGAAGCCTTTGGCCCGAAGGGCATCTTGCAGTCAGCGCTGGAACCCTTCGGCGTCGACCGCCTGCCTAGCATCAAAGGCTTTGTTGGCGCAACGCTGACGCTCGCCTTTGTCACATTTCCCTACGTCGTGCTGCCCGTTCGCGCGGCCTTGCTTCACACTGACCGCAGCCTGGAGGAGGCGGGCCATAGCCTGGGCTTGAATCGCCGGCAGGTCTTCCGTCAGATTACGCTGCCGCAACTGCGGCCCGCGCTTTCAACCGGCATGCTGATGACCGCGCTCTACACTTTGAGCGATTTTGGCGCGGTCGCCGTCATGCACTTCAACGCCTTCACGCGCGCCATCTTCATCCAAACCGAATCCTTCCGCATGGATAAAGCGTCAGTTCTGGGCCTGCTTCTGATTTCAATGACAATGCTCTTGCTAGCGCTGCAGTCGCGCCTGCACACTAATGGCAGGCACTTTCGTATCGGCACGGGCGCCTCGCGCGAACTTCAGACTGTGCGATTGGGCAAATTCAAGCTGCCGGCAACGCTGTTCTGCGCGGCAGTGATTTTGATGGGCGTGGCTGTCCCGCTGCTCGTCCTCTTCAAGTGGCTGGCCGGCCATACGCTCACCGACCCGATCCACGTTTCGCTTGAACTGCTGATTCGGAATACAGTCGGCGTCAGCGCAGTCTCGGCGCTGGTGGTAACCGCCGCCGCGCTGCCGCTGGCGCTGCTGGCTGTGCGGGCGGCCTCCCGCTTCGACCGCTGGCTGGTCAAGCTCGCGTACGCCGGCAACGTCCTGCCCGGGATCGTCATCGCCCTGGCCCTGGTGTTCTTCGCCTCCCAGCACATGCTCAGCTTGTACCAAACCCTGCCCCTGCTGGTTCTCGGTTACGCCATTCGCTTCCTGCCCTACAGCATCGGCGCGACCGAAAGCGCCTTGGAACAGATCAATCCCCGCTTTGAAGAATCGGCGCGCAGCCTGGGCTTGACCGCCCGCGAAGCGCTGCTGCGCATCACCGTGCCGCTGGCGCGCGCCGGCATTTTGGCCGGCCTGGCGCTGGTCTTTCTGAATGTCATGAAGGAGCTGCCGATCACCCTGATTCTGCGCCCCATCGGCTTCCGCACTTTCGCCACGCGCATCTGGAGCGCCTACGACGAAGCCTTCCTGTCATCCATCGCGCTGCCCGGCCTGGCGCTGATCCTGGTGTCAGCGACCGTGCTATTTGTCATCCTGCGCCAGGAAAGGGTCGCACCATAATCGCGCGCCGTTTGTACGCGCGTTTTCCCCTTTATGCATCTCACATTTCGACTATGCTTGGGACTGTCGATAGACGACGCGCACGGCTGAGATAATGGAATACTCGCTGCAAGCGGATCATTTGACGAAGCGCTTCAACGGCCAGTCGCCGGCCGTGAACGATATCACCCTTCGCGTGCGGCCCAGCGAATTCTTGACATTGTTGGGCCCAAGCGGTGGCGGCAAGACCACAACACTGCGCCTGCTCGCCGGCTTCGAGCGACCCACCAGCGGCCGCATCCAAATCAGCAACCGTATCGTCGCCGACGATACCCGCTTCACACCGCCCGAGCGGCGCAAGGTCGGCATGGTGTTTCAAGACTTCGCGCTTTTCCCGCACGTGGACGTGGCGGGGAACATCGCCTTCGGCCTGCGCGGCGCCCGCGCCGACAGCCAGCGCCGCGTGAAGCAATTGCTTTCTCTGGTTGGCTTGTCGCAATTCGCGGAGCGCATGCCCCACGAACTGTCCGGCGGCCAGCAGCAGCGCGTGGCATTGGCGCGCGCGCTGGCGCCCGAGCCCGACATTCTGCTGCTGGATGAGCCTTTTTCCAATCTCGATACCGGCCTGCGCGCGCAGGTACGCGCCGACGTGCGCAATATCCTGCGTTCAACGGAAACCACCGCCGTATTCGTCACGCACGATCAGCAAGAAGCGCTGAGCCTGTCCGATGAAATCGCCGTCATATTCGACGGCAGGCTTGTCCAGGTGGCGACGCCGCACGCCATCTACAACCGCCCGGCGACCGTCCAGGTGGCGAAGTTTATCGGCGAAGCCAACTTCCTGCCGGCCGAAGCGCACGGGATGACCGCCAACAGCCGACTGGGCGAAGTCAAACTCTTCCATCCCAAAACGGGACCGGTGCAACTGATGATTCGCCCCGAAGCGCTCGCCGTCGAGTTCAACGACCGCGGCACGCCGGCTGTCGTGCGCTGGCGCGAATTCTACGGGCACTATCAGCGGCTGGGCCTGGCGCTGGCGGACGGCGTCGAACTGGTCGCGCGCGCCAACGTGGACAGATATTTCCAGCGCGGCAATCAAGTCCGCGTGACGCTGGCGCTGCCGGCGCTGGCTTATGACCCGGCCAGCGATGACACGCTCAGTTAGGCTATCGCAACCCGCTTACGCAGTACATGTTAACGGCGATATGCGCCGACCCGCGCCCGCGGCAGCCACACGCGAAACACAGCGCCCTGCCCCCGCCCGCGACTCTCGACTGTGATGCGGCCGCCGTGCGCCTCGACAATCTCCCTCGCGATCGCCAGGCCCAAGCCAGTCCCGCGCTGTGGACCACGCGCCTTGTCCACTTGATAAAAGCGCTCAAAGACGCGCGCAAGATCATCCCGCGCGATGCCGATGCCATTGTCCCGAATCGAGACCGAAACGCCGTCATCCGCCGCTTCCGTCGCCACATGCACAGCCCCGCCGGGCGGCGTGTACTTCAAGGCGTTGCTGATCAAGTTCACCAGCACTTGCGCCAGGCGGTCGCCGTCGCCGATCACCGCGGGCGTCGGTGCGGCGGACGCATCCAGTGCGATATCCTTCTGCTCCGCCACCACTGCCAGGCGCTGCACCACCGCCTCGCTCAGCCGCTCCATGCGCAGCGTATCACTTTTCATCGACAGCTTGCCCGCTTGCAAGCGCTCGAGGTCAGTCAACTCGACCACCATGCGATTGAGCCGGCTCGCCTCCTCAAAGATGATCCGTGCCGCTTCCGCCGGTTGGTCGGCCGCGCCATCCATGATGGCCTGCGCATAGCCCTGAATCGACGTCAGCGGCGTCTTCAAATCGTGCGAGACATTGCCAAGGAAATCGCGTTGCGCGGTGTTTGCCGCCAGCACCTCGGTGGTCATCCGATTAAATGACTCCGCCAGCGTCCGCACTTCCGCCGGCCCGCTGACCGGCACGATTACAGCGTAATCCCCGCCCGCCACATCGGTTGCGGCCCCGGCCAAGCGCTGCAAGGGCTGGGCGATAGTCCGGCTGATCAGCGCCGCCAGCAGCAGAGCGAACAAGATGCCCACGACTCCGGCCTGAAGCAGTGGCGGCGCCAGGGCATTGCCGAATACCGCCAGCGTCTCCTGTAAGCTTACCTTCGGGCTCGGCTCCGCAAGCAGCCACAAATCGTCGTGGGCATGACGATCCAAATGGCCGGGTCGCCCGAACATCACGCCGCAGTACAGCCATTCGCCGCCGCCCGGATCACGGAAGCGGCCGAAGATTTGCTCGCTGCCACGCGACAGCACTTTCGCCAACTGGCGATTCTTGTACGAGTCACGCTGGAGTTGGAGCGCGTCGCCGGCACTATACGTGCCCGAACTGTCGTATACGACGCGCGTGCCATCGGCGGTCACGCGAATCTGCATCGCGCGCACGTTGCGCGTCCGCGCAAACACTTCCAGCAACTCATGCACCCGTTCTTGCAGAAACGGCGAATCCCTGTCCACCGGAATGTCAGCGACAAAGTCAATGTAATTCAGCCCCTGCGTCAAGGCGGCCAACCGCGCGAAGGTCGGCTCTGGCGGCGCGGCGCGATTGCCGATCAAGACAAAAAGCGCCAGCGCGATCACGCCCAGCGTTACCGTCAGCATCAACAAATAAGATGTCAGAAGGCGCAGCCGCAAGTTAAAGGCGACGCGCGGCAGTCTACGGCTCATCCAGTCGGTATCCCACTCCCCAGACCGTCTCTATCGCCAGATCCATGCCCTTCAGCTTGTGGCGCAGGTGGGCAACGTGCACATCCACCGTACGCGTCTGACCGCCAAAGTCGTAGCCCCAAACCACATTAAGCAGCCTGTCGCGGCTGAAGACCACACCCTTGTTCTCAGCCAGGACCTGAAGGAGATCAAACTCTTTCATGCGCAAGTCTACCACAGCGCCGTCTACCTCGACTCGGCGCCGCTGCGGGTCGATCAGCAGGTTGCCGATTTGGATCGGCTCGGGCGCGTCTTCCGCGGCATCGGCGCGGTCGGCGCGGCGCAGGATCGCCCGTATGCGCGCCAGCAGCTCGCGCGGATTGAATGGCTTGGTCATGTAATCGTCCGCGCCCAACTCCAGCCCGACGATCTTGTCAATATCTTCGCTGCGCGCCGTCAACATGATTATGGGGACGTCCGACTCTTCGCGAACGCGTCGACACACCTCAAGCCCGTCCATGCCCGGCAACATCAGGTCTAGGACCACCAGGCTCGGCTTGTCGCGCAAGATCATGCGTCTGGCCGCCGTGCCGCTGGTCGCGCTGGTCACGTGGAAACCATCGGGCTCCAGGTACATCCTGGCGAGATCAATGATGCGCTGCTCATCGTCCACGATGAGAATGGTGTCAGTCTTGGTCCGTGACAATCCTGGTTGCCTCCTCACCTGCCGGGCTGTAAGTTGTAGCCTTCCGCCCCCAGTTTTCCGCCAAAGCCGGCTAGCGCGCCAGTGTCCCGCATGAGCGCGCCAAGGCAAATTCCCCACTTGGCGTCAATGTGGCGTCGAGTTGTCACCAATGCATAATCGCAGTGTAAATCTATTGTAAAATGCGGCACAATCCCCGCCGTCCGAGAGAAGCGGCGCCTGACCCGGATACGCAATTGACAGCCGGCTTGTTGCGCTTGCGCGCGGCCGGAATTCGGATTCATTGCCGGTGGCGCCGGTCACCGCGGCGTGACCGAAGCGAGATGACCAGATGACAGCTCTGCCCATCATCCAGCCGGATAACCCGCGCCGGCGCGCCCGACGCGTGACCGACTTCGACGCCGGCTTGCTGCTTCGCGCTGATGAAATCGCCGCCGAAGTCCGGCTTCTCGCGAACGAGGACTCCCCGTCCGGCGCGCCGAGCGAAGCGCAATGAACGCCGACATTCGCTTGGCCACAACCGCCGACGCCGCGGCCATCCATCAGATCTACGCCCCGATCGTCCGCGAAACGCATATCTCTTTTGAACTCTCGGTTCCCGATGTCGCGGAGATCGCGGCGCGCATTCGCCAAACCCGGGCGCAATATCCCTGGCTGGTCTGCGAAATCGACGGACGGCTGGCCGGCTACGCTTACGCCAGCGTTTTTCGCGCTCGCCGAGCCTACCAGTGGACGACCGAAACCACCGTTTACGTCCACCCCGACTTTCAGCGGCGCGGCGTTTCGCGCGCGCTGTATCGCTCGCTGATCGCCGTATTGCGCGCCCAGGGCTACTGCAACGCTGTCGGCGTGATCGCCTTGCCCAATGAAGCCAGCATCCGCGCCCACGAAGCGGCCGGATTTCGCAAGATCGGCGTCTTTGAAAATGTCGGCTTCAAAGCGGGAAACTGGCGCCATACCGGCTGGTGGCAACTGGAGCTGCGCCCCATGCCCGAGGCGCCGCCGCCCCCGCAACCCATCGCCGAACTGGCGCGGGAAGCGCGCTTCGCCGCGCTGCTGCAATCGGGACTCCATTTGCTCGCCAATCGCTAACGAGGATATGCCAATGACCGACAGCAAACGACCCATCACCGCCGAGGACCTCAACCGCATTCACTACGTGCAAGACCCGCAGTTCAGCCCCGACGGCAACGCAGTCGCCTTCGTCAAAGTTTCGCCCGACCCGCTGGAAAAGTCCTACAAGCGCAATATCTGGCTCTACTCGCTGGCGGACGGCACGCTCCAGCAGTTGACGCGCGGCGAAAAAGACTCCCAACCACGCTGGTCTCCAGACGGTTCGCAGCTGGCCTTTGTCTCCGCGCGCAGTGACAAGCCGCAAGTCTACCTGCTGCCCACCGCCGCGCCGGGCGGCGAAGCGCGCGCGCTCACCAGCATGAAAAACGGCGCGCACAGCCCCGACTGGTCGCCCGACGGCGTCCGCATCGCCTTCCTGGCGCCGCTGCGCCGCGGCGAACGCGAGGCCGAGGCTGACAACGGCGATCCCGAGCCCGCGGACAAGCTGGAAGCCAAACAGCGAAAGGAGCGCCAAGCGGAAGACGAGCGCAATCACTGGGACCCCCGCCCAATGTGGCGCATCCCCTATCGGCAGGGCACAGCCTACGTCAACGAGCGCTACGATCAGGTGTATGTGGCCGACACAGCCGAATCCAGCGAGAGCAAACCCAGACGCCTCACCGCGATCGACGCTGACCACGCCGCGCCGCGCTGGTCGCCCGACGGCGCGTCGATCTACACCTCCCGTACCGTGACGCCGCTGGGCGACGAGCCCTGGCGCGCCCTCAACATCTTCCGGCTGGACGCGGAAACCGGCGCCGAAGCCGCCCTGACAAACGGCGCATTCAGCGTCTACGCGCCAAAGCCATCGCCGGACGGCAAGTGGATCGCTTGCGAGCGCAGCCCCATCGGCGTCACCGACATGCCAAGCCGTCTGCTCGTCCTTGCCGCCGACGGCTCGGAAACGCGCATCGTCAACGCCTATATCGACCGCGAGACTATCGACTACGCCTGGTCGCCGGAGGGCGAACTCGCACTGACGCTGGAAAGCGAAGGCAAGGTCCTGCCCTGGCGCTACGATCCAGAAAACGATGAGCTGCTGCCGGCACACGAAGGCGTCTATGAAATCGAGCAAATCGACGGCGGCCGCAGCGGCGCGCTAGCCATGACGGTTTCGACGCCCGGAAACCCGCAGGAACTCTATGTCCTCGCCAACGGCGAATTCAAAGAAGCCACGAACTTCAATCACGAATTGCTGGACGAAGTCATCGTGCAAGAAGCGCGCGAGCTGCGCTACGACTCGCCAAACGGCGCGGTTCAAGGCTGGTATATCCTGCCCGTCGGCCATCAAGAAGGCGACAAGGCGCCGCTGGCGCTGAATATCCACGGAGGCCCCCACGCCGCCTGGGGCTTCTCGACCAAGACCATGTGGCACGAATGGCAATTTCACGCCGCCCGCGGTTATGCCGTCTTCTACTGCAATCCGCACGGCAGCGGCGGCTATGGCGAGGCCTTCGAGCGCAGGCTGCACGCGGCCTGGGGACCCGTCGCCATGGACGATATCATGGCCGGTGTGGACGCCGTTCTCGAATTGGGCTTCGCTGACGGCGAACGCATGGCGATCACCGGCGGCTCCTACGGCGGCTACATGACCGCCTGGATCATCGGCCACAGCGACCGATTCAAAGCCGCCGTCTCGCAGCGCGGCGTCTACAATATCTCGAGCTTCTATGGCACTTCCGATGTGCCGCTGCTGATGTCCAACGAATTCGACGCCGAGCCCTGGGACGACCACGACGTCTACTGGGACAATTCGCCCCTGAAGTACGCCGCGCGCATCACGACGCCCCTGCTCTTGATCCATTCCGAAAACGACTTCCGCGTGCCGATCGAGCAGGCCGAGCAGCTATTCGCCTGGGTGCGGCGCGCCACGGACACGCCGGTCAAGATGCTGCGCTATCCGCGCGAAGGGCACGAACTCTCGCGCAGCGGCGAACCCGGCCATCGCGTCAGCCGCCTGACCGAGATGGTCGCGTGGTTTGACCGATATGCGATGGCCTAGCTCATCCTGTGCAGAGGGAATCGCTGCGAGAACACGCTGAAGTACAAGCGCACTTTGCCGATGATGTCGCGCCGTTCCGCTTCCGGCAGTAGCGCGAAGACCGCCCGCAGCTGATCCATCAGCGCGCGCTGAACCGCCACAAAGCGCGCCGCGCCATCGGGCGTGAGGAAAACATCAACCGACCGTCCGTCCCGGGGATTGCGCCGGCGCGTCACCAATGGCGGATCCATGCCCTCCAGGCGCTTGACCAGGCCGGTCATCGTCGCGCTGGTCAAATGATGATCGCGGGCGATATCGCCGATGCGGCATTCGCCGTCGTTCTCCGACAGGGTCTTCAGCACGTAGAATTGCGGCGGCGTCAGCTGATGCGCTTCAAAATGGCTGGCCAAACGCTTCTCGCCGTCGGTGACGATATCAAACAGCACCGACCATAATTCCGCCACATCGCGGTTGAGCAACTCGTCCAATCCCGGCCCCTTGCGCTCAGTCCCCAAGCGCGTCCCAAACCTCAAGTTTGCCCCGCGCCTCGCGAATGACTTCGTCCACGAACTCGGACGTGCTGGCTTGCCCGCCCAGGTCGGGCGTCTTGATGCCGTTGTAGACCGATTCCAACGTCGATTCGTACAACGCGCGGCTGGCGAGCGCCGCATCCCGGCTGTCAATGTAACGCAGCAGCGCCGCACAAGCCAGGATCATCGCCATCGGATTGGCGATATTCTTGCCGCTTAGGCTCGGCGCGGTGCCATGCGGCGCCTCGGTCACAGCCACCTTGACTTTGAAGTCGTCGTCGAATCCGATGATAACGGACTCGGCGCCGGCGATGGTGCCAAACATCTTGATCACCAGATCGCTGAGCGAGTCGCCGTCGCGGTTCAGCGCCGGGATCACCAGCGCTTCGCCATGAGTCTCCAGCAGCAGCGCGTAAGTCGCGTCAATCAGCTGCGGGTTGTAGCGCACCCTCGGGTGCAGGCTCGCCGCCCGGTCCAACTCCTCTTTGAACAGCCCTTCATAGACCGGGCTCACCGTGTACTTCGGCCCGCCGAAGACTGTTGCCGCGTGCTCCTCGGCATATCGAAAGGTGAACTCCGCCACCGCGCGACACGTTCGCCGGCTGATATGGCGCTTGTTGTACGCCACTTCGTCCAGCCCCTCGCCCTCGCGCCACTCTTCGGCCATGTACGCGCCTTCCACTGCCATGCGCACCACCGCAATCGGCGAATGCACGCCGGCCAGCGGCAGCACCGACGGTATCCGCCGGCCCGTGCGCAGAATCACGCTGCCGTGCACCAGATCGCGCAGCAGCGCGTTCGGGCTGCCGACGTCATCCGCATCGCCGGGCGTGATTGTCGCCGCCTTGACGCCCAGCCCAGTCTCCAGAATGCGCGCCGCCGCGTCGTGAACGACCCCGTTCTTCGTCCGCCGCCGGTTATCCAGCGACAGGTCGAATGTCTCAAAGGCCAGGTCATGCATGCGAATGACGCTCGGATCTAGTACGCGCAGCGCTTGCTCCAGCAGCTCCTGACCCGTCTCATCGCCTTGCAGTATGCAGATCGTATGCTTGCTCACCTTGAGGTTGCCTTCCCGCTTGCGGCTGATTTCCCGTCTAATTGTAAGCGAAGTATGCTATACATAATAATGTCCAGTTGCCCCGCGCGCGATACAGGGCTGAGCTTTCCGGGCAAATGCGGTAGAATGATGGCGGCAGACCGGTTCAGACAGGAATGAGATCTCATGCGTTTAGCGAAATCTATTGTTTTTGCGCTGCTCGCCATCATTGCGGTTTTTGGCGCGCAGGCGCAGGACGAAACCCAATACACCTCGACGGTCAACTGGTTTTACAGCGCCTGTGAAGACCGCATGGTGATTGACTTCAGCGGCGTCATGGAAACCGGCTACGACTTATACTACCAGGCCTTTGACCAATTGGGCGGCTTGGGCAATGTGATTACCGGTTTGCGCCGCATCAGCGTCCACGGCGATTATTCCGTCAGCCAGGTGATTTATTGGCTCGACGGCGCGACGCGCGCGCTTGACACGCCCATAAGCGTCGTCATCCGCATCGCTCGCGAAAACGACCCGGGAAGCACGCTGTTTCAGGAGCCGTCCGACGACGTTCTGACCGCCTGTGAGGAACCGGGAAGCAACCTGGTCGAAGGCGACGATGTCGCAGATTTGCCGCGACTGGTCTCAACGTCCGGCGTCTTCACGCCAAACGGCACGCTGCTGAACCCGGTGTACTCGCAGCCGATCCAGCCGATTGTGCAGATTGGCGCGCGTGCCAGGCCAGTCCTCCCGCCAGGACGCACCGCCGACCCCGGGCTCATCTTCGCCGAATGCGTCGACGTCGACGGCGCCGACCCCGGCATCTTGTACGATACGGACGAGATTCGTATTTTCTGGTCCTGGTACGCCCAGACTGCCGATCAAGTGCATGATCACATCAACAAGGCGCAATATATTGTTACCCTCAATTCGCTCCCCATTCCGGCTGAGACCAGCGAAGTCAAGCGAATCCCGGGCAGCGGCGACTGGTGGGTCTTCTACACGGCTAACTTCGGCGACAAGTTTGAGCCCGGCACTTACGACATCGGCTTCGCTGTCGGCTGGTCGGAGGCGATCAGCGACGGCTACGAGGACTTCGGACCCGGCACCGCGAACGATCGCCTGGGCAGCCGCTGCCGCTTCACCATTCAAACGAATCCCTACGGCGTCGAGGTCCTGCATGAACAGCCGGCCATGCCACTGAAGACCTATCCCGGCTTCCCGCAGTATTAGCCCGGCCGAATCAATTGTCCCTGCTGCGCGCTCAAGCCAAGGCGCTGTTGGGCATTGAGTTGTCGGATCGCCAACTCCGGCAGTTTGACGCGCTGACAGAATTACTGCTGGACTGGAACCAGCGGATGAATCTGACCGGCATCACCGATCCCTCCGCGAT
Source organism: Chloroflexota bacterium (assembly GCA_009841405.1). Taxonomy (GTDB): domain Bacteria; phylum Chloroflexota; class Anaerolineae; order Aggregatilineales; family Phototrophicaceae; genus UBA6055. The sequence goes on along the minus strand of VXLV01000032.1, from coordinate 29,731 downwards.
CGCCGTCAAGCATTACCTCGATTCGCTTACCGTGGCGCAAGTCATGCCGCGCGTCGACGGGCTGCGGCTCATTGACGTAGGCGCCGGCGCCGGCTTTCCCGGCCTGCCGCTGGCCATCGCGTTTCCAAAACTGCGCGTCGCATTGCTGGACTCGACCCGAAAAAAGCTGCGCTTCATAGAGCACGCGAGCGACTCCCTTGGGCTGGCGAACACGAGCGCGCTGCACGCCCGGGCTGAAGACGCCGGGCGCAGCAGCCAACATCGCGAGCGCTATGATATCGTCGTGGCGCGCGCTGTCGCTAAAATGCCCGTCCTCATGGAATACACCCTGCCCCTGGCCCGCCCAGATGGCCAGACAGTTGCCATGCGCGGCGCAGACGCTTATGACGACGTCTACGCGGCCGCCAACGCCATCGACCAGCTTGGCGGCGAGCTCTTCACAATTGAAGAAATCCAACTGCCGACGCTGGATAACCCGCGCTATCTCGTCGTCATCGACAAAATCCGGCCGACGCCCAAGCGCTTCCCGCGGAGCGCCGGGCTGCCTTCGCGACAGCCGATTCGCTAGCAAGCGCGCGTATCAAGCAGCGCGAAGGGCCTGTTTTCGTAGGCGTGATAAGCGACGCCCGCCTTTCTCTCCAGCAATTCGCGGAAGCTATGTTTCAAGATAGGATGCGTGATCAACGCCAGCGCCTCGGCGGGGCTCGCCCAACGCACTTCGGGCGTCTCCGCGCTCGGTCGCATTTCCCCGCCGAGGTAGCGGGCTTGAAAGACGAAGATGACGATGGACGAACTTACATTGCTGCGCACTTGCGCCAGCCGGCCCAGCTCAACCTGAAGCCCGCACTCCTCGTCGATTTCGCGCTGCAGCCCCGCGGTCAGCGACTCGCCCAATTCGATCTGCCCGCCGGGCAACTCCCAGCCGCGGCGCTCGGTCCTGACCAGCGCGATCTCACCCTGCTCGTTGCGAATCAGGGCGCTGGCGGCGACGATATGCCGGGGCGTATTGTCCGTCACAAGCTAGCCCTCGTTGTAGTTGCCGGGCGCATGCAGCGCAATGCGATACCGGTGCCACTCAGCGCGGAAAAGCTTCTTCGCCACGCCGGGATCCGCCGCGGTTATTTGACGCATGTGCTCATCGTCGCGCGCCTCGAAAATGGCGATGCCAAAAGCCGAGTAATCGCTGTTCAGCGTGCGTCCGGCAAGGATCAGCGAGCCATCCGCCATCAGTTGCTTCAGGTACGCGAAATGCTCGGCAGTGACGCGCGCCTCCTCTTCAGTCGGCCCCTCAGCTAACATGGCGGGCCGCACCGGCTGAATCCGATAAATGTATGTTGGCATTAGGTCTGTCCCCGTCTGCCGTTTTTCCTGCAGATAATAGCTTACCTGAAACGGCCGGAGAGAAAGAGACTGACTTGGCGAGGCCGCATCCGGAATCAGCCCTGAGGCTGCCGCGAACATCGGCTATAATGGCAGCGTCTCGTTATACCCGCGCGAGGACGCCATGACAGAGAATCAGCCAGCAAAACGCAAAGTCAAAATCGAGCTCCCCAAAGACCCCAGCGCCATCTATGCCAACATGGTCATGATTACGCACACGTCAAACGAAGTGATATTTGACTTCCTGCAGGTTTTGCCCAACGACGACCGCGCCCGCTTGCAGAAGCGCGTCATGATGACCCCAACCCACAGCAAGCTGTTTCTGAACGCCCTGCAGGAAAACATGAACAAATATGAAGCGAGCCACGGCAAGCTTGAGACGCCGGCTCGCCAAACCTTGGCCGATCAACTCTTCGGCTCGGTCAAACCGACGGACGACGACAATGAATAATCTGGAGCAAATCTGTGAGGCGGTTCGCGCCGACCTGGAAGAACGCAATGCCGCCCGCGACCAAGCCATCGCGCGCTCGCGCCAGCTGGTGCGTCATTGCTCCGAAAGCATCCGCGCCATTCATCGGCGGGATTGGGACACGGCCAACCAGAAACTCCAGTTGGTGAAGGCCGGCGCGGAAGAATTGAAGTCCGTTGTCCAAGACTTTCCGGATCTGTATCACACCGGCTACACACAAGACGCGCTGAAAGAAGTGGCCGAGGCCTTCATCACGCTGGCCATCATTCGGGGCGAAGCGCTTCCATCGTCCGCGGAGCTAGGCATCGCAAGCGCGACTTATCTCAAGGGCCTTGGCGAGGCAGCAACTGAGCTGCGCCGGTTTATTCTGGATATCATGCGGCGGACGGACGGGCACAGCGACGAAGCCGAGCGCCTGCTACTGGCGATGGATGACATCTACGACCAACTGGTGACATTCGACTTCCCCGATGCGCTGACCCGCGGCCTCCGGCGGCAAACGGATGTCGTGCGCGGCGTTCTCGAGCGCACCCGCGGCGATCTGACGCAGAGCCTGCGGCAGCAGAAGCTGCAAGACGCGCTGAAGGAAACGGAAGGCCGCTTCAACGACGCCGACGCCGGCGATCCGCAGTAGCGCGAGATTCGCCAAGCGCCCGGCCACGGCCTAGCTTGACAGTTTCCACTCGATCAAAGCGCCGGCAACCCAGGTCGGCGGCGGCTGATCATACAGTTCTGACGAATCGGTATAGCTGATATCGAGTACCTCGCCGGTCATTGGACCGCGCAGGTAGCGGAACACCTGCCCGGTATCGCGGGCGTCGCTCTTGGATTCGATGCAATGCTGGTTATAGGCCCAGTAATCGCCCCGCTCCAGGATGCGGATGCCGGACTCGATCATGCCTTGCGCGTGCGCCAGGCCAACCGCATCGTGGTTATAGGCGTCCTCCGGCGCGTCGCCGTAACCGATGCCATGATGAAAGGGATCGGCAGTGCTGACGACCACCGCGTCTTCCATCAGCCTCGCCAGCTCGTCGATGCCGGGCAAATCGCCGGGGCGGCCGCCCGCCAGATAGGGATAGCGCTCGAATACCTGCGGCCCTCGCTCTTGTGCAATGCCGCGCCGCCGCAGCTCCGCCCGCCAGAAATGCCGCCAGCTGATCAAGGCATGATCGCCGGTCCACTCCCGCCGCCAATCTATGCCCGGCCCCTGAATCCCCCAGTACTCGAATTGCGCCGGGTCTTCCCCGGCCGCTACCGCCACGCGCGCCGCTTCCATCTCGGCCGTGAAGGCGTGCAGCACGCTGAGCACGACGACCTTGTCCGCGCCGCTATCCAGCGCGGCCTGCGCGCAAGCGGCAATCTGACAGCCGCAATCATGCACGCCCGCGTGCGGAAAAATCAGAATACCCCCCGCGCTCAATGTCCCCGCCAGGCGCCACGCTCGTCCGCGCTCCAAATGCTCAAACGTGCCCGCCTCGCCCAGTTCAGCGTGTTCGCGGGCGTACAATTCATGCACCTTCTTTTGCAGCGCGTCGCGGTCCAGTTCCATGGTCAGCCCAGTCCTTGCTAATCCTGCGTTCGGCATGTTGTAGCGCAGCGGCGCGGCGGCGTCAAACCCGAAACTCAACCTTGACCAGCTATTGAAAGGCTCTATAATCCGACAGCGTACCAACCCGATAACGACGCAATCCGTAGACAGCAGGCGGGCGGACGCCCTTAATTTCCTGCCGAGGCGCGCGCTGAAGCTCTCTCCAATTCTCACGATTGGAACCTGACGCGACCTCATGCACGGGTCGCTTGTTTGTTTTGGCCGAATCGGATAGCCCGCGCGGCGGGGACGCGCGACTTACGGGGAAAGGAGCGGCGCTTGCCCATATCAAAGGAACGCAAACAGGAACTTGTCGCCGAATACGTCGAGATCCTAAACGAGAGCGACGGGTTCGTCGTCGTCCAAACGCAGGGACTGAGCGTCTCGCAAATCCAAGGAATGCGCAACGCCCTGCGCGAGCAGAACGGACGCTACCTCGTCGCCAAGAATACGCTGATCAAGAAGGCGCTCGAAACCGCCGACTGGGCAATTCCCGAGCATCTGCTTACCGGGCCCGTCGCCTATATCTTCGGGCGAGACAATATGCCCGGCGTCTCCAAAGCCTTGCTCAAGCATATCAAGGACGAAGAATTCGACGAAAAAATGCAAGTTACCGGCGGCATGATGAATGGCGATATCCTCGACGCGCAGGAGGTGGAAGCCGTTTCGCAATTGCCGACGCTCGACGAACTGCGCGCGCAACTCGCCGGCATGGTCGTCGCGCCCGCCCAGGGTATCGTCAACGCCATTCATCAAGCGACCGGCGGCGTCGTCAACGTGCTGCAGGCTTATCTTGATGAGCAGGGAGAAGCCTCGCCCGTCGCCGAGTAACCCGCGCGCCAAGCGCCAGCGCGACTTCGCGCAATCAAGCAATCAATCGTTAGAAGAACCAATCCGAGGAAAGGAAACAACAATGGCAGACCTGGACAAACTGGTAGAAGAACTCAGCGCTTTGACCATTCTGGAAGCCGCTGACTTGAAGAAAAAGCTGGAAGACGCTTGGGGCGTCGAAGCGGCCGTCGGCGGCGGCATGATGATGATGGCGCCCGGTGCTGCCGCCGGCGGCGCCGAGGCCGAGCCGGAAGAGGAACAGACCGAATTCGATCTGATTCTGAAGGAAATCGGCCCCAAGAAGATCAACGTCATCAAAGCCATCCGCGGCATCACCCCGCTCGGACTGAAAGAAGCCAAAGAACTGGTCGAATCCGCGCCCGCGACCGTGCTCGAAGAAGTCAGCAAAGATATGGCCGAAGACGGCAAATCCAAGCTGGAAGAAGCCGGCGCCGTCGTCGAGCTCAAGTAGCCTCGCGCGCTACTCCGCTCTCGACCCCGAATCGAGAGCCGCAAGCCAGGCATTCCAAAGCAGCGGGCCCCGCGCCGGCTGCTTTTTGCTGTTAGGCGGCTTGCATGCGCGCCGCCCTTTAAGACTGCCGTAAGCCGTCAATCACCCCGCTGTGAGAAATGATGCGCTATAATGGAGACTGGGCAAGCCTACGAGTCTCGGAACGTGTCAAACATCTCCTATAGCAAACTGCTGGACCCAGTCAGCGATGTCATCTCGCTGATGGAATCGCTGATGTCGGGCGCGTTCGGCGCGACAACCGGCGATCAACGCGAGTGCTGCAAGCGCGTCCACGCTTATTGCTGGGGCTTGCATACCCTGGTCATGGACGTCATTACCTCCCTCGGCATTGAAAACGCCGCCACGCGCCCAGCGGTGCTTGAACGATTCAACGCGCTGAGCGACCCGGCAAGGGCGGCGCTCGACAATCTCTCCACCGGTTTCGACGGCCCACTGGGCGAAGAGCAGCAAGCAACGATTGCCCACGTCATCGACGCCTTTCATTCGATCGAAGGCGCGATGACCAACATCTGGCATTATTCGATGCTTCGGCACGACATGCTGGAGTACGCCGAAGATGAATTCGACGGCGCTGTGCTCATCCACAGAATGCGCTCTGTTCTGCGCGACGTCATCCTGCCGGAGGTTGACGCGCGCTTCTGCGCCATCGGCGACGAAGCCTACCTCTCACACGCATTTGGCGAAATCGCGCGCAATATCCGCCTGCACGCCAATGTCCAGGAAGCCAGAATCAAGGTGCAAGAATTCGGTTACAAAACCGACATCGGCATCCTGGACCGGGGCCGCGGCTTCCGCGCCACTTCCGATGTGTCGATTGAACCCTTCTGGCAAGCGCGCGACGCCGATCCGGGCCTGGGTCTGGGCCTGTATCTCGCCCGAAAACATATCGAAGGCTGCGGCGGCAGCCTGCAAATGGGCAGCAAACCCGGCAAGGGCACGCTGCTAAAGATCACTTTGCCCTGCCTGCCATAAGCGCGCCAATCTTCCAGTATTGGCCGTGCTGTCCCAACCATTGCGCCCTTGGCGACTGCTCGCCTATTTGCGCTATAATCTCGCGCGGAATTCTGCATCGGGAGACGGAATATGGGCCGAGACAAAGTATTCGTCACGCGTGAATTGCCAGCAGCAGCATTGGAGCGCCTCGCCAATCACTGCGAAGCGGAAGTCTGGGGGGAATTCCGGCCGCCCGACTATGACGTAATCCTGGACAAAATCGGCGAGCTCGACGGCTTGCTCTGTTTGCTCACGGACCGCATTGACGCGCCGCTTATGGACGCCGCGCCCCAGATCAAAGTGATCAGCAATCTGGCCGTGGGCTACGACAATATCGACATCGCCGCCGCCAGCCAGCGCGGCATCCCCATCGGCAATACGCCGGGCGTCCTCAACGAAACCACGGCCGACTTCGCCTTCGCGCTGCTGATGGCGACAGCGCGGCGTATTCCCGAAGCGCGGCAATATATCCATGACGGCAAGTGGCTAACCTGGCACCCCACTGTCCTGTCCGGCCAAGACATCTTCGGCGCGACCCTGGGCATCATCGGCTGCGGGCGCATCGGGGCGGCTGTCATGCGCCGCGCCCAAGGCTTCAACATGCGCGTGCTGGTCAATAGTTTGGAGAGCGCCGACGAAATCAGGCGCCTTGGCGGCGAAAAAGCGACCCTGGACGAATTGCTGTGCAATAGCGACTTCGTAAGCCTGCACGTCCCCTTAACCGACGAAACGCGCCATCTGATCAGCCAGCGAGAACTGAATCTGATGAAACCGACCGCCATCCTTATCAACACCGCGCGCGGCAGCGTCGTCGATCCGCGCGCGCTCTACGCCGCGCTTCGCGACGGCGAGATCCTGGCCGCCGGCCTGGATGTCACGGATCCCGAGCCCGTTCCGCTTGACGACCCGCTGCTCACGCTCGACAACTGCCTTATCGTGCCGCATATCGCCAGCGCCAGTGTCGCCACCCGCGCCAAAATGGCTGAGATGGCGGTGGACAATCTGATCGCCGGCTTGCAAGGCCAGCCGCTGCCTACCTGCGTTAACCCGGAAGTTTATCAGCGGGGTTGAGGCCGCGGGCAGCCTGTAAGCCAATGCGAATGGCGAACGCGCCAAGCTTCTGAGCATACCGCCAAACCGCGCGCTGAAGCCGCGGATTTGATTTTCAGAGGATAATGCCGTATAATTGGTGTATAAGCAGACAAGCGAAGGACATGGCGCGTCCCGCCCCGTGGGCAGGGCGTTTCGTGTGCTTTGTTTGGTGTTGCGTCCAATGAGAGGCAGACAGAACTCTTGGCTAGAGTCGCCGTATAACCTGGTGATTGCTACACGAAAGGAACATAACATGGCGGAAAGACGCATTCTGTTGACGCGGCTAGGCTTCCAGAAGCTGCAGCGCGAACTCAACGTGCTAACAAACGAAGAAAACAGCAAAGTTGCCGAGATGCTCGCCGAAGCCCGCGAAGACGACCAGGGTGAAGAGGCGGTCTTCTTTGATGCGATGGTATCGAAGGAGCGGCTGGACGAACGCGTTTCACATCTGCAGAATGTCCTGGCGCGCGCGGAAATCATCGACGCCGGCGAAGACCCTGACACCATCACGCCGGGCAACCGCGTGACCGTCTACGACGCATCGGAAAAGGAAGAGTTCACCATGGACTTGCTCGATCATGAGGAGATCACGCATGGGCGGCGCGGCGTTTCGCTGGATTCACCGGTGGGCAAAGCCTTGCTCGGCAAACAAGTTGGCGACCGCGTCAAAGTGGAAGTGCCTGACGGCCTGGTCACTTATCGAGTGCGCAAAATCGAGACGATCCCGGATGAAGGCAGCTAGCTTCAAGTTCCTCAGTCCGAATGGCGGAGGCGCTAGACAATAGCGCCTCTTTTCGATTTGACCGGGCGCGCCGCCATGATAGTACAGCCGGCAGCATACGCCGGCGCAGCGTCGCCCTCTATTGCAGTTCCAGCTCGTCGAGGTAATCCAGTATCGTCGAAAGCATATATGGCGTCAGCGCGAGCGTCGCCGCCGCGACCTCCGGGTCTGTGCGCGCCAGGTCTTCGGCATCCTCCAGCAGTTGGATCAGCGCATTGGTCACCAGCGACATCCAGCCGATCGTCTCGACCATGACATCGCTGAGCAATTCAGGATCGCGCCGGGCGTTCAGCACCAGCCAGGATGCCGCTTCCATCATCGGCATCATCGCCATCATCGCCGCCGAAATGCTCAGCATCATGACGCGCTGCATTTCCGGCGACAAGCCTGATTTCTCCGCCTCCGCCTGCATGGTCGCCGCCACCCGCGCCATGATTGTCGCCGCGAGACGCGCCGGCGCCCGCTTCTGCGGCGCGCGCCGCAGCAAGGCATCGACGCGCTGCAAGCGGCTGTATTCTTCCGCGGCCGTTTCGTCCCGCCGCAATATCTCCACCAGCTTGCCCGCCATTTCTTCGGAAAGCTGCCCATCCAGCGCGTCTTGCATCATATCCTGCTGAGGCAGGCTCCGCTCGTCGGACATCTCAGGTTCCTTTCGCGCCGGGGTCGGCCAGCCTGCTGTCGATTCCTTCGAGCGCGGCGTCGTCAAGCAAATCCGCCAATTTTTTCCGCGCGCGGTGCAGTCGGCTCTTGATCGCGCTCTCGGTCGTATTCATCGCTTGCGCGATCTCCGCGTAAGAATATTCGTACCAGTAGCGATAGATCACCGCCAGGCGGTAATGTTCGTCCAACTGCAGCAGCAGCTTTTGGATTGCGTCTTTCAGCTCCAGTTTGAGGGCGGCCTGCTCCGGCGTGGGGTCGCTGCTGCTCAACGCCAGCGCTGCCGCCGTCGGCTCGTCATCCAGCGAGACGTATTGCACGCGCCGCTTGCGAAGGCGATCAATACAGTGATTGGACGCGATGGACAGCAGCCAGGTCTTGAACGAGCGCTTAATATCGTAGCGGTGCAAGTTGCGGTGCACGCGCAGGAATGTCTCCTGAGAGGCGTCTTCCGCCTCGCCGCTCTCGCCCAGCATCCGATAGCAGAAGTTGTAAACCGGGTCATGATAAAGATGGACCAACTCGGCGAACGCCTCCTGATCGCCCAGCCTGGCTTTGATGACCCAATCGACAACAATGCGGTCGTTTTCCGTCACGGACATTCCCCATACCAGGAGCATGTATGCGCCGGACCGCCGATTCTGCCCGCCATGCGCCGAGCGACGGTCAAAGCGCGCTATCCATTATGAAGCCTGATTGGCGACGGCAAAAGCAAGAAACGCGTAAGAACGTAATGTCTCAGGCGTTGATTAGCAGCACAGCCGATGCGATATTGGTCGCAAGCGGCACATTGCGCACGTTGCAAATCCGCAGCAAACTCTGAATATCCGGATCGTGCGGATGCTTGCCCAGTGGGTCGACAAAGAAGAAAACCGCGCTGATTTTCCCTTCCGCCACCATGGCCGCGATCTGCGCATCGCCGCCATAAGGCCCCGAAAGCATCCGCTTTACCGGCAGACCGGTCTTCTCCGTGATGAGCTGGCCGGTGGTATTTGTGCCGACCAAGTCAAATTCGGCCAGCAGCTCTCGATGATCCTTGACGAACCCGACCATGTCGGCCTTCTTGCCGTCATGAGATATCAGCGCCAGCGTGCGTCGCTTGGTTTGCTTAGGCATAGTGTCCTCAAAGTCTGGTGTCTCTCGGCGCCGCGCGCCGCTTGCATACTCGCAGCCGCCGCAAGTCGCCGCCATAGGGCCGCGGCGCGGGCTAATCTGCAAGAAATCTATACGCGCGCTAACCCGCGATTTCCTCAGGAAAGTATGCCAACCCGCGGCCGGCGCGCCAGCCGGGCCGGAATTGACAGCGGCCGATGATAATTCGTAAAGCCGAACAAGCGCGTGAAGCGTTGATTCATCTTATACGCTTCTTCGTAGTAGCCCTCGAGCTGCGCCATCAAGGCCGACCAGGGCCGCTCCTCGGCGGCATTGCGCGCGTCACGGCTCATTTGCCGCCGCGCCTCCGGATGATCGCGCAGGCGCTCTATAACCTCGACGAATGCCTGCGCGGCCGGTTCCACCACAATCCCGCTAACCCCGTCCTCCACCACATCGGGCGCGCCGCCGGCGTTCACGACCACCGATGGCAGCCCCGACGCCATCGCTTCCTGGATGACCTGGCCAAAAGTCTCGTACTCGCCCGGGAAAACAAAGACATCGGCGCTGGCGTAGGCTTGCGCCAGCTCGTCGCCAAACAAGTAACCGGTAAAATGCGCGTCCGTCTCGGCGAAGACTTGCTCAAGCTGTTCGCGCAAGGCGCCGTCGCCGACGATGGTCAAGGCGACGCCGGGCAACCGCGCCGCCTCCAGCAACAGTTCTATCCGCTTCTCATTGGCCAGACGCCCGACAAAGACGCAAAGCAACGACCCCGGATCCCGCCCGTTAAGCAAGCGCTGGCGCATCGCCGGCCGGGCATGGCGAGGATTAAAGCGCTCCGTATTCACGCCCCGCCCCCAGTGACGCACGCGGCGATAACCGGCGGCGCGCAACTCGCCAATAATGGTGCGCGTCGGCGCCAACGTCAGGTGGCAGCCATTATGGATATAGCGCAGCCAGCGATTCACCGGACCAGACAGCATGCGAAAACCATAATGTTCGGTATAGCCCGGCAAATCCGTCTGGTAATTCGCGATCACCGGCAAATTTAGATGCCGGCCGACAGCCATGCCGTTCACGGACATGGCGGCTGGACTGAACAAGTGAATCAAGTCCGGCTCAAACTCCTCGATATGCCGCGCCACAACCGGATTCGGCAGCGCCATGCGCGTCTCCGGCGCTTGCGGCAAGCTGATCGACGGCAAAGGAATCACTTGAGAATCACCGACTTGATCAACGGCGATATCCGGCGCGAATACCAGAACTTCCCGCCCGGTCTCTTGCAAGTAGCGAATCGTCAGATACGAGGTCTTGACCACGCCGTCGACCTTGGGCAGGAAAGACTCCGTCAGCACCGCGACTTTCTTCACCGACGCAAAGGCAGCGTCGGCGCGCTGCGGCGCCAGCACGCTGGGCAGGCCGAAGAATTCATCCGGGCTCTTGTGCTGCTGCGCTTGCAGATTCTCTAACAGACGATGCGCTTGCATGACGCCGCCCCGCGCTTTTGGCTGCTACCGACAAGTGTAACATACTAGAAGTTTCTGGTTAATCAGATCAGCCGGCATTGGCAGGCTGCGGGCGCCGGCCCGGGCGTGGGACTAGCCGCACGCGCCACACGCCACCCCGCTGTCTGAATCATTATACGAAGAAATCTCGTCGCGGTAACGGAAATTGCGGCCTGGCTACGCCTCATCGCGGCCGTAAAGCGCTCGATAAATGTTGTAGTTCCGATAGATGAATTGCACGTAATGCCGGGTAGTGTCAATGGTAATCGCCGTCATGAACAGATCGGGGTCGCCGCCGGCAAGCGCGTTCCAGTCGTATGCCCGTCCCGGCCCCGCATTATAGGCGGCCAGCGCCGCAATCGCGTTCTGGTTGAAGCGGTCCAACTGTTCGTCAATGTAGAAGGCGCCAAATGCCACGCCCGCATAGGGGCGAAACAGGTCGCTGTGCTGGTAATCGGGCCAGTTCAGTTGCTCGGCGATATACTGCGCCGTCGACGGGATTACTTGCATCATCCCCTTTTCGCCAGCGCCGGCCGTGGCGAAGGTGTTGAACAAGCTCTCCTGGCGGATCAGCGACAGCATCAGCGCCGGGTCGATGCCGCGCGCGGCCGCCAACGGCTGGATGACATCAATATAATATGCCGGAAAGCGCATCCGAGCCAGGAAGGGCGGCGCCCCAAGCGTGCCCCGGCCCGACGCGATGATGACATCGGCCGCGGCAATAATGCTCTCCCGATAAACGCCTAGGCCGCGCAGGTATATCGCCAGCCGATAGCTGTCCAACGCCTTGCCATCGTCGCGCGCTTGATCGACCAATTCTTCAAACTCGATGAAAGCTTCGTCAAAAGCGCTGACGGCATACAATTCTCGTCCGCGGATCATGCGCGGATCGTCGTTCAAACTGGCCGTCAAGCGCCAAAGCGCGCCTTGCTCTTCAACGGCGAAGGCCTCCCGCAGCCACTGTTCGGCCGCCGACAACTCGGCCGCTTCGTCAAAGGCGAATCGCCAGGCGGGCGGCGGGTCGAAGGGCTGAATGCCGAGGCGGAAGTCGCCCGAACGCGCCGCGAAATAACTGTCCGGCGCCGCCGCAATCGCCAAATCGAAGGCCTGCCCGGCCAGCTCCGCATCGCCGCGCAGCAGCCCAATCCGGCCCATCCATAAGTAGGCGGCCGCCTGATCATCCCCGCCGCCTAAACTGGCGACGCGCGCGTATAGATTCTCGGCGACCGCCCATTCCTCGTCTCTCACAGCTGCGGAGGCGGCGTTGAACAGTCCGTTGATGGTGAATTCATGGTCGGGATAGCTGTCCGCCAGGCGCGTGAACATCTCGCGCGAGCGCGCCGTCTGGCCGTTGGTGCCGTACAGGTAGGCCGCGCGCCAAAGGGCGACGCCGGCCGTATGCTCAAACAGCGGATAGGTATCCGCGATGGCGAGGTAAATCTGAATCGCGGCCGGGCTGTCGCCGGCGAGGAAACGGGTCCGCCCCCGCTCCAGCAGCGCCTCGCCAAAGAGCGGGTCTTGCGGATACTGGTCGATTATCGTCTGGAAAGCCACGGTCGCGGCCTCCGAATTGCCAATCTGCCGGTAAGCCCGCCCCAGCGTCAGGAACAACTCCGCCGGTATCGCCGCCAGCTGATGCGTCGTGGTGTATTCGTTGAAGGCGTCGATCGCGGCTTGATAGTCCCCGGCGCTGAAAGCGGCCCGGCCCCGCTGCAATCCATCGTACGAAACGCCCTGCTGGCTCAGCAAATCCAGGGCCTTCCAGGCGGTCGCCGTGCCAGCGTAATTCTCGAATATCGCCCGCAAGCGCTCGACGCCAGCGGCCAGATCTCCGCCGGCCAGCGCCGCCTGCGCCGCGCTGAAGGAGATGTTGGCGCGGTACGGCGCGTTGCGCGCCACCGCCAGGACCGCGTCATACTGCGCGATGGCATCGCTGTAACGTTGGAGCTTGATGTAAATCTGCGCCAGCTTTTCCCGCAGCACCAGCAGCGGTACCTTCGATCGCTTGGCGCCGATGGCGCGCTCGTAATTTTGCAGCGCCGCCTCGGTCTGCCCGAGCGCGATCTGCGCATCGGCGATGCGCTCAAAGACGTAACTGTCGATCAAGCCGGGGCGCAGCGCGAGGTACTGCTGCAGGTCGGCGATCGCCGCCCCCCATTGCGACAAACCGATTCGAGCGTCGCCGCGCAAGAAATAAGCCTGCGCTATCTGCGCGCTCTCGGGAAAGTCCGTGACCAGGGTGGTGAGCGCATCGGCCGCCTGCTCAAAGAACCCGGCCCGCAGCGTGACTTGCCCCAGGCGAAAGGCCGCTTGCGCCCGTTCTTGCGGCGTGATGGCGCTGCCGTAATTCAAGAGCGTCCGATAGACCGCGGCCGCGTCTTCCAAATATCCGTTCAGTACAAGCCGCTCGCCCTGCGCAAGCAGCAGCGCCGGCTGTACAGTCGGCGTCGCTGTCGGCGCCGGCGTCGGCGTCGGCGGAAATGTTGCGGTATGAGTCGGTAGGGACTGCGCCGTCGCCGGCAGCGGCGTGGCGGTGACATATATGATATTGTCTTCGTTCGGCGTGGGCAGCGTGCTGTCCGCGCTGCGGATATTGCAAGCGCTCGCGAGCAAACACAGTGTCAGCGCCAACGCGCGGAAAAGCGGCATAGGGATGAATCCGCCGGATGAGTCAAGTGGCGTCATGTTACGAATCCGAACTCGGCTTGTCAAGCAAGCGCGCCCGCTAGTCTCCCGGCGGGCTCAGCTCGCCTATTAGCCAAGGCAAGCCGTAGCCGACGATCAAATGGCCGGCCTCGGCCAAGGCTTTGCCCAGCGAGTCTGTATCGCGATAACTCCACCAGTGGTCCGCCGCCGGCAAAATCTTGACGCCGAAGTCTTCCACCACCAGCCGGCTCAAGCTGCGAACGACCGCGCCATCCCGCTCGGACGCGCGCGTCAATTCTACGCGGAAACACGACGGCGCGCCGCTCGACCACATCGTATCGCTGTAGACCAGCACTTGAAAATCGATGATGCCGCGCCCGCCGCCGGCAAACTCTCTGACGTAGCGAAAGCGCCCGCCGGCCATTTGCAGCGGCGACCGCTCGCGCTGATAACCCGCCGCCGCGAAAGCCTGCCCCACTACTGTCTGCAGCACCGTCCCGAAGTACGCTTGCCCGCTCTGCCGCTCATTCTCCATTCCCGGCCGCCGACTCCCCGCTACTTGCCTGTCAGCGCCGCCGCCGTCTCCTCCGCCGTCGTGACAGGCAGGCGACAGGCGAAGTTGCGGCAGACGTACACGGTCGTACGCCCATCAAACATCGATCGTTCGCTGAGCAGCGGAATCAGCTCGTCGCGCGTCACATCCTCCCGCGTCCAGGCCGTGATCACGTTCGGGCGGTACGGCCGCCGCAGCGTATCCAGAATCTCGCTGCCCGCCGCGCTCTCCAGCTCGCCGATTAGCGCGACTTCGTCGATGCCGCGGACGAGCATGTCGGCGGCGTTCAAGGACTCGGCAAAGGCTTGCGGATACTGCCGCATGGCGTCGCTCAGTTTGCGCAGGACCTCCCGCCCGGCTTCGTCATAACGCGCTTCGCCGGTATAAGCCGCCAACCGCAGCAGCTGCTTCGCCAGCATGGCGTTGCCCGAGGGCGTCACATTATCTTGCAAGTTGCGCGGCCGCACGATCAAAGACTCGTGATCATCGCTCGTGTCGTAAAATCCGCCATCCGCAGACTCGAAGCGCGCCAGGGCCACATCCGCCAGCCGCTGCGCCGCGGCGAAAAAACGCTCATCAAACGTCGTCTGATACAACTCCAGCAGCGCATCAACCAGATTGGCGTAATCTTCCAGATATGCGTTGAGCTTGCTGCACCCGTCTTTATGCGTCCGATACAGCCGGCCATTGCCGTCGACCATCTCGCTGAGCAGGAACTCGCCCGACCGCCGCGCCGCTTCCAGGTAATCCGACCGGCCCAATACCCGCGCCGCTTCCGCCAAACTCGCCAGCATCATGCCGTTCCAGGCGGTCAGAATCTTGTCATCCAGCAGCGGCGGAATCCGCTGACTGCGGACGGCGTAAAGCTGTTCCTTGATTTGCGCGACCGCCTCCTCAAGCTGCCCAATACTTAAGCCCAGATCTACGGCCGTCTCGTCCGGCGAGCGCGGAACAAACAGAATATTCGAGCCCTCAAAATTGCCCTCCGCGCTCATGCCGAAGTACTCGACTGCGATTTCCAGCGCGCGCGGCAAACTCTCGCTCAGCGGCGCCAGCGCCTCCCGCGCCTCTTCAATCGTCCAGACGAAGAACTTCCCCTCGACGCCCTCGGAATCGGCGTCGGTCGCGCTGTAGAACCCGCCGTCAGCCGCGGTCATTTCGCGAAGGATGTAGTCGTAGATATCCTCGGCGACCAGCCGAAAGAACTCGTCGCCGGTAAGCTGCCAGGCATGCAGGTAGAGACGGCTGAGCTGCGCGTTGTCGTAGAGCATCTTCTCAAAATGCGGCACAAGCCAATGCGCGTCCACGCTGTAACGGGCGAATCCGCCGGCGACCTGATCGTATATGCCGCCCTGCGCCATCTTGCGCAACGTGAGCGTTAGCAGCCGCAGCGCGCGCTCATCCCGCGTCCGCTCATAGTAGCGCAGCAAGAACTCGAGGCTGATGGGATTGGGGAATTTCGGCTGCGTACCAAAGCCGCCATTGACGGTATCCATGGCGTCCATCAGCTTGGTCGCCGCTTCATCAAGCAGATCCAGCGTTAAGCCGCTGTCGTCGGCGCGGCCAATGCCCAATACATCCCGCTTCAGCGCCTGATGCAAATTGTCGGCCTGCGCCTCGAGCTGGTCGCGCTTGTTGCGATAGGCGTCGTGCACCGCCGCCATCAGCTGCTGAAACGACGGCATGCCGTAGCGGCTCTCCTTGGGATAATAGGTGCCGCCGTAAAAGGGCCGCCCATCAGGCAGCAGAAAAACCGTCATTGGCCAGCCGCCTTGCCCGGCGATAGCCTGCACCGCCTGCATATAGATATCGTCGACATCGGGCCGCTCTTCGCGATCCACTTTGACGTTTACGAAAAGCGCGTTCATCATCTCGGCCGTAGCCGCATCCTCGAAGCTCTCGTGCGCCATCACATGACACCAGTGGCAAGCGCTGTATCCCACGCTGAGCAAGACCGGCTTGTCCGCCTCGCGCGCGATGCGAAAGGCCTCGTCCGACCAGGGATGCCAGTCGACCGGATTGTCAGCGTGCTGCAACAGGTAGGGGCTGCTCTCGTCCTTCAGTCGATTCATCTCACGCCTCGCTCTAGCTCTACGCGCGCGGCCTGGCAGTCAGCGTCTCGTCGCGCGCTCGCCCGCCTAGCATAACGGACATCCGCCCAACGCGATATCGTCATTACCGCATCGCGCCCCGAGCGCGTTTCTAAGACAATACTTGCACAGTTCGCCCCGCGGATACGCTATAATCAGTCTATACAATCCACATTTTGCGAGTACTATCACTCCATGCAATTCTGGGACAACAACAATAACGAGGACAGCGAAAGCGGCGGCAATAGCAACCGTCCGCCACAACCGCCGCCAAATTGGCGCCGTTGGGTGTCGCCGGGCCTGCTCCTGCTGGTTATGCTGCTCGCGCTGATATCCTCGCCCGGTCTCCTGGGTGGCATCTCCTCAACGCCGGAAATTGCCTACTCCGACTTTTACGAGCAATTGCTGCTTAACAATGTCGCCGCCTTCGACTACAAGGATACCACCGCAGTCGTCGGCGAGTTCAAAAGCAGCATCGTAGTCGTCGCGCCCTCCGGCCGGACGCAAAGCGTAAGGCGCTTCTCGGCGCAGATCCCGATTTTCGCCGGGCCCGAAATCGAGCGCCTGCGCCTGCAGAACGGCATCGCGCCGGTCAACCAGGAATACAGCAGCACCTCGCCCTGGCTATCCATCATTTTGAATTTCCTGCCCCTCGTGCTCATTATCGGCTTCTTCGTTTGGATGGGCCGGCGCGCGCAAGGGCAGATGAACGGTATCTTCTCCTTCGGCCAATCCCAGGCGCGCGAGAAAACCCCCGAGATGCCGGCGATACGATTCGACGACGTCGCCGGGCAAGACGCTGCCAAGCTCGAGCTGACGGAAGTCGTAGACTTTCTCAAGCAGCCCGAGAAGTACGTTAAAGTCGGCGCCAAGGTGCCGCGCGGCGTCTTGCTGATCGGCCCGCCCGGCACCGGCAAAACGCTGATGGCGCGCGCCGTCGCCGGCGAAGCCAACGTCGCCTTCTTCAGCATCGCCGCCTCGGAATTCGTTGAGATGTTCGTCGGCGTCGGCGCCTCCCGCGTGCGCGACCTCTTCAAGCGCGCCAAAGAAAATGCGCCCGCCATCATATTCGTTGACGAGATCGACGCCGTCGGCCGCCGCCGCGGCACCGGCTTGGGCGGCGGGCACGACGAGCGCGAGCAAACCCTGAACCAACTGCTCTCCGAAATGGACGGCTTCGACAACGACACCAATATCGTCATGATCGCCGCCACCAACCGCCCCGACGTGCTGGACCCGGCCCTGCTGCGCCCGGGCCGCTTCGACCGCCAAATCACCGTCGACCTGCCCGATGTCAAGGGACGCCACGAGATCCTCAAGATTCATACCAAGAATAAGCCTCTGGCGAACAACGTTGAACTGGAATCCTTGGCCCGCGCGACCATCGGCTTTTCCGGCGCCGACATCGCCAACCTGGCCAATGAAGCCGCTATGCACGCGGCCCGCTACGACCGGCGACTGATCACCATGTCCGACTTCACCACCGCCTACGAGCGCATACGACTGGGCACCAAGCGGCCGCCGCTGTCCAATGAAAAAGACCGCCGCATCACGGCTTATCACGAAGCCGGGCACGCGCTGGTTTCGTTCCTGATACCCGACGCCATGGCCCTGCTCAAAACGACGATCATTCCCCGCGGGCGCGCGCTGGGCGTGGCTTTCTACATGCCCAAGGACGACTCGCTGCACCAGTCGCGCAAACAGTTGGAAGCCTACGTGCGCGTCGGCCTGGCCGGCCGCATCGCCGAAGAAATCGTCTTCGATGACGTCACTACCGGCGCCGCCAACGACATTCAGCAAGTGACGCAAATCGCCCGCCGCATGGTCAAGATGTTCGGCATGAGCGACTCAGTCGGCATGGTCAATTACGGCGACGATGGCGAGCAGCCCTTCCTCGGCTACGCCATCGCCAGCGGCCGCGATTACAGCGACGACACCGCCTCAAAACTCGATGCCGAAATCAAGCGCATTATCGACGTCGCCTACCAGGAAACGCGCGACCTGCTGGATGACCACCGCGATGAACTCGACAAACTGGCGGAAGCGCTGCTCTCCAAAGAAACCGTCGAGCGTGAGGAGATCTTACGCATCCTGGGCCTGGAAGACGACACCGACGAATTCGTGCCCAAATCGGTGGCCAAGCACCTGCGCGAGCCGGAGCCGGCCGCGCAGAATGGCTCGGATGCGCAGGAACCGGTAGAGGCGGAAGAGTAGGCGCTGAAGCGCTCTGCCGATTCAGTATGAGGCAAGTAAAGGCGAGGCGCGTGACCTCGCCTTTTCTGTTGACGCCTACTGCGCCGCCGCCGCCTCGACCTCAGCGATGATCTCGTCCTGCACATAGCTGGGCACGCGGTCGTAGCGGTTGAAGTCCATCGTGTATATCCCGCGCCCGCCGCTCATGGAACGCAAGTCGTTGCCGTAACGCAGCATCTCTGCCAGAGGCACTTCCGCCGTCACGACGCTCTTGAAACCGATGGTATCCATGCCCTGCACGCGACCCCGGCGCGTATTCAAGTCGCTCATGACATCGCCCATCATGGTCTCAGGCACGGTGATCTTCACATCCATGATCGGTTCAAGCAAGACCGGCTTGGCTTTGCGGAATGCCGCGCGAAACGCCTCGCGCCCGGCAATCTGAAAGGCGATGTCTTTCGAATCCACCGGGTGCTCCTTGCCGTCAAATACATTGACTCTCACCCGCTCCACCGGATATCCGGCGATCACGCCATCGGGTAAAACGGCGCGAATCCCCTTCTCGGTCGAGGCGACAAATTGCTGCGAAATCGCCCCGCCGAAAACGCTCGACTCGAATTCGAAACCTTCCGGCGTCGGTTCAACTTTTAGGTCCACGCGGCCATATTGCCCGGCGCCGCCCGTCTGCTTCTTGTGCGTGTAGCTCGATTCGGCATTGCTCGTGATCGTCTCCCGATACGGCACCCTGGGCATGTCGGTGTCGATATTCACGCCCAAAGACTCCGCCCGCTTCAGCGTCACTTCGAGGTGAATCTGCCCCATGCCTTCCAGCACCGTCTGGCGCGTATCGCCGTCTTGCCGCCAGCGCAACGTCGGATCCGAGTCGCACAGACTGCTGAGCGTCGGGCCCATCTTCGCGCTGTCTGCCTGCGCGCGCGGGCGAACCGCCAGCATGTACAGCGGCGCGGGAAAGTCCGGCTTGGCGACGCGGATACTGGCGTCCGAATCGACAAAGGTATCGCCGGTCTTGGTATTGGTCAATTTGGCGACCACGCCGATATCGCCGGCGTGCAACCTGTCAACCGGCATCTGCTCCTTGCCGCGCATGACGAAGAGCGAATTGAAGCGTTCTTCCGCGCCACTGTTGCCGTTGAGGTTGCGCCCGTCGCTCGAGATCGTCCCCGAAAATATGCGGAAGTAATTCAAGGTGCCGACGTAACGATCGTTCAGCGTTTTGAACACATACGCGGCCAGCGGGCCATCATCGCTTTGCGGCGGCTGCAAGACATCCGCGTCATCGCCGCGCATGATGTTGATCCGGCGCTCGGCCGGCGACGACGCGTAAGCCACAAGCGCTTCCATCAAGGGAACCGTGCCGATATTCTCGGTAGCCGACGCCGCGAACACCGGAACCGTCTTGAGCTCCGGCGAGCGTGACGCCAGGCGCATGCCCTGGCGGATCTCGTCAAATGACAAGGTCTCCTCTTCGAAATACTTCTCCAGCAACTCGTCGTCCGCTTCCGCCGCCGCCTCCATCAGCTCCATATTCGCTTCTTCGAGCGCGTCCGCGTACTCAGACGGCAAGTCGGCCGGCGTCGACCCCTCGGCGTAATACGCCTTTTGCGTCAGCGCATTTCCCACGCCTTCGAAGCCGGTCTCAGCGCCGATGGGCAGCATCACCGGTATGAACTTGTAATCTTCAAACTGGCTCTGCAACTGCTCCAGCACTTGCTCATAATTGGCGTTTTCGCGATCCATCTTGTTGATCACAACGATCACCGGCTGCTCGCTGGCGCGGGCGTATTCCCAAGCCAGCTCAGTGCCGACCTCAACGCCCGACACCGCGTCCACCACCACCACTACCGAGTCGGCAACCAAAATCGCGTTCCGCAGCTCCCCTTGAAAATCGGTGAAGCCCGGCGTGTCCATGATGTTGATCTTGACATCGTTAAACTCCAGCGGCATCAAAGATGTGGAGAGCGACAAGCCGCGCTCGCGTTCCTCATCGTCCCAATCCGAGACCATATTGCTTTCCGATATATGTCCCATCCGGGTGGTGGCGCCCGTGCTGTACAGCAGCGCTTCCACCAGCGAGGTCTTGCCACAACCTTGATGCCCGACTAGCGCGACGTTTCTGATGTTCTCCGTCTGATATTCTTTCACGTGGGGGTCGCCTCCCAATCAGCGCCTGCCATGGGCGCGCGTACAAAATCCGACTCAAATGGAGCCGACTCTGGCGAGGATTTTATAGGCGCGCAAGCGGATTGTCAAAGCCGCAGTTTGACCCGGGCAGCGATAACCTCCGCCTCATTCCTGGTATCACGAACGTCGGGCCGTCTTGTCGGAACCTAGCGCGAGTAGGGGCGAGCCATTGGCTCGCCCGCCAATCTCGCAGTTTTTCGGCCACGATCGCGCGATTTGGTTGCGTTTACTCTTTCGATCTCTGTGTTTGATTCTCCTGCGCGTCTCCTCATCCAATGGCACGCCCCAACCTGCGCCAATAGCGACATTGGGATAATATTAATAGGCCGGATTGAAGCAGCGAACCGCCCAAATGGTCCACCCTGGCTTAGAAGGAGAATACGCTGCGTAGAATCGCCACGAATCTGCTCATCGCCTGCGCCGCCATTTTGCTCACGCTCGGCGTGCTGGAAGCTTTCATCCGCATTGCCGGGCATACCGACGCTGACGGCCAGTTCTCATTCCTGGGCTTCACCCTGGAACCTTATGTCTTGCCGCTGGAAAAACTACGCGCTCCCGTCCAGGACTACCTGGATCTGGAGGAATGGTCGACCGTCATCTATGACGAGCGCCTCGGCTGGACCTACCGGCCGCATGCCATTCGGCAGTACGGCGACTTCACCGTGAATGGCGTCGGCATCCGCGCGCGGCGCGAATACAGTCAATCGCCGCCGCCGGATCACCTGCGCATTGCGCTCTTTGGCGATTCCTTCACCGCCGGCGATGACGTCAGCGATGATGAGACCTGGAGCTACCTGCTTGAACGGGTATTGGCTGCCGCCGGCGTCCGCGCGGAAGTGTTGAACTTCGGCGCCGGCGCTTATGGCATGGACCAAGCCTATCTGCGCTGGCTGCATCAGGGCAAAACCTTCGCGCCCGACCTCGTGATATTCGGCTTGCAGCCGGACAACCTCAAACGCAATCTCAACGTCTTCCGTCAATTGATGAACATTAACGGCCCGCCCTTTTCCAAACCCCGTTTCGCGCTCGCCGCCGACGGGCTGCACCTGTTGAACTCGCCCACAATGCCGCCTCAGCAGCTAATCGCCGCCTTTGAGAACTTCGCCGCGCAACCCCTGGCAGCCCACGAGCACTACTACCGCAGCCGCTATGTCGCCGCCAACTGGTGGGCCGGGAGCAGGCTCGCCAGCTTGCTCTATGAAGCGCTGAAACAAGACGACAGCACGAGCCCAAACGTCTACGGCAGCGACAGCGAAGGCGGGCAGCTCGGCAAAGCGATCGTCGACGCCTTTGCCCGCGATGTCCAGCAATCCGACGCTGCCTTTATCGTGCTGCACCTGCCCCTGCAAGCGCATCTGGTTTGGCGCTACAATGGTATCGCGGCGCCTTTCCAATTCCTGCTCGAGTACAGCCGCGAAACTTACAACTACATCCCTTTCGAAGACAGCTTGCATCCCGACCACGCCAACGACGAATTCTTTAGCGCCACCAAGCACTACGGACCGGAATTACACGCGCTGCTGGCCGAGACGGTCGCGCGGGAAGTCCTGGCCTGCCTGCAGAGCGGCGCTTGCGCCACCGCTCGCTTCGACGATCAGGCGGCGTTCACATTCGACGACGAACTCTCCGATGACTGACGCGCAACTGTGAGGAAACCTGCAATCAGCCGCGCTCTGACAACTTAAGCGGGATATTGCGCTGACGTCGCCAAACTTGGACTCGATTTCGCAATCGTAGATTCAGCCGCTTCACTGTGATAGTATTGTCGTCGCAGACGCTGAGCGCATGATCAGGATCCCCAATGACTCCCGCGACCTCCCGGCGAAGACGCCTTGCTGCATCCGCGTCAATTATTCTCTGTTCATTCCTCGCAACTGTGATCGCAATTGAATTGGGACTTCGCGCATTTGGCGACCGCGACGGCGACGGTCTGCTCGCGGGCTATCGGCTGCGACCGGGCCACATCAACCTCGCCCACGTCGAGGCATCGCTTCAACGTTATCTTGATCACGGCGACAGCGCAAAACTCATTTACGACGAGGCGCTTGGCTGGCGCTACCGAGCGCATTCAGTCCTGATGAATGGCAGATTTACGACGCAAACGGCAGGCATGCGAGCGCTGCAGGACTATGACACGAGCCTTGCCTCCGATGTCCTGCGCATCGCCTTGATTGGCGATTCCTTCGTTGCCGATGTGGACGTTTCCGATGAAGACAGCTGGGGATTGCAGCTCGAGCGGATGCTGAATGAATCGGGACTGCCAGCGGAAGTTTTGAACTTCGGCGTTGAGGCTTTCGGCATGGGGCAATCGTATCTGCGCTGGCAGCACAACGCCCGGGCTTACTCGCCGGACATTGTCATTTTCGGCGTTCAGTCAGAGAACCTCCATCGAAATGTCAATTTGTTTCGCGTCCTTACCAATGCAAACACCGGCATTCCGCTGGCGAAACCGCGCTTCATTCTGACGGACGGCGAACTAGAATTGATAAACCAGCCCGTAGTACCGCCTGAATCGCTGATGAACATATATCGTGATTTCGAAAACCACCCGCTGGCCAAGTACGAGTTCTATTATGACAGGCGCCGAATTCTCGACAAATGGTGGAGCGATAGCCGACTGCTGGTCTTGCTCTACGACGCCTGGCGCCAACGCGCAGGCGAGCCGGAAGACTTCAGCCGAGAAAGCGAGCGCGTAATCCTGGGCATCGCCATTGTCGACGCAATGGCCGCCGATGTCGCCGCAACCGGCGCGCATTTTCTGGCCGTTCATCTGCCGAAGCGCAGTTTGCTTAGATCCTACCATGCCGGTCTCCAGTCCCCATTTCATGAATTCTTGCAGCTCATTGCGGAGAGGAACTACTACCGCGCGACGGAAACGGCCCTGGGCCCGGAACTGGTTGAATGGCATCTATGGGGCGAAACCGGGCACTACGGCCCGGCGCTAAGCAGCGCAGTCGGCGCATTCGTGGCGCAGGAGATTTTCGAGTGCGTCCGAGACGGCAGTTGCGACTTCTCGCGGCGACAGGCTTTGCTGCGGTCCTGGCGCTAAACGCCGCATAGAATTAGCGTCTTGATTTCGATATACTTAACTATCGCCCATTGAACCAATGAGACCGCCATCCGCATGACCAATACCGATTTCCTCTTCCGCGACTGCATTGACGCGCTTGATCCTGAAGTGGCCGAGCTCATCCGCCACGAGACCGCCCGCCAGCAAGACAAGCTCATTCTAATCCCGTCAGAAAGTACCGTGCCAGCGGCCGTGCGCAATGCCCTCGCCTCGCCTTTCCACAACCTCTACGCGGAGGGCTATCCGCTGGATAACTCGCGCCGGATGACACAAGCGCAGATTCTTGATTACGACCACCGACTGCCGGAATTCCGCCGCAATGCCGATCAACGCTATTACAAGGGCACGGAGTACGCCAACATTCTGGAATCGCTGGCGCGGCGGCGCGCGGCCAAGCTCTTCCAGGGCAACGGCTACCGCGCTGACGATCTCTACGTCAACGTCCAGCCGCTTTCGGGCGCGCCCGCCAACAATGCCGTGTACTCCGCCCTGCTTGATGTCGGCGACACGGTCATGGGCATGGACCTGATCATGGGCGGCCACCTGACCCACGGCAGCCCGGTCAACCGCAGCGGCCTCAACTACAAAATCGTCAGCTACGGCATCAACCCCGATAGCGAAAAACTCGACTACGAGCAGATGATGCAACTGGCGCTGGAGCATAAGCCGCGCCTGATTATCGGCGGCTACAGCAGTTATCCCTACGCCGCCGACTGGGACGCATATCGCAAAATCGCCGACGCGGTCGGCGCTTGCCTGCTGGCTGATGTCGCCCACGTCGCCGGGCTGATCGCCGCCGGCGTCTACCCCAACCCGGTCGGCATCGCTGATGTCGTCAGCTTCACCAGCCACAAAACGCTGAACGGACCGCGCGGCGCCGTGCTCATCACACACCGGCGCGACCTGGCGCGCAAGCTGGACCGCGCCGTCTTCCCTGGCGAACAAGGCGGACCGCACATCAACGCGATGGCGGGTCTGGCGGTCGCGCTGCGCCTGGCCGCGACTGAGCAATTTCGCGACTTGCAAGCGCAGACTCTAGTCAATGCCGAAGCGCTCGCCGCCAAACTGGCCGAGCGCGGCTTCCGCGTGCCCTACGGCGGAACGAACACGCATCTGCTGCTGCTCGATTGCAAGTCGATTGTCGGCGCCGACGGCACGCCCTTGAGCGGCGACATGGCCGCGCGCATCCTCGATCTGGCCGGCATCGTCGTCAATCGGCAAACGATCCCCGGCGATACATCGGCGCTGCGCCCCAGCGGCATCCGGCTTGGCGCTACCTGGCTCACGCAGCGCGGCATCAGCGAAAGCCAAATCGGCGCGCTCGGCGATATCATCGCGGACGTTCTGAAAGCCTGCACGCCCTTCAGCCTGACCGGCCGCGTGCGCCCCCTGGCGCGGGCCAAAGTCGACTTTGATGTTCTGCAACATGCGCAACGCCGCTCCCGCGCCCTATCCGCCCAACTCGGCATTGACACCGACGCCGCGGTCGACGACTATCCTCACTTCTACCAGCTGGATGCGGACGCTGCCGAGCGCTGCCTCGATATCAGCGTGAGCGGAAATGCCCCCGCGGACTTCTTGCAGATCGCCCTGTCCAGCGATGTCGCCGCGCTAAACGACGGCGAGCGCCAGCCGACCCGCGTACTGGAAAAAGACGGCGCCGCAATGGCCAGCGGCAGCGTCGAGCGGCGCTCCGCGAGCGAGTTCCACCTGACCTTGGCCGGCTGGGCCGATCGCGCTGTCGCCTGGCTGCGCGCGCTCAGTGACGGTTTCATCCTGTTCGATGACGCGGACGCGCACGCCAAGGCGCCAGGTCCCGTTACCGTGCGCATCCTCGGCGAAGGCGAACCGGAAATGCTTGCCGAAAGCGCGGGTTACTCCGACAAGACCTATAGCATCGGCATGAGCGGCGCGTTGTATCCGCTTACGCCAGCCGCGGACCTGCCCCAATTCGAGCCCGCAATCGCGGCGGTTGACATGCTGCGGGAGACGCCCTTGCATGCGCTGCACCTGGAACTGGGCGCGAAGATGGCGCCCTTCGCCGGCTACGACATGCCGCTCTGGTATCGCTCGGTCAGCGACGAGCACAGCGCCGTCCGCAGCGGCGCCGGCATCTTTGACGTCGCGCACATGGGCGTATTCGACATCCAGGGACGCGGGGCCGCTGACTTCCTCGACCAGGCGACGACCAACGATGTCAAGCGCCTGAAGGTCGGCAGCTCGCATTACTCCTTCTTGCTTGACGTCGACGGCATCCCGCTTGATGACCTGATGATTTACCGGCTGGCGCAGGAGCGCTTCTTGCTGGTCGTCAACGCCTCCAACAACGACAAGAATTGGCAGTGGCTGCAGGCTCTCATCAAGGGCGAGGCGATGATCGATAAGCGCCAGCCGGGACGGCGTCTCTCCGGCACGGACCGCTTCCAGTTGCGCGATTTGCGCCTGCGCCAATCTGGCGCTGAACAGCGCGTCGATATCGCGCTCCAGGGCCCGAAGAGCCGCGACTGCTTGCTCGCCCTGGATGGCAGCGCTGAGGACAAAGCGCGCGTCAAGCGGCTGAGTTGGGCGGGCGTGACGCAGGTTGCGCTTGGCGGCTTCGACCTCATCGTCTCGCGCACCGGCTATACCGGGGAACGCGTCGCCTACGAGCTCTTCGCGCATCCCGATCAAGCGGCGGCGCTCTTCCAGGCGCTGCTTGACGCCGGCGCCACGCCCTGCGGCTTGGCCGCCCGCGACAGCCTGCGCACCGAAGCGGGACTGCCGCTATACGGCCAGGAGCTGGCTGGCGAGCTCAACATGAATCCCGCCGAAGCGGGCTTTGGCGCTTACGTGAAACTCTACAAACCTTTCTTCATCGGCAAGGCCGCCTTCATCGCGAACGAAGCGGGGCGCAAATTCCAGGTCAGCCGCTTCCGCATGGACAATCGCGGCGCGCGCCCGGCGCATTACGGCGACCCGATCGTCAGCCCGCGCGGACGCGTCGTCGGCAAGGTCACCAGCTGCAATATCGACTCGGAAGGCTACCAGGTCGGGCAGGCGCTGATGGAAATTGGCTTCCGCAAAGTGGGCGCGCAACTCGCGCTTTACGCCGGCGCCGCCCGCGCCAAAACCACCAACCTGGGACGACTGTCGCTCAGCGAACGCATCAAGGTGCCGGAGCCGATCACCATCCTGACGCGCTTTCCCCGGCGCAGATGAATCTCTGTAAGTCTAAGTGAGTCAAGCAAATGCTCACCACAGAGAGCACAGAGGATACACAGAGGACACCGAGTAAAGCAATCTAGTGATCATATGCCGGCGAACATTACATTTCATAGATGGCTGCCTTTGCTGCGGCAGGAACAAAGCAATTCAAAATCCTCTGCGCCCTCTGTGTATCCTCTCTTTCCTCAGTGGTAAATGCTTAGCTTCTTGAGACGACACGTACACAATTCGATTGCGTTCACTTCCGCCGAAGTGCTAGCGGCCCCCGCTCTCGTTGCGTCCGAGGATCTCGGTGATGCGGTCATGGTGGGCGAAGAGCACCAGCGTATCGCCGGCCCGCACCACAACCTCGCCGCCGGGGTGAACATCGGGCGAATGGCCCTCCCCCTGGTGCAACAGGACGATATCCACGCCCTCGCGGTTCTGGATCGCGCCCACAGCCTGCCCGTCCATGAAGGAGCCATCACGGACGACCAGGCGGATCATGCTGTATTCCATGCCCGCGATATGCAAGTTCTGCGTAATCTCCGCGCCAACCGCCGCGCCCGCGAAGGCCGGCGCCGCCAAATCGGACGCGCTCAAAACCTCAACCTGGAAGAAGCGCTCGATCTGCTGCGCCAGCTGACGATCCCACATACGCGTCACCACGCGCACATCCGGATTCATATCGCGCACGCGCATCGTGACTTCAAGATTGGCGTGATCGTCCGATGTAGCGACCACCACCGCCGTCGCCCGGCTGAGCCCGGCCGCCTCCAGCGCTTGCGCCTGCCGCCCGTCGCCGGCGATCAAGGGCACGTCAATATCGTGCAAAGCTTCATGCGCTTCCTTGCTAACGCCCAGGTCGACCGCCACCACCTCAAAGCCCATCTGCGTCAGCTCACGCGCGATCCGCATGCCCGTGTGGCCGATGCCGACCACGATTATGTGCCGCTTGAATGTAGATGCCACCGCTGCCTCCCAGGCGCTGCGCCTTTCCTCGCGGTTGATGAAGAGCCGCAGGAAATCTGCCGCGCCCCGCCCCACGATATACACCGCCAACAGCGGCTGAATGTACCAAAATATGATCAAGTACGGCTCGTCCGGCACTTCTATCGAGGCTTCCAGCACCATCAGCGCCAGCATGATATACGGCATGTCGACATAGTCCAGCGGCGTATTGTCCGAGAAGTCGTTGTTGAGCTTCATGTATATGTAGCCGCCGACGAATACCGCGAGCAGGAAGATCAGCAAGGGACGCCGAAATTCGCGAATCAGCGCGCGCGTATCGTGCCAGCCCACGCGCAGGATGCGCAGCTGTCTGGATGGCCGGCCCAGCGGGACCGCTTCAACAAGTTTGTGGCTTGGCAATGGGACTCCTCGCCGCTTCCGCCCACGCGATTATAGTAGCCTGCGGCAAGCCCGGAAAGTGATAGCTCTGCTATACTTGGCCGCGCCCGGCCGCTTCAGATAAGCCCATGCTGCAGCAGGTAGATCAGCAGCGACAGCGTGATCGGGCTGATCAAAGTCGTAGCCATGATCAGGTTGAGCGCCAAATCCTGGTCCGTGCCGAATTCGTGAGCCAGCACGATGGTCATCACCGCGGTCGGCATGCCCGCCTGCAATATGAAGGCAAAGCGCGCCCCGCCTTCCAGGCCAAATAGCGAAGCGAAGAACACCGCCAGCAGCGGCGCCAGCAGCAGGCGAATCGCGCTGGCGGAAAAGACCAACTTCCAGCCGCTCGGCTTGCCCAGCCCGCCCAGCTGCAAGCCCAGAAGCACCAGCATCAGCGGGATAGAAGCATCCGCCAGCAGCTGCGATGTGCGGCTCAGCGCCGGCGGCAGCTCGTTGATGCCCAGCGCCTTGAGCCCGAAGGCCAGCGCCAGCGCGTAAACCGACGGCGTGCGCAAAATGCTGCGCAGCGATTGCAGCATGGACGCCTTGCCCTTGGACGAAATATAAACGCCCAGCGTATAGGCCGTGGTCGAGCCCGCCACGTAGGCGATGACCGCGTAACTCAGCGCCTCGGCGCCAAAGGCGAAGCTGACGATCGAGATGCCGAAGTTGCCGCCGTTGAAGACAAAGGTCGCGACCAGCGCCGCCGCACGCTCATTCGCTTTGAGCTTCCCCCAGCGCAGCGCCAGGAAAGCGATGCACGCCACCGTCAGCGCCAGCGCCACCGTGCCGCCGTACATGCGCAAGAAATCCCCGCCGCTGATATCGCGCGTATACAGCGCGTTGAATGCCAGCGCCGGTGAAAAGACGTGGAACATCATGCGCGATGTCATCACCGGGCTGACGTCAAAGCGCCGCCGCAAATACAAGCCTACGCCCGCAATCGCCAGCACCGGCAGCAAGTTGTCGATGAAGATGTGGATCAGCTCAATCACGAAACAGCGCGTCCGCCCGGCAACTCCAAAACAGAGCGCATGATACGCATTCTCGCCGCGTCGCTCAAGGATAATTCACCACAGAGTCGCCATCACCGTCGAAACTCGTAGGGGCGACCCTTTGAGTCGCCCATCAACCGCTTCGCCCCATAACACGACGCCGTACGGGCGAGCCATTCGCTCGCCCGCATCCCCATCCAAAGTCCGCCAGCCACAACAGCGCCTATCCTTGCAGGCAACAATCTTGCGTTTATGAGTCACATCATCTATACTTGGCGCATAAACTGGCAAACCCAGCGAGAACGTATCATGATACCATCCACACTTTCAAGCCTTCCGCCCCTAGCGCGTATGCTGTCGACGGGGGGGGGGGGGGGGAATGGCCCCCCCCCCCCCGCGGCCCGCCGTTTGGTTTAGGCCGGAATTTTTTGGCGGAATAATCTAGCCAAAGGCCAAACGCGCCAATAATTCGACAACGCACCCC
>VXLV01000028.1 GCA_009841405.1 Chloroflexota bacterium | reverse complement strand
CTCCCATCCCTATCACTACAGCGCGTCCGGCGATGAAGAGAGCGTCGCCGCCATCACGCCGGACGACTTGCGGCGCTTTCACGCCGAGCGCTTCGGCCCGCGCGACATGATACTGGTCATTGTCGGTGCGGTCGCGGCGGCTGAGGCGGTTGAGCTGGCGAGCGCTGCCTTCGGCGACTGGCGCCAGGATGGCCAGCCCGCTGTGCGACAGGTGGACAGGCCCGCCGAAAGCGGCGATACGGGTCGGCACGCAGTCGTGGTGCCTGGCAAGACGCAATCGGACATCAGCATGGGCTGCTTTGGTCCCGCGCGCCTGGCGGACGACTACCTGTCCGCCCAGTTGGCCAACAGCATCTTGGGCGAATTCGGCATGATGGGTCGGATCGGCAAAAGCGTGCGCGAGGAAAAAGGCTTGGCTTACTACGCCTACAGCCGGCTCGGGGGCGGGCACGGGCCTGAGCCCTGGACGATCAGCGCCGGCGTCAACCCGGAGAATGTCGACCTGGCAATCGCGTCCGTACAAGAAGAAATCGAGCGCTTGACGATTGAGCCGGTATCGGACGAGGACCTGGCGGACAATCAAAGTTATTTCACCGGCCGCATGCCCTTGCGGCTGGAAAGCAACGAGGGCATCGCCTCCGATATCCACGGCATGGAGAGCTTTGGCCTCGGGCTCGACTATCTGGCGAATTACGAGGCAGCGGTTTATCGGATCGGCAAAGAGGACTTGCTGGCGGCCGCGCGGCGCTACCTCGGCGCGGGAGACATGGTCATCGCCGTGGCCGGGCCCGCGCGTGACGGCGCTGCCAAATAAGCTGGCTTCCCCGTGCGCGGCGATCTGGTCAAGCTCAGGAATATCGGCGCGAAATCCGCCGCCAAGCTCGCTGACATTGGCGTCACGTCATCGTCGCAGCTCGCGGAAATGGGCGCAGTGGAAGCGTATCGGCGTCTGCGTTCGCAGCGAGACGTGAATATCGCCATGCTCTGGGCCTTGCAAGGCGCGCTGCTGGACCTGCCCTGGTACGATCTGCCGCCCGATATCAAACAGGCGCTGCTGGACGAATTGGCGGAGCAGCCGTCCGCGCCGGACGCACAATTCTAATCTCGAGAGGCCAAGGGTATAATCATGCTCGCCTGTGCACGGCATGGTCTAGAATAGCGACAAGGCAAGCGGGATAGACAGGTAATGGCGGAAAAACGCGTAGTCATTACAGGCATGGGTTTGGTCTGCCCGATGGGCAACAACGTGGACGACTCCTGGGCGAAGATCCGCGCGGGCAAGTCCGGCATTGACTGGATCAGCCTTTTTGATGCCGACCTGGTCGAGAATCGGGTCGCGGGCGAGGTCAGGGATCTGGATCTGGCGGGCATATTCGGCCGGCGCGAGATGCGGCGCATGGATCGCGCGCAGATGCTGGCGCTGGTGGCCGCGGAAGAGGCGCTTAACGACGCCGAGATCGTCATCAATGCGGACAACCAATATGACGTCGGCGTTGTCGTCGGCTCGGGCATTGGCGGGATCGTTACAGTCGTGCAAGCGCTGCAGGGCTTTGAAGCCAAGGGCCACCGCGGCGTCAGCCCGGTGATCGTGCCGGCCCTGCTGCACGACGGCATCAGTTCGCGGGTGTCGATGCGCTTCGGTCTCAAGGGGCCCAACTACAATATCACGTCTGCTTGCGCCACCAGCAACAACTCGCTGGGCGACGCCGCGGACCTCATCCGCATGGGCCGGGCAAAAGTGATGGTGGCCGGCGGCAGCGAAGCCTGCATCATGCCCATGGTCATCAGCGGCTTCAACAATATGAAGGTGCTGACGAATACCGAAGATGTGCCGGAAAAAGCCTCGCGCCCATTTGACGCTGACCGCGACGGCTTTGTCGCGGCCGAGGGCGCGGCCCTGCTGATTCTGGAAGACCTTGAGCATGCGCTGGCGCGCGGCGTACGGATCTACGCCGAGCTAACCGGCTACGGTCACACTTCGGACGCATTTCATGTAACCGCGCCCAACCCCGACGGCCTGGACGCGGCCGAGGCCATGCGGCGCGCCATGCGCGAAGCCGACATCGGCGCAAAGGAAGTCAGCTATATCAACGCGCACGGCACCGGCACCCAACTCAACGACAAGAGCGAGACGCTCGCCATCAAACAGGCGCTCGGCGAAGACGCTTACCATATCCCCATCAGTTCGACCAAATCCATGACCGGTCATATTCTGGGCGCAACGGCGGCAGCCGAAGCGATATTCTCCGTGAAAGCGCTGCAAGACGGCTTCATCCCGCCGACCATCAACCTGGACACGCCTGACCCGGATTGCGACCTGGATTACACGCCAAACGTTGGCGTGGCGAAGCCGCTGGAGCACGTGCTCAGCAATTCATTTGGCTTCGGCGGGCACAATACCGCGGTCGTCATCAGCCGCTACGCCCGCATCCCCTAGCCCCTTCCCCCAAGACGAGGGAAGGGGAAATCAATCGGCAGTCAGCCGCGAGAGAATCTCTTCAAAGGCGGCATCGGCGAGCGCCTGGATCTCGGCATCGCTGCGATCTTGTATCGGGTGCTGCACGTAACAAGCGGCCGGTTCAAAGCCGAGCGCCTGGCCCTGCGCGGCCGCCGCCTCGATAAACTCAGTCGAAGCGACGAACATGCCCGGTATCCCGCGCGACTCGAGGTCCGTGATGTCGTGCACACTGCACGACGTGCAGGAGCCTCAATCCGCCAAGGCTTCGATCACCACATCACATTCGCTGACGATCTGCTGCAAGAGCTCAACCGGGGCGACGCGCGCGAATGTCGGCTTCTGGTAGCGCTCCGTTTCGATGTCGAGGCGCTGCAGATGCGCCGCCACGCGGTCGAGGAAAACATCGCCGCGCGGCTTTGATATATCCAGCATAGCGACGCGCTTGCCGGCGAGCGTTTCCGGGCGCGGCAGAGCCACGCGCGCCGACGGCCGGCGTTCGCTGGTCGGGTCGAGTAATTTCATTATGCTTTCCTCCTTGCGTTGGCGTACTCATTCAGTTTCGGATTGGTACCGTGACCGGGACGCTGCCCCTGGGCCCGTTGTTCCCCCAGCCGGTGATCACAGCCGAATACATCCCGGCCCCGCCGCCGGCGTGCGCGATCAGCAGTCCGCCGGGCCGCAACTTGCTCAACCTCGCCTCTGCCAGGCGCTCCGGCATGCCAACGGCGATATCGTCGGCGCCGCGTATCACTGCGCGTCCGTCGATAGTCGTTTGCGCCTCCAGCTCTTTGCGGAAGCGCGCCTTGCTCCAGCCCGCCAGCCGAAAGACGCGCATGTGCTCTGGCGAGATGACCAGCAGCGCATCGGCGCCGCTGTAGTCCTTCGCATGGTGCACGGTTCGCAGCGACAGCGCCAGGCTGCGCGTCAATGACTCGGGCGCGCGCGACGCCTGGTCGCCGATGGGGTGCACGCCGCCGCCGGCGAAGAGCGTCACGGTTGATTCGTCCGGCGCGAAGCCGCGCTCCACCGCCAGCGATTCCCAGTACGAATCGCGCTCGCGCTCGGCAAAGCAGAAGCCGAGCTTGCCCGGCTGGCCTAGCGTCGCGCGGTCAACGCCGCCTGGTCGCCCGCCGCCAACATTGCGGATTACCAGTTGCAGCGCGCGGCCGATGGTGGCGTTGGCGCGGTTGCCCTGCCCCAGTACGTTGTGGCTCGCGTTCATGCCGATGCGCTCGCTGACGGGCCCGTTCACGATTATGATCGGCGCGACGAAATAAGTCGTCGCCAAAACGCCGTGCATGCAAAACTCGTCGCGACAAGCCGCCTCCACCGCTGCCAGAACAACCGGCAAATACTCCGGTTTGCAGCCGGCCATCACCGCGTTGATCGCGACTTTTTCGACCGTGCAAGGCGCATTGTCGGGCGGGATCACGCCAACGATTTCCGCGGGCGAGCGCGCCGTCCCGGCCAACATGCGCAGCACGCGCGCTTCGGTTGGCGGCACAACCGGCAGCCCGTCCGACCAGCCGCGTTCAAAAGCGAATTCGTGTTCGTCCTGTTGATCTGCCACTTCAATGCGGCGCGCCTGCAAGGGGCTGTCGCCAAATTTGTGAGCCAGTTTCTCCGGCATACCGGGCGCTACCGACTTCGAGCCGCAGCCGGGACTGAATGCGGGCAAGCCGTCGCCGAGCGCGGGCATGGCGGTCAGCCGGCGCCAGTCGTCCCGATGCCAGCCAACCAGCCGCTCCTGTTCCCGGCCCCGCTCAACGCGAAGCAGTGCCGGCACGATTTCGATATCGTGGCGGTAGGACAGCTCGAGATCCCGTTCGTCGCGCACATCGGCGACGCTTGACGGAAACTGCGGGTCGTCCTGCGAGTAAACCAGCAAGTCCCGCTCGCCGGCCATTTCGGCCAGGACGCCCTCGATCAGCCGACACGTGGCGCAATCTTGCTTGACAACGGCGATGAAACCGCTGAAATCGCGGGGAATCACAGACTTATTCTGTGGGTTTTCGGTTGCCATGCAACAATTGTAGCGCCTGCGCGCAAGTTTTGCATCCGCTTGGCAAGGCGCGGGATTCGATTTATCCTGATGTCATCATCCCTGGCTACGACAACGAGGCGGCAGTGAAACTCTCCGACATTTTCAAAGAGGGTTCTGAAGCGCGCAGACTCTTCGGCAAATTCTACGCCGTGGCCGCGATTCTCGTGATACTGGCGGTGCTGGTTCTGCTGGCGCTGGCGACGCGCGGCGCGTGAGATCAGTCGTAGTCTTCTTTGCCCTCGGACCAATATCGTTCCAGCGAGACACCAAGGCCGTCGGCGATGCGGTTGACGTAGGCGTAATATGCGGCCACCTGAGCGATATCGAGGATGGCGCGGTCGCTGAAGCCGCAATCGCGAAGCCGCGCGATATCGCCTTCGGTCATGTCCCCGGGCGCGCGCGTCAGCTTGGCGGCGTAATCCAGCATTTGCCGGTCCGCGGCTGTCAGGCGCGCGCGGGTATAGTCGGCTTCGACGGCGGCGGTTAATTCGGAGTCTCCGGTCAACTGACGGAGGTTGCGCGCGTGATGCCGCAGTCAGTACTCGCAGCGGTTGATCGCCGATACCACCACGCCGATCATTTCCCGCTGAGCCCTTGAAAGCGGCGACTCGCCGTACATGAGCGTCTTGTAGAGATGTTGGTGGTCAAGCAGCGAGGCCGGGTTGAGGCTGTGAATTTTCATGATATGGTCGACTTGACCGGATTTGGGGTCGGCCGCGCGGCGATACGCCCGCTTCAAGGCGCCGTCAGCCGCTGCCTCGGCCACCGTTTCGATCCAGGCTACCCTTCGCCCGCCCGCGTCATTCTGTTGCTCATCGCTCATATTCGCGTCCCCCTAGGCATCGACGAAAAGCGGCGCGTTCAGTTGCCAGGCCGTGTAAAGCGCGTGGAAGAAAGCGTCGAATTCCTCGATGCGTTGGTCGCCGTCTGTGGGCGCTGACATAAGGAAACCGTAGCGCTCGCGCGTCGACGCCGCCGATGACGAGATGTCTTGTATCGCTTCGGCTTCCAGATCGCGATCAATCGCATGGACAAAGAGCAAGATGATGCCGGCGTGGTTGGGAATGATGCGCTCGCCAACGCCGAAAATCATTTCCAGCAGTTGATCGGTAGACACGCGCAATTCGCCCAGCCAGCGCTGGGGCGCGTCCGGCAATTCAAAATATGTGGAACCGTCAGCCGCGGATTCGGCAGCAGTCTCGCGCAGCGCCTTGACCGAGGAACCATCGTAGCCCAGCTTCTGGATGCCCTGGCGCAAGAGCAGCCAGACCAGTGGTTCGTCCGGTACCGGCAGCCGCTCCAGCAGCCAGGTTTCGGCGAGCGCCGTGATCGGGTACTGGATGAACCCGGCGCAGCCATAAGCTTGGCCGGCGCGATTGGCCGGGCAAGCCCGGCAGTGCGCGGCATGCTCATCCAGCGCGGCGGCGTGATCGAGCAAGTCTTGCACAACGATGAGTTGCTTGTCGCCGCTATCGCCGGGCCTGCTTTGGCTGAACTCGAATCCCATCTGCGCGGGCGGGCGCTCATCGCCGGCGGCGCGAAACCACGCGATGACTTCGAGCGCGCGCTGCCGTTCTTTCAGCCGCTCCCGGATGCCCGCTGCGCTGAGCGCGCGTTTGGGCGCGCAGTCGAGTTCAATCATGTAGTCGATGGCCAATGCGCCGCCTCCATTGCGCCGACGCGCCGCTGCTGAGCCAGGAGTATAGCACAGCCCGCGCCGGTCTAAAGTCGCCCGTGGCGCCGCAGCGCCAGCAGCGCATTGATGGTGGTCATGGGGAACCACTGCGGCAGATCATGCTGGTCGCGCCAGTGCCCCTCCTCTTGCTGCCGCGCCCCCAGCTGATCCAGAAAGCGGTCCAAGAGACCTGCGGGCAAGGCCTTAGCAATCAGCGAATCGGGATAAGGCGCGAAGACGAAGAGCGAGTCGACCTGGTTATCCGGCGCGGCCCGTGCGCAAGCGACGATATTGTCTATCGTAGCCCCCCGCAAGTCGTCCAGCCCGGGCAGATCGTCGATGGCGAAGAAAAAGTCGAAGGCATGATAAGCCATGAAGAGCCACTCGTTCGCCATAATTGATTCCGGCGAGTGGTTTGCCAGCGCCCAGCGCTTGGTTTTCTCAACCAGCGAGGGCGTGGCGCGGTCAAAACGGATGAGATTGCCGACGATAGAATCGGGCAGGGTCTGGCCGCCCGCCTCCTGCCACCAGGGCGCGAGCGGATAGTCCCGCGTCTGCGGCGGATTGCGCAGGCTGCCGTCGGCCTTCATCTGGCCTTCGACCCAGTCCGCAGTGCCATTGAGCAGGGCGCCGGCCGGCATTTCCGTGTGCTTCATCACGCCGAGAAGATATTCCAGCGCCAAGGGATTGGAGTCCGGCGCCTTGAGATCGTGCTCCATACCATGGCCGAAACCAGCGTCGGGATTCTTGTAGCAGAGGATAATATGATGCACGCGCTCCAGGCTGCCCTCATCGAAAAGCCAGGCGAAAAGCGCCCGCTCGAAAAGCGTGCCTTGCCGGTAGATAAAGTCGCGCGCCTTTGCCAGGTCAATTGCCATCTCTCAGCCTCCTTGCGAACATATTTTCTATTCGGTAATCAAAGCAGAAATTGCGCAAGGGTCAAATGTAGGACTCGATAATGTCTATCAATTCGCGGGCGCGATGGCTGAAGGTATGCTGCTTCAAGACGCGTTCACGGGCCGCCCGGCCGATGGCGGCGCGCTCGTTGTCGTTGGCGAGCAAGTATCGATAGCGGTCGACAGCTTCGTCGGCGGAGTGCACGACGACTGCTTCTTTGCCCGGCTCGAACCATTCGGCGAAGCCTTTATAGGGATTGGCCACGATGCAGGCGCCCATGGCCGCCAGTTCAAATGGCCGCGACGATGACGAAGCGTAGACGCTGGCGTGCGCGCCGCGCGTGATACACAGGTTGAGCTTGCTGCGACAGACGTATTCGCGCAGCTTGCTGAAGCTGAGATAGGGCAGCTGTATCGCAGCGCCGATGTCGCCCAGGTTTAGCCCGCGCGCGGCGAACTGCGCCTCAGGCATTTCACGCGAGGGCGCGGCAATCATGCTGTCGATCCATTCAGCGCGGTACTCCCGCCCGTGCCCGTAAAAGAAGACATCCAGATCTTGCGCCGGTGTCGAGACCGGGCAAAACACATCCGGGTCGGCGCCGTACCAAAGTGTGTGGGCCTGCCTGGCGCCGAGGTCGCGCAACATGAATTCACCGCCGCTGCTATTGCTGATGAAGGCCGTGTACTCGGATAAGTCAGCGCCCTGGTAGATGCGAAAACCGGAGGCAAAACCTTTCATATTTGGAAGGCTGGCCGGCACATCGCCATCCAGGTAGAAGACAGGCAGGTCGAACTTATCCGACAGATAGCTGGGAACGCCTGTGAGGTGATTGAGCGGAACCGTCAAGAAGAGAAGCGCGTCAAAGTCCCGCTCGCGCGTCAGGATCCGCTCGAGATGACGCCGCCAAATCGGAGCGATCAATGCCCGCGCAGTCGCTCGGACGGCGCGGTCGGAGCGTGTATCATCCGCTGCGACTCCCGCGCTGTCAGCGGCGCGGCGCGGCACAAGCGACCGGGCAAAATCGCGCAGGGCGCCGAAGGCCTCCCCCTGCCAGCGCGCCGGATTCGGCATTGCGCGCCACCACAGGCTCTCTACCGCCGGGCCTTGGTATGGCGCAGCGACAAGGTCGACGCCCAATTCATAGAGCGCCTTCATGAGCTGCCACCAAGCGGGCGTGGCGCTGAAGGGCGCTTTCAAATCAAGCGACGAAACGACGATAAGCAGCTTCATAAGGTTTTGCCATCTTTAACCGTCGCGGGATTGTACAGCATCGCGTCCATTTGCGAACCAAAAAACATTTCACAGACCACAATTCCTTTAGTATAATTGTCTATGAAGCGTAACATTTCCGACTTCGTTCACGGTTAAGGAGACAAGTTGCCATGAAACGCATATACCTTTTGTTCACCTTATTGGGCCTGCTCGTTGCATTTGCCATGCCCGCGTTCGCGCAAGACGGCTGCATGGACGCATTGGGCTGCGTCGAGATCGCGTCGGATGATCCGGTTGTGATCGGCGCGATGCTTTCGGTATCCGGCGCGACTTCATTCTACGGCGAAGATTCGCTGGGTGGTATTGAGTTGGCGATCAGCGGTCGCGACGGGATGTTGCTGGGTCGCGAAATCACTCTGGTGGTCGAAGACAGCTTGTGTTCGGCTGAGGGCGGCCAAGCGGCGGCGCAGCGTGTTGCCGCGGACGAGACCATCGTAGGCGCCATCGGCACTACCTGCTCCGGCGCCGCGCAAGGCGCGATGCCAATCATCAGCGAAGCGGGCATGGTCATGATTTCGTCTTCGAATACATCGCCGAGCTTGACGAACGACGACACCGAGGCCGGCGGCACTTATCTGCCTGGCTATTTCCGAACCGCCCACAACGACTTGTTCCAGGGCGCCATGGGCGCGCGCTACGCTGTAGAAGTGCTGAAAGCCGGCGCCGTCGCCACCATTCATGACGGCGATCCCTACACCGAAGGTCTGGCAGTTGTCATGGCCAACACATTCGCCGGCTTGAACGGCGACGTGGTCTTCCAGGGCGCGGTCAGCAAGGGCGACACCGACATGAGCGCAATCTTGACGGAAATCGCCGCCAGCGCGCCTGATGTCGTTTACTTGCCAGTCTTCGTGCCGGAGTCCGAATTCCTCGTCTCGCAGGCGGCGAATACGCCCGGCCTGGAAGATGCCGTAATGATGACCGCTGACGGCAGCTTCTCGGCGACCTTCGCCCAGAACACCGGCGCGGCCGCGGTCGGCGTCGTCATGACCGGTCCGCACGTTTCCGGCGACGCGTACAGCGCCTTCCTGGATTTGTGGGCTGAAGAACAGCCCGGCGGCACGGACGCGCCCCCCAGCGGCTTCCACGCGCACGCCTACGACGCCGCTAACATCTTGATGGACGCGGTCGAAGCCGTCGCCGAAGAACTTGATGACGGCACGGTTCTGATTGGCCGCCAGGCGCTTCGCGACGCCATCTCGGCCGTTGAGAATTACGACGGCTTGACCGGCTCGCTGACTTGCCAGGACGAGTCCCCCTACGCGGGCGACTGCGCCACTGGCACCGCGCTTGCGGTATTCGAGATTACCGAGCCGCAAGTCAACGACGGCGAATGGCCGCCGCCAATCGTCTGGGATCTGTCGATGTCCATGATGAATGACGGCTAGCCACCGCCATTTGTCAGCCATAGTGTAACATCAGGGCGAGCCAGAGCGCAGCAGTCTCTGGCTCGCCTTTGGCTTGCGTTGGGGCGCGAGCCCTCAATCGCTTCTGCCGAGTTTACTTGTCCATCATTCACGAAAGCCATCATTATGCTCAGCAAGTTCCTCCATGTAGTCACTGCGCTAAGCTTGTTTTCGCTTATTCTGCCGCAAGCCGCGGCTCAATCCGTGTGCGATGACCCGCTGGGCTGCGTCGAAGTAGGGCCGGACGACCCAATCGTTGTCGGCGCTATGTTGGTAGTATCCGGCGCTGTCTCGTATTTGGGCGAGGATTCTCTTGGCGGCGTGGAGCTGGCCATCCTGGATCGCGATGAAGAGATGCTCGGCCGCGACCTCGAGCTGGTAGTTGAAGACAGCTTGTGCACGGCGGAAGGCGGCCAGGCTGCCGCGCAGCGACTGTCGGCAGACGAATCGATCGTCGGCGTGATCGGCACCAATTGCTCTAGCGCGGCCCAAGGCGCCATACCTATTATCAGCGCCGCCGGCATGGTCATGATCGCGCCGTCAAATACATCGCCGAGTTTGACCAATGACAATATCGAAGCCGGCGGGTCGCACATGCCCGGTTACTTCCGCACCAGTCACAACGGCTTGATGGAAGGTATGCGCAATGCCGAATTCGCCATGAACATCCTTGACGCGGCGGCCATCGCAACCGTGCATGACGGCGATCCTTACACCGAGGGGCTGGCGCGGGTGGTGGCGGACACCTTCGCGGAGCTTGGCGGCAATGTCGTATTTGAAGGCGCCGTCAACAAGGGCGACACCGATATGGCCTCGATTCTGACGGAGATCGCGGTCAGCCAACCCGATGTCATTTATCTGCCCCTGTTTGAACCGGAGGTCAACTTTTTTGCCGCGCAAATGCAACATATCGCGGGCCTGGAAGCTGTCGACATCATCGGCGGCGGGGCGGCTTTCGTAGCCGGATTCCCCGAAAACACGGGCGAGGCGGCGATCGGCGTCTATGTCTCGGGTCCCAAAGTGAGCGGCGCGGCCTATGATGCGCTGCTAGCCGCCTGGGATGACGAGATTGGCGGCACGCCGCCAAGCGGTTATCACGCGCATGCGTATGACGCAACCAATATCCTGCTCGAAGCTGTGGCCGCCGCTGCGGTCGAAGCCGATGACGGGACGCTGCTGATTGGCCGCAGCGCCATCCGCGACGCGCTGGCCGCGACAGAGGACTACCCCGGGTTGACCGGCGATCTGACTTGCCAGGACGAGTCGCCATTTGCCGGCGATTGCGCGACCGGCACGGCATTGGCAATGTTTGTCATCACCGAGGCGGAAGTATATGATGATAACTGGCCGCCGCCTATCGCCTGGAATTTCGCGGCGGAATCCGCCCCGTAAGGTGGGCGCCTGGCCGCTGGCTCGCTGGCGCCACAAGGATAATTCGCCGTTAATTGACAGAGGCGCAGCCTATGTTCAAATGGAATACTGACGACTTTTCCTGGGTCGACTTCACAATTGACGTCCTGCGCGTCATCATTGTTTTGGGCGTCGTCATCGGCGCCTGGAACACGCTGTCGTCGGGGCGGATCAGCTTCGCGCAGTGGGTCAACCTATTTGCCGCCGGGCTGTCGCAGGGCAGCATCTACGCCTTGATCGCGCTCGGATACACCCTCGTTTATGGCATCTTGCTCATGATCAATTTCGCCCACGGCGAAGTCTTTATGGCCGGCGCATTTTCCACCGTATTCCTCGCCGAGGCTCTCAATCGCACTGGCTTCCTTAACGCCCAGCCATTGCTGGCGATCCTGCTGATGATTGCATTCGCCGGCCTGGTGTCGATGAGCGTGGCGATCTTGCTTGAGCGCATCGCCTATCGCCCGCTGCGGGGCAGCCCACGTCTGGTCCCGCTGATTACGGCGATCGGCGCGTCCTTCTTTCTGCAATACACTTTCCGCGGCTTGTATGGCTCCGGCTTCAAAGCTTATCCGGGCGTCAACGCGCTGCAAGGCGCTATCGTAATCGGCGGCATCAGCATCCCGGTGGTGCAGGTCTTCGTGTTCTGCGCGGCGCTCGTCTTGATGCTTTGCCTGTATTGGCTGGTCGAGCGCACGCGCATCGGCAAAGCAATGCGCGCCGTTTCGGAGAACAAGGAAGTCGCGCGCCTGATGGGCATCGACATCGACTGGGTGATCATGTTCACCTTCGGCGTCGGCGGCTTTCTGGCCGGTTCCGCAGGTGTCATTAACGGCTTGTTTCGGCCGCAGGGCGTCAACTTTTATATGGGCTTCATCCCCGGCATCAAAGCCTTCACGGCCGCGGTTCTTGGCGGCATCGGCAACATACCCGGCGCCATGCTCGGCGGCTTGTTTCTCGGCGTCATTGAAGCGATCGGCCCGAACCTGGTGCTTGCCGGCCTGGGCATCCCGGGCGCGAACCAACTGAAAGACGTCATCGCCTTCACCATGCTGGTGCTCGTGCTGATCTTCCGCCCGCAGGGCATCCTCGGCGAACGCCTGTCCGAGACCAAGGCGTAGGAGGGCGTCATGAAGATGCTGAGATCCGAAACGTCGCGAACGGTCCTGAGCCTGGGCTTGCTTGCCGGCGCCTTCATTCTCTTCACCGGCGCGGTCGGCATGATCGCCGCTTTTCATGAACGTGAAGTCGTCGACCGCTTCATCAGCCTGGGCCAGCTCTTGCTTATGCTGGCGCCATTCGTGGCCGCTTATCTGGGCGCCACGCGTCTCGACGCCCAGGGCGTCGGCGCCCAAGCCATGCTCGGCGGCGGCATAATCGTCGGCCTGATCACCGCCATGCCCACGGTAATCCTGTTGCTGTTCAATTCCGATGAATTTCGATTCCTGCTGGACTTGACGCTAAAGCTCATTCCTTTTGTCGTCGCGACAGTTTACGCCCGTAGATTGCACAAGAGCGGCAGCGACCAGCGACTAATCATCGGCAGCTGGCTGGCAATCGTCGTCCTTATCGGCATCGTCACATTTTCTTTCGCGCTGATTTTTGAGATCAAGGGCGATCTGCGCTCGGTGTTGCCGAATATCAGTCGCGACTGGGTTGATGTCGTCACCTTTGACAATCGCAACGAACTGATGACTGGTATTTTCGCCTTGCTGCTGGTTTCGGCTGGGGCAGGCGCGGCGGGCGGGATTGTGTATAACATCCCGCCGGTCCCGCGCAAAGCGCTGCTTTACGGGCTGGGCGTCACGCTCCTGGTCGGCGCTTTTGGCGAAAC
The DNA here is from genome assembly GCA_009841405.1 of Chloroflexota bacterium. GTDB lineage: Bacteria > Chloroflexota > Anaerolineae > Aggregatilineales > Phototrophicaceae > UBA6055. The sequence goes on along the minus strand of VXLV01000028.1, from coordinate 20,172 downwards.
CGTCCGCCTCATTCTCCAGGAAAATGTCGATCGCGATACCTTGAAACAGATTTTCAGGCGCGACACCTTGCGCCAGAATCCGGCGCTGCTGCTATTCGTCGTCAGCACCGTGGCGGGCTACCTCTGGGCGATGTTCGGCCAGCAAGCGCGCTACGGGTTCACGAATCTCGAACCGTCTCGACGGCGCGCGGTGAATGGCGTGGGCATGCTGATATTCGCCGGGCTGCTGCTGATGCTGCCCTGGTTGATCGGGCGTACGCTCAGCGATGTCGCCGTTACAATCGGCATCTTCGTGCTGATGGGGCTGGGCTTGAATATCGCCATCGGCCTGGCGGGCTTGCTCGACCTGGGCTACGTCACCAATTATGCCGTCGGCGCCTATATCCTGGCGGTGCTGACGTCTATCGGCCCCCTGGGCCGGCTGGACGGCGTCTTCACTTTCTGGATGGTGATTCCGCTCGCCCTGCTGGCGGCCATGTGCGCCGGCTTCATCTTTGCCGTGCCCGTGCTGCGAATGCGCGGCGACTACCTGGCGATCGCGACGCTCGGCTTCGGCGAGATCATCGGCAAGCTCGCCATCTCCGACTGGCTCAAGCCGCTAATCGGCGGCGCGCAGGGCGTGCAGGCCATCCCGAAACCGATTTTCCTCGGCATCGAGCTTAAGAATCCGGAGCAACTCTATTATATTGTGCTGGCGGCGAGCCTGGTGACGCTCTTCGTTTCGATAAGGCTGAACAACTCTCGCACTGGCCGGCAATGGATGGCGATCCGCGAAGACGAGGACGTGGCCACCGCCATGGGCATCGACACGGCGCGCGCCAAGCTCCTGGCCTTTACGCTGAGCGCGGCGACCGGCGGCGTCGCCGGCGCCATCTTCGCGGCCAAGGTCGGCACCGTCTTCCCCAACAGCTTCACCGTCTTCATTTCGATCAACGTTTTGAGCTTGATCATCGTCGGCGGCATCGCCAGCAATCCCGGCATCGTGGTCGGCGCGGTCGTGCTGATCGGCTTGCCCGAGCTGCTGCGAGAATTCTCAGACTTCCGCTTCCTGATGTATGGCGCGCTCCTGGTAATCATGATGATCAAGCGGCCGCAGGGCTTTATCCCGTCGAAGCTGGTAACGCATGAGATTAGAGCCGGCGTCAAAGCTAAACCGGCGGTTGCCGACTAAAGCGGAAGGACGACTGAGCCATGGCGAATGACAAGCGAAAGAGCCAGAATCGGATCCTCGAAGCTAAGGGGATGACCAAGCGTTTCAGTGGCTTGGTCGCGGTTGACAGTCTTGACTTCTATATCCCTGAAGGCGCGATTGCCAGCATTATCGGCCCCAACGGCGCCGGCAAGACCACATTCTTCAACTGCATCACCGGCTTCTACCAGATCGACGAGGGCGAGATTCTCTTCGACGGCGCGCGAATCAACGGCAAGACACCGGACCAGATCACCCGCTCGGGCATCTCCCGCACCTTTCAGAATATCCGGCTCTTCAACAATATGTCGGCGATCGAGAATATCATGGTCGGGCAGGAGCCGCATCTGCGCTCGACCTGGATCGGCGCGATTTTGGGCTTGCCCTTCACACGCCGCGAAGACGAAGCGACCGAAGATCGCGCGCGGGATTTGCTGCGTTTCGTTGGCCTGGAAGGCAAAGGCGATATGCTGTCCAAGAATCTGTCCTACGGCGATCAGCGCCGCTTGGAGATCGGGCGCGCCCTCGCCAGCAAACCCAAGCTCATTCTGCTGGACGAGCCGACAGCAGGCATGAATCCGCGCGAGACGATCGAAACCACTGATTTTATACGCCGCCTGCGCGACGAGCTCAGCATCACCGTGGTATTGATCGAACACGATATGCGCGTGGTGATGGATATTTCCGAGCACATCACCGTGCTCGATTACGGGCGCAAAATCGCCGAAGGACTGCCGGCCGAGATACAAACCAATCCCGATGTCATCGAGGCTTATCTTGGGCGAGGCGCGGCCGAGGCGACCAGCGCCTAATGTAAGGAATATCGACCAAGGGACTGCTCTCATGGCGCTTCTCGAAGTCAACGACATTCACACCTATTACGGCAATATCCACGCGCTTAAGGGCGTGTCCTTCGAGGTAGATTCCGGCGAGATTATCGCGCTGATCGGCTCCAATGGCGCCGGGAAAACCACCACCTTGCGGACCATCTGCGGCTTGATGGCGCCGCGCGATGGCAGCGTCCTCTATGATGGCGAGGACATCTCGGCCGCCCGCGCCGACACCCTGGTGGGCAAAGGCATCTCCATGGTGCCCGAGGGACGCGGCGTTTTCGCCAAATTGACCGTCGAAGAAAACCTCGATATGGGCGCTTTCACGCGGCGGGACGCCGGCGTCAAAGACGACCTGAAAGGGGCCTACGAGCTCTTCCCGCGGCTGGAGGAGCGCAAGCGGCAAGTAGCGGGCACGCTTAGCGGCGGCGAGCAGCAGATGCTGGCGATCGCGCGCGCCTTGATGGCCAAACCGCGCCTGCTGCTGCTGGACGAACCGTCAATGGGCCTGGCGCCGGTCCTGGTCGACGGCGTATTTGACACCGTCCAGCGCATCGCCAACGAAGGCGTTACGATCTTGCTGGTTGAGCAGAACGCGCACATGGCCCTGCAAATCGCTGACCGCGGCTACGTCTTGCAGAGCGGCGAAGTCGCCATCAGCGACACCGCCGCCAACCTGCGCGAAAACGAAACCGTGCAGAAGACCTATCTCGGCATCGACTAAGCCCATGCCATCAAGTTCGCTTAAGGTCGGCGGATCACTCAACCCTCTGGAGTTGCCCAGGTCTTACGTGCGCCAGCTTGCGCGCCAAGCGAGCGGCGACATGAGCTTTGAAGCGCAAGAGTGGCAATGCGAGCCGATTCAGGGCGGCTTTGGCAGCGCCGTCGGCGGCACCGCCCTTTACCGCCTGCGCGTATCATCCGTAGACGACCGCCGCTGCAGCCTGGTCTTGAAGCTGCTCTATCACCGTGCCGGCGAAACCGAAGATTCTCCCTACTACTGGAAGCGCGAATTCGAGTTCTATCGATCGGGCATGCTGGCTGACATGCCGCGCGATTCATTTGTCCCGCCGCGTATCTTTGCCCTGGAAGAGCACGACGACGCCTGCTGGATCTGGATGGAGGACATCGCGGATAGCAAGGGCGCCTGGTCGCTTGAGGACTTCGCCGATGTCGCCGAGCGCCTTGGCCGCTTCAACGGCGCCTGGCTGGCGGGGGCGCCGCAGCCGGCGCCCGCCTGGCTCTCGCAGAGCTGGCACGCCTCGCTGCTGCCCGGCCTGGCGGATCGCCTTAACAGGCTGGACGAAGCGCTGGCGCATCCTCTGGCGCGCTTGACGCTGCCGCTTGACGCAAAAGCCGAGATCGAATCTATTTGGCGCGACCGCAAGCGCTTCGCCACCGCCTTGAGCAGCCTGCCGCAGACACTCTGCCATTACGACGCCTTTCGCCGCAACGTACTCTTTCGCGGTGACGATGCGGTCCTGCTGGACTGGGCGCTGGCCGGCATCGGCGCAATCGGCGAAGACCTGGTGTCGCTGGTGGCGGTCAGCTTGCACTACGAGGGCTACACGCCGGAATATGCGTCTGACTTGGACGATCTGGCATTCGCAAGCTACATGCTCGGGCTGCGGCAGTCGGGCTGGCGCGGCGAAGAGCGCCTGGCGCGGATCGGCTACACCTGTGGCATGACCTTGCGCGGCCTTGCCGGCGTCAAGCAAGACATCGACCAGCTCACGAATGACGCTGCGGCCGACGAAGTTCGGCAAACCCATAACCAGGACGATCTCGAGGAGATCGCCCGATTGTTCGCCGAAGTGCGCCGCTTTCGACTGCTGAAAATGGCGCGCGAAGCCAGGGCGCTACTTAAGATTTAGTCTGCCCACGATAGAGCGACAGCAGCACGCCGAGCGCGATCAAGGCGCCGCCCAGCCACAAGGTCTCGGTCATGCGCTGGCCCAGAAACAGCGCCGCCAGTACCGCCCCGGCCAGCGGCTGAGCGAAGAAAAACAGCGACGCGATTGTCGCGGGAACCAGGCTGAAGGCGCGATTCCAAAGCAGCAGCGCAAAAGCGGTCGAGACAAGGCCCAGATAAAGTGTGCCCAGGGCGATCTCGGTTGTGACCGGGCCGACCGGCCGCTGCGACAGCTCTACGAGGCTAGCCGGAATCGAAACGATGAGACCGCCAAGCAGCGCCACAACCGTAACCATCAGCGCGGGCGCAGCGTAGCGCAACGACGCGCGCCGCACGAGCGCCGAATAAAGCCCCCAGGTTACGGCTGCCGCCGCCAGAGAGACATCGCCGGCGAAAGTATCCGAGGCGAAATCCGCAGAGGCCGGATCCAGAATGATGAGCACGCCTGCCGAAGCGGTGACAATCGCTGCAAGGCCTTGAACGGTCAGCCGCTCGCGCAGCAGCAGCACCGCGAAGAATATGACGAAGGCCGGCGACGCGCTGGTGACTAGCGCGCCGTTGACTGCAGTGGACAAGTCCGTGCCCACAAATTGCGCGCCCAAGCTGAGGCCCAGCCCGACGACGCCAGCCGCCAACAGACTCCGCAGAACGCGCCCGCCCGGCAGCCTGTGACCCCGCCGCAAGCTGAGCGGCAGCAGGACCGCCAACCCAAGCACGATGCGCAGCGTCAACAACGTGAAGGGCGGCACGACCAGCAGGACAAGGTCCGAAATGACGTACATGCTGCCCCAGATGCTCGCGGCGGTGATGCCATAAAGTGCGCCGCGCCACATGCCCGAACTATCCATGAATTCCTGTCTCGATCACCTTGTTGCCGCCGCAAGTGGCCGCGCCTTCCGGGACCGGGGCCAGGCGCTGGAATTGCGCCCATATCTCGCAACGTGAATGCCGCCCAAGAGTATAATCGATGGATAGACAGTGGCGAATATGCGCTGCGAGGGCTTCCGTCATCAACGAGAGCTTGATTTACGTTTCCTATCACAATTTGGATCTCGATTTCGCATTTCGGCTATCGAGCTTGTTGATCCGCTATTATCGCAACATTTGGCTGGACCGCCTCGAGATCCGCCCCACCGCCGACTGGGAGAGCGAAACGCGCGCCGCCCGTGAACGGGCGACTGGGGCAATCGCCCTGGTGTCTGACGATTTCTTGCAGTCGGCCGCTTGCCGTGCGGAATTCGAGCAATTTCATCGCCGCGGCATCGCCGTAACTGCTGTCATCGCGCGCGACTTTTCCACCAACCATATCAGCGGATTCACCTTCAACGACTGGGTCGACTTTCGGCGTTGGTTCGACGAGCCGGACGAGCGCAGCGTCGAGAATCTGCTCAGCCAAATCCCGCAGTCGGATACCGCGCCGCGGACCGGCGAGCGCCTGGACTACCTGCGCGGCTTCATTCACCAGTCGGAGTTGGTCTTCGCCAAGACGCCGACAGCCTGGGCGGCGCTGCGAAACGCGGATGCAAGCGGCGCGAGCGATATTCGTCCACGGCTGATCCACACCGAACTTTTGCAGCACTGGGACTTCGCCAGCGTAAAGTCTGGCAATGAACTTTCGCAGGATAATCTGCTGGCCTGGGCCCGCAGCGAATCCCAATTCATGCTGCTGGGCGAGAGCGGCTGCGGCAAGAGCGCCTTCGCCAGGCTCCTCGCCCTGGAACAAGCGCACGAGGCGCGGCGCGACGATCAGGCGGCCCTGCCTATCTGGCTTGACTTGTCACTCTGGCCGGAGGATTGCCGCTCGGTCGACGCCTTCATTGAATCGCAATGGCCGCTGCTGTCATACTGGCGGCACTGGCTTGAAGGCAACCGCGCATTCTTCATCCTGGAGAATTGGCAGGCACTCCGCGAATCCCGTCCGGCATTCGCCGCTGATTTCGCCAACTGGATTGACGCCAGCCCCGATCAGCGCTTCGTGCTGCTGGGCGAAGCGCCCGGCAGCGGAGATCCGGCCCTGCCGGCGTTGCGCTTTACGCCACTGAACGCGCAGCTGGCGCAGAAGTTCGCGGCCGGCTTCCTGACCCTCGAGCAGCAGAGCGGGTTCCGTCAAATCCTGCGCCAGAGAGAAGCGCTGGTTCAAGACAGCCAACTGGCGCATTTGGCGCTTGGCGTGGAGCTGGCGGCAGCGGATCGCGCGCTCGCGTACAACGCCTGGCATAGCGACCCGGTCGCGGCCGCGCTCAAGCTGCGCAGCCAGCGCATCCCGCCCCGAGCCATCGCCCTGACAGCCGACATGGTCCTGTCATCGCTGCGGGGCCTGGCCTGGTCGATGATGCTGCAGGGCAATCACCGCACTATCGCGCGATCGGCCGCCGAAAGACAGACAGCGGACAGCCATGCAGTCGAATACGCGCTGGCCATCGGCCTGCTGGCCGAAGCCGGCGGCCAGATTCGCTTTGAGTCTGTAGCCATCCAGCACGGCCTCGCCGCCGAAAACCTGAAAAAGGACGGCTTGAACAAGTACCTGACGCGGCCGGAATTCGACGCTCATCAAGGCCGAATAGCGCGCAAATGGGACCCACTGGCGCTGATTGTTGTGGACTCGCTCGCGCCCGAGCAGCGCGCGCGCGTCGTTCAGCAGATTGCCGGCATCGACCCCCTCCTGGCGGCGCGCTGCCTGCGGCGGCATCCGCAAGAGTATGCCGACTGCCAGGCGACGCTGGTCGAGAAATTGCTTCGCTTCTGCGCGCAGAATCCCGCCGCTCAGACCGCCTTTCGCGAGGCCGCAGCCACGCTGCCCGACCCGCTGCAGACCGCTGAACTGCTCATCGCTCAGCTCAGCCAACAGAGCAATCCCGTTCAGTTATGGCTCTGGCGTGAGATCTGCGCGCTGCCGCTGGACCTGCCGGTCTCATTCATCGAGCTGCTTTCTGACATTGAACGAGACGAAGCGACGACTGTTGCGGAAAAGCTGTCGGAATTCAGCCTGCCGCACACGCTGGCGTACCTGGCGCGGCTGACGCAATACGAGGACAAATCGCTGCGCCGCAAAGCGCTCTGGACTTTTGGCGAATTGAAGTATCTGCCCGCTGCCATCCTGCTATTGGATTATCTGGAAAGGGCCGAACGCGACGACTTGGGGGAAGTCTTGTCGGCGCTGATGAACTTCGCCTACTCCGAGATTTTGGTGCGCGTGCTCCGCTGGTCCCAAGGCAACGCCTGGCATCGGGATACGGTCATCGCGGCCCTGGCGCGGCGCAAGCGGGCTGTAACCAGTCGCTTGCTGTCATTCGCCGACTCGCGCCGCCTGACCTTGAGCGAGAACTTCTATGATTTCGCGGCCAACGCCGACGAGCGTGACATCGCCCTTGGCCTGGCGCAAATCGTCGGCGAGCAGGTTGACCTGCCTGATTCAGTGGAGTCCGCGCTGCTCGCGGCTCGGGACGCCGACAGCTCGCGGGAGCGCGTATCGCAAATGATAACGCGCCTGCCCAACCGCGAAGGCTTGCAACAATTGGCGCGAGACATTGAGCAGGCGCTGCTTGACCCGCCGGAACCGACGGTGATCGCCGGCAGCAGCCTGGACGCGTTGCTCTACGGGCCGGGCGTCTTCGACGAGATCTCGGCGCAATCAACGACCGGCGCCATCCCGCCCGACTTGCTCAACCTACTGAAGCGGGGCGACTGGCAGGAGCGGCTTCGCGCACTCAGCAGCTTGGCGGACTTCGCCGCGGCTGAGGCCGTGCCGCACCTGTTGGCCGCCACGGCTGACGAGGACAGACGCGTCCAGTTGGCCGCCTATGAGGCGCTGGCCCGCTTCGAAGATGACATTGCTCGCAAGGCGCTGATCGCGGCGCTGTCGCATGAGGATATTGAGGTCGTCGAGACGGTGACCAGTCTTCTGCAGGGTTCGACCAATGCTGGTGTTGACGCGCTTATCGAGCTGCTGGATAGCGCCGATCCGACCCTAGTCGCCGCGGCCATTTCCGTGCTCTCCGGCGCGAACCAGCGGCAAGCCGCCGATGCGATTCTGCAGCTTGTCGACGATCTGCGGCAGCCGCGACAAGGAGCGCCTGCTATCGGCCAGCGCGCGCGGGTAGCCCTCCGCCAGCTCACGGGGCCGGGCGCGCCCGGCGACAATTCTCGCGAGGTTTCTGTGCAGCCGAGCAGGAGCGGCGCGACATTCAGCGACGCCGAAAAAGTTGCGCGCACACTTGCCGTGCTGAGGGATGACGACTGGGGCCGCACGCAAAAGGCGGCGAAATTCCTGCGCAAGTTCGCCCGGCATATGCGCGGCCGCGACAATTCGGCAATCCGCCCATTACTTTGCGCCGCGCTCGAGGACGAAAACTGGAGCGTGCGCTGGGCGGCGGCGGAGGCCCTGGCCGTGCTGCTCGATCCCCAGGCGATCCCGCAGCTGCAGACATGCTTGAGCGACCGAAGCTGGATCGTGCAAGTGGCGAGCATCCGCGCGCTGGTCGAGCTGGGGGCTGCGGACGCGGCGCCGGACCTGCTGCCGCGCCTGGAGAGCAGCCACAAATCCGTTCGCGAAGCCGCCGCCGAAGCGCTGGGCGAACTGGCGCACGCTGCGGCGATCGAGCCTTTGGGCGAGGTCTTGAAGGCCGACCCGGATGAGTTTGTGCGTTTGGCGGCGGTGAAATCTATCGTCCGCATCAGCCCGACTGAGGCGCGCCCCTGGCTGGAATACGCGCTCAGCGACAGCTACCTGCATATTCGCGCTTTCGCCATGGAACAGCTGGCGCCCGAAATGTCCGAGAGCGATTTGCCGATCTTGCGGCAGCTGCTCCATGACGACGAGCAGCCCTCATGGGAAGGCGCGTCCCTGCGCGACATGGCCATTGCGGTGTTGCGGCGCCTCGACAGCGACCTCAGCCGCGCCGCGCTTGATTCGCTGGCCGCCGTCGAGAATCGGACCAGCGCATGAAGGTCTTCGTCAGTTACGCGCGGGCGGACAAACCCTACTGCATTCGCATCATCGAAACCTTGCGCGCCCACGATGTCTGGTACGACCAAGGCCTCCACGCCGGACAAGAACGGTGGCAGGAAATCCTGAGGCGGCTGGAATGGTGCGAGGTCTTTCTATACCTGCTCTCGCCCGACTCCGTGACATCGCAGTCCTGCCGCCGCGAGCTGGAGCTGGCGCTGCGGCTTAAGCGCGATATCATCCCGGTGATGATCACGAGAAACATTGTCCTGCCCGAAAATATGCGCGACTGGAAGTACGTCGACCTGAGCGAAAAACTGACGGTCGAAAATGTGTCACAGCTCTTGAACGCCATCTTGATGGTCGAGCGCCAGAAGACGAGCGCGGCCGCGCCGGTGGAAGTACCTGCGGCCGCGGGCAGCCGCGCGGAGCCATCGACCAGCCCGCCCGATGCGATAAGCGATGCCGTTCGCGCGCTCGAAAAGGGCGACTATCGACAGGCAGCGCGCCTGCTGCGGCAAGCCAAAGCCAGCGGCTACCAGTCGCGCTTCGTCAAAATTGACAGACTGCTTCGTATCGCCGAATCCGCGCTTAAGGAGCGCAAGCAGGCGCGCGAAGTCGACCGCGAGTATCAGCATATCGTGGCGCTTTTCGCCTTTGAGAGCACACGCCAAATGGCTTGCGAGGCGCTGGAAGAATTTCGGCGCGAATTCGGCGACTACGATCCGCGCGGTTTGCGGGAGCTGTGCGAGCCCGCGGCCACGGACCCGGCCACCAGCCGCCCGGGCGGCGCCATCAAAAGCAAGCCGACGCCGCGCCCGCCCCGTGTTGAAGCGCCGCCGCCGGTCGCCAGCCGACGACCAGAGGCGCGCGCGAGCAGCCAGGCGGTCCCGAATCAGCCGAACGGCGCCTCGAAATCTTCGCTCCAGGTCGCCGCCCAAATCGACATGGCCAGGCGACTGCCAGACGCGGACGAACCACTCTCCGCGAAAGACGTGCTGCCTCTGCTACAATGGTGTGACATCCCGCACGGGACGGTCACCGTCTCCAGTATCGTCGGCGCGGATGAAGACTTCGGCGAGAAGACCGTGCCGGTGGACAATTTCGTCATGAGCAAGTATCCCGTAACTAACGCGCAATTCGACATTTTTGTCCGCGCCGAGGACGGCTACAAGAACTCCCGCTGGTGGACCTTTTCGGAGCATGCGCAGCGCTGGTTCAAACTGGGCAAAAGCGTTGCCGCAGCGGGTTTCAGCGGGGACCGGCATCCGCGCGAGAGTGTCAACTGGTACGAAGCCATGGCCTTCGCCAACTGGCTGGGCGGCTTGCTCAAGATGAAAGTCGCCCTGCCGACTGTAGCCCAATGGCAGCGCGCCGCTCAGGGCGATGATGACCGCTATTTCCCCTGGGGCGATGACTACAACGAGGAGCATTGCAATACGCTGGAAACCGGGCTCAAGGCGACGACGCCGGTCGACCGCTATCATCAGGGCGCCAGCCCCTACGGCGTATACGATATGGCTGGCAATGTATGGGAATGGACGCTGAATACCGCCGCCGCGGCGGAAGACGGCCGCGACCGACGGCGGGCGGTCGCCGGCGGCAGCTACGTCAGCCCCTGCGACCGCGCCCGGACTTCGTTCCGCTATTATCTGGACCCGCGAGTGCGCTACTCGTCAATCGGCATTCGACTCGTCGGCTTGACATAGTAAGCAAATCGCGAAAAGCTAAAGAGTCGATACCAGCACTACGAAGGGAACATAGAGATGGATTCAAGCGAGCGCAGCCTGGGCAAAATAGATCCATTTCAGACAGATCTCAATATCGACATCGACAGTCTTTCCGTGACCGGCCATGTCGTTTTCGCTGGCCGCGACGGGCAGGTCAAGGTGCAGACGGGCGGCGACGTCGCCCAGCATACCAACCAGACCGTCACCGTCGGCGGCGTGGAAACGACGCCGCAAGAACTCGATATGATGATCCAGTGCATCCGCGATGTCGAGCGGACGATCAACAAGGAACGCCAACTGCCGGCAGAATCGCGCGAGACGGCCATGCACGACCTGCAAACCGTTGAGGCGCAGTTGACCACCAGCAAACGCCCCAATCCGCGCATATTGATTCGGGCGGCAAAATCGCTGCTGCGCTTCTCTCCCGCGTTGACCGCGGCCGCCTTGACGCTTTTCGACCAACCGCTGGTCGGCGCGATACTCGCCAGCGCGGGCGAAGTGGCGATTAATTTCCACGAAGCGATCTCGCGGCACCGGCCCAGCAAGAAGATCTGAAACATTCGGATGCCGCCCGCCGGCTGCCCCGTGCGCGATTCACGCCATCGAATCCGAGATGAAACCATGACCCAAGAGCTGCAAACGCGAGACCCGAGGGCGATCGCCAGAGCCGATGCAGCGACGCCGGCACAGCGCATGATCGCCACGCCTGCCGCCTGGCGCGCCGCCGTGCAGTCGCACTGGAGCCAGCTCAAACAGCAGGCCGACCAATCCACGCTGGCGTCACCCTATCAGAAGCTGGTGATGATGGTCTTCACGCCAGTCATGCCCAACCCGACCACCAAGTTGACCCTGCTGCGGCGGCTGTTGAAAAAGTATCGCTATTGCGGTCCGCTGAGCAAGCGCTTGACCGAAATCTACCGCGATCGCAACTATGCGCGCACGGCGGAGGAATTGGCGCGCGACGAACTCTTGCCTGAAAAACTGGACCGCGAAGAAATCGTCGGGCTTGACTGGCTGATCGTGGCCACGGGCGGGCTCGACGGCTCGGCGGGCCAGGGCGCGCAAGCCATTCAATTCGCGCGCAACTTGCTCGAAACCATGCGCGAATATCGCGATTATCCGTCGGCTGTGCGCGTGCAGGCGGGTTCAATATCCGCGGGCGGCCACGTCATTTTCGCCGGACAGGACGTCAATATCGTCGCCGAGCATTACCACGGCAACAAGTCGGCCCTGAAGGCATATCTGGCGGCCGTCCGCACAGAATGGGACATCCCGACGACAACCATCCACCCGGCGTCTCAGCATCACACGTCGGCCGCCCTGCATCAGCTATATACGCCGGTCGATATCTGGACCGACCAACGGCAATTCCACAACGTCGGCGTCGAGGAGCTGAACGCCCGGCGCCATCAAGCGATCGAGAAGGACATGGGTTTCATGCGCGAACCGCTTTTCGAGGTGATCGCCGCCCATCCGCTGATCGTGATTACCGGCGCCGCCGGCACCGGCAAAAGTTCGCTCTGCCGCTTCATCGTCACCGCGCTGGCTTACGCCTGCGACCCGCGCGCGGAACGTCAGAGCAAGGTCAAGGGGCTGGAAATGCTGGGGCCATCCTGGATTCACGGGCCGATTTTGCCCATCTACGTTAGCCTGCGCGACTTCGCCAACACCCCGGAGCTGTTCCCGAAATCGCTCGGCGAAAGCTCGGCGAATCATCTGCTGAATTACATTAAGCAAGCCACCGGCAATCTGGCGCCGCATTTGGAAGCCTATCTGACACAGACCGACGTACCTACGCACGGCAGCTTGCTCGCGCTCGATGGCCTGGACGAAGTCTATGCCGACAGCGACCGCATCATCTTGCAGCGCATAATCGAGAATTGGGCTGATCGCTTCCCCAACTGCCGCATCATCGTGACCAGCCGCACCTACGCCTATCGCTACGATTCGCGCTGGCGGCTCTCGGACCGCTTCGCTTCGGCCGAATTGGCGCCCTTTACCTGGCAGCAAGTCACGACATACATCGAGCGCTGGTACGCCAATATCGCCGAGAATCGCCCCGGTGTGCTGGGCGGGCGCGCCATGGCCGCCAAGCAAGCCGCCCTGATGGCCGCCGATCTCAACAAGACCATACGCGAGACGCGGGCGCTCTGGCCGCTGGCCCGGCAGCCGCTGATGCTGGCGCTGCTGACCATGATTCACGAAGATTACAGGCAACTGCCCGACAAGCGCGCCGAGCTGTACGAGCACACGGTGGAGCTGCTCGATCGCTGGAATATCCCCTCGCCCGGCGACAAGTTGCACGAAAAGCTCTCGAATATCAACCTGGAGCGGATGCGCGCCGCCCTCAAGTTGATCGCCTTCGAATTGCACTCCGAGCAGCGCAGCTACCAGCGCTATCCGACGCTGATCCAGCGCGCGCGCCTGCTGGACAAGCTGATCGAGCAGCAGTCTATGGGCGGCGGCCTGGGCGCGGGCATCGAAGACGTGCTGGAGTACCTGGCCACGCGCAACGGCATCCTGGTGTCGGACGCGCCCAATCTCTACCGCTTTCCCCATCTGACCATCCAGGAATACCTGGCCGCTTGCGCCTTATTGGAATTCTACGACGAATGCCGGATGCCAGCGGAACTGCGCCCGCAAAGCGCTGAAGGCTGGGTATTCCCGGAGAATGTCGTCGCCCTGCTCTGCCACGATTACGCGCGCTGGCGCAATGTCGCGCTCTTTGCCGGCGCTATCATCGCGGCCGGCAAGTGGCAAGACATGCGCTGGCAGCTCATCGATGAATTGCTGCCGGCGCGCTTGAACGGGGAACTGTCGGAGCCGGAATTGCATTGCATCAGCGTCGCCGCTGAAATCTGGGGGGAAAGCTGGCTCAAATCGCGAACGCGCAGTCAATTGGACATCGAATCGCACCTCGCGCAATGTTTGCGGCAAATCCACGGCGACGAACGGATTGACGCGCCCGAGCGCGCCAACAATTACACCTTGCTCGCGCGGCTCGCAAAAGCGCAACCTGCGCGCGCCCAATAGCATGATCGATAACGAGCGCGGTGGTTCAAATTACCAGCCGCCGCCCAAGACAGCGCATCTGGCAGGGAGGCAGAAACCTGTGACCGCGATTCGACTTCTAGTAATCACCTTGTTGTTTCTCGCGATCGGCATCGGCATGGCCCAGGACGCGGAAATCGCCATCAGCCGCGACGCGGCGCCGTCGGCGGACGGCTTCAAGCTGACGCTTGTCGCCGGCGGATTCAACCGTCCGTTATTCGTGACGCACGCCGGCGATGGCTCTAACCGGCTGTTTCTGGTTGAGCAAAGCGGCAAGATCTGGATCCTGAGAGACGGCGAGCGCTTTCCACAGCCCTTCCTGGACCTGTCGCCGATTATCTCGCGCTCGGCCCTCGGCAGCGGCTTTACCGAGCAGGGCTTGCTGGGTCTGGCATTCCACCCGCTTTACGCGATCAACGGGACCTTCTACGTCAACTATACGGACAGAAACGGCAGCACAGTCGTCGCGCGCTATCAGGTCTCGGCGGACAACCCGGACCTGGCCGCCGGCGGCAGCGGCGAAATCATCTTTCACCTGGCGCAGCCCTACGGGAATCACAACGGCGGCCACATCGAGTTCGGGCCCGACAGCTATCTCTATATCGCGCTGGGCGACGGCGGCTCCGCCAATGACCCGCTGGGCGCCGGGCAGAATCGCGCGCTGCTCCTGGGCTCGCTCGTGCGCATCGATGTCGATAGCGACCCGCGCTACGCGATTCCGCCGGACAATCCCTTTGTCGGCGTCGCCAACGCGCATGACGCCATTTGGGCTTACGGCTTGCGCAATGTCTGGCGCTTCAGCTTCGACCGCGCGACCGGCGATTTATACATGGCCGATGTCGGGCAGAACCGTTGGGAGGAGATCAATTTCCAGCCCGCCGACAGCGCCGGCGGCGAGAATTATGGCTGGAATGTCTGGGAGGGCAATCACATTTTCGCCGGCGGCAGCGCGCCCAATCACGTGCCGCCGATATTCGAATACGGCCGCAAAATGGGCTGTTCAGTGACCGGCGGGAATGTCTATCGCGGCGCGGCCATCCCGGAGCTGGAGGCGGTCTACCTCTTTGGCGACTTTTGCACGGGCTGGATGTGGGGCGCGTGGCGCGATCATGACCTGAACTGGCGCGCCAACACCCTAATGAAGACCAGCTATGAAATCAGCAGCTTCGGCGAGGACGAAGCGGGCGAAATGTATGTGATTGATTATGGCGGCGACTTGTATCGCTTTGACCCGGCCGAGGCTTAAGTCGTCATCGAAGAGTCTTCGACATTTGTGATGCCGGCGCGCGTGCGTTTGTACTGTGCGATCAATGTCTTGATCTGCAGCTCAATCGGGTGGTAGCGCTTCATCACCTGCTTGCCTTCAGTCTGCAATTGGCGCATGCGCGTTTCCACCTGCCGCAATTTCGATTCCAGCTTGCCGTCGTAATTCTTCCAGTCGATGTACGCCAGCGGCACAAGCAGGATGAAGAAAGCCCCCAGCCCGTACAACACCGACCCATAGTCGGTCTCGCCCGTGTACTTGAAATAGAAACCGAGCGCGCCGCTGGCCAGGACCAGCATCACATGCAGGGTCATGCGCCGGAAGAAAGCGCCGCGCTTTTGGCGGCGGTCCAGCTTGGCTTGCAGCTTTTCGCGCTGCGCCCGCAAATCGTCAAGCTCGGCGCGAATGGCGTTGACGCGTTCGCGGAGCGGCTGACCCTCTTCGATGAACGAATCGAGCCGATTTTTCACCAGGCGCGCGGATTCCCAAGTGTCCATCATACGGTTGTAATGCACTTCCAGCGCCTTTATCTGTAGCTCCGTCGGCTGATAACTCTGGCGAAAAGCCGCGCCCTGCTGCTGGAGCTCGCGGATTTGCTGCGCCAGCCGCCGCTGCTTGCGCGCCGTGCGCGTGCGCGGATCTTTCCAGTTGGCGATGACGATGGGAATCAGCACGGCGCAGACCACGGCCAAGCCCAGCGACACCAGGCTCAGATTGCGGAATGTGTCAAAATAGTAGTAGCTCAGTCCGCCGCTCACGGCCGTCAGAATGACCAGCATGCCGATGCGCCGCAGCACAAAACTTCGCTTCTCGCGATTGTCGATCTTCTGCTGAAGTTTTTCATGCGTGACGTTCAACGCGTCGAGCTCGCCGATTAATCCAGCCAGTTGCTCGCGCGACGGCTGGCTCTGTTCGCGCAGGGCATCCAGCCGGCGTTTGAATTGCTGGATGTTTTGCCATTCATCGTGTTGCGCTTGCCCGCCGATGAACCACTCGCCGCTTTTAGCGTCGCCAAAGATGTAGCGCCCAAAGTCAAAGCTGTAGGGCAGCGGTTTGCCATTGCTCAGGCTGCGCTCCAGGTCGTTGACTTCATCAACCAGCTGCTCATGCAGCAGCAGCAAGAGATTGAGCGGCGCGGCGGCTCGCTTCCGGGCAATGGCGGCGGCCGCCTCCGATTCGTCGCCGGGATTGTCTCGCTGCAAGGTCAGCTCGGTGCGCAGGCGGCCCAATTCTTGTCGGACACGGCGAATACCGGCCGCTCGATCGCGGGTGGTGAGGTGCGGCTGGAACAAGCCCGGAATACCGATAGCATGCATATCATCCAGGTAATCTTGTGGCGTTGGCTGTTCAATCATCGGGTGAACTTCGGGTTGTACACCACGCAAATACAAACACGACACACAGTAAGTTGCTGCCGAGCCAAGCACATTATAGCATAATGGCGTATCGTAACAGGACAATCACGGCGCGATGCCGCCGGGCCTACGCGAAAGGAACGAAGCGCGCATGCTGTACCCGCTCAAGCTCGAATCCGCCTTGCACGTTAAGGTCTGGGGCGGGCGCCGGCTCGCCACGCAACTGCGGAAGCGCTTGCCGACTGCCCAGCCATACGGCGAATCCTGGGAGCTGCACGACAGCGCGCTGGCCGCGAATGGCCGGCATCGTGGCAAGAGCCTGCTGGAATTGACGCGGCAATTCGGCGCGGACCTCATCGGCGCCGGCAACGACCCCGCGAATGGCATGCCGCTGCTGGCGAAGTTCATCGACGCGGCTGACTGGCTGTCCGTACAGGCGCATCCAAACGACGCGCAAGCCAAGGCGCTCGAAGGCGAGCCGCGCGGCAAAACCGAAGCCTGGCTCGTGCTGCATGCCGAACCCGGCGCCCGGCTCGTCATCGGATTGCAGCCCGGCACGACCAGGCAAGAGCTGACGGCTGCCATCCAGAGCGGCCGGCTGGAGGAGCTGCTGGTTTTCGCCGAAGTGAGCCGGGGCGACCTACTCTACATCCCGGCCAACACTGTTCACGCCTTGGGACCGGGCATCCTGGTCTACGAGATTCAGCAATCGAGCGACACCACCTACCGTCTCTATGATTGGGGGCGCCTGGGCCTGGACGGGCAGCCGCGCGAACTGCACCTCGACAAAGGCGCGCAAGTCGCCAATCTGGACGCTCTGCCAGCCATCAGTCGGCCAAGCGGTGATCTGCTGGTCGATGGCGATTATTTTCGTACCTGGCGCCACCGGCTGGAGAACGGCGCGCTGACCCTGACTACCGAGGGCCGCTTCCAGGCGTTGACCTGCATTGAAGGCGCGTTGCGGGTCAACGCGGAAAGCCATGATTCCGAATCGATTACGCTGGGCGTTGGCGAGACCGCCCTCATTCCGGCTTGTATCGCGCAGTTCAGCATCAGCGGATCGGGCGTCATACTGCGTTCCGCTCAAGCCTGAGAACGAGCCGCTGCCGACTACACTAATTTTACATTCCGCATACACGCTTCCAACATGCATCAGTCACAATTGAGGCATGCCGACTAATCCAGCGGGAGCCGATATGGACTTTGCACGTTACACGAATAAAGCGCAGCAGGCCGTGCTCAAAGCGCAAGCCAGCGCCGCCGAGCGCCATCACACCGCCATCGAACCTCCGCACCTCTTGCTCGGATTGATGGAGCAAGACGAGGGTTTGGCGCCGCGCATCGTCCAGAAGATCGGCGCGCATCCGTCGGCGCTTCGTCAAGAACTCGAAGCCGAGCTTGGCAAGCTGCCGCGCACGGCCCAGCCCGCCGCCGGCCTGCCAATCGGCCGCGCCAGCCTGGACGTCTTCGCGCGCGCCGAAGCCGAAGCCGGCAAGATGCGCGACGAATACACGAGCAGCGAGCATCTGCTGCTGGCCCTTTCCCAGGACCAGTCGACGGGCGCCATCCTGGGCCGCAATGGCATCGCCTATGACGACATCCTGGAAGCGCTGCAAGCCATCCGCGGACGCCAACGCGTGACCGGTCAAGATCCGGAATCGACCTACGAGAGTCTGAGCAAATTCGGGCGCGACCTGACGGCCGACGCGCGCCAGGGTCGGCTCGACCCCGTCATCGGCCGCGACGAAGAGATTCGGCGTCTGATCCACGTCATCAGCCGGCGCACGAAAAACAATCCCGTTCTGATCGGCGAGGCCGGCGTGGGCAAGACCGCTATCGCCGAAGGCCTGGCGCAGCGGCTGGTCAACGGCGATGTGCCCGACGGGCTGACGGACAAAACAATAATCGCGCTGGACCTGGCGGCGCTGGTCGCTGGCAGCAAGTTCCGCGGCGAATTCGAGGAGCGCCTGCAAGCTGTGCTCAAAGAAATCGCCGACAGCCAGGGCGAGATCATTCTCTTCGTCGACGAGCTGCACAATATCGTCGGCGCCGGCAAAGCCGAGGGTTCGATGGATGCGGGCAATATGCTCAAGCCGATGTTGGCGCGCGGGGAATTGCGTATGATCGGCGCGACCACGCTGGACGAGTACCGGCAGAACATCGAGAAGGACGCCGCCCTGGAACGGCGCTTTCAGCCGATCTTCGTTGACGAGCCCAGCGTCGATGACACGATCAGCATATTGCGCGGCTTAAAAGAGCGCTACGAAGTCCATCATGGCGTGCGCATCCAGGACAGCGCCGTGATCGCGGCGGCGGCGCTCAGCAATCGTTACCTGCCCGATCGCCAGTTGCCCGACAAAGCGATTGATCTCATCGACGAAGCGGCCGCCCACTTGAAAATGGAAATCGACAGCAAGCCGGAGCAGCTGGACAAGATAGAGCGCCAGCTGATGCAGTTGGAGATCGAGCGCGAGGCGCTGCGCCTGGAAAAGGACGACGGCTCCCGGCGGCGGTTGGATGATCTGGAGCTTGAATTGGCCGATGCCCAGGAAGCGCTCGACAGTTTGCTAGCGGCTTGGCAAGTCGAGAAAGACGCCATCCAGCGCATTTCGGATATCAAGACGCGCATCGACGAGGCGCGCATACAGCTCGAACAGGCCGAGCGCCAAAGCGATCTGGAAACAGCCGCGCGACTGAAGTACGGCGTACTGCCCGAGCTTGAGCGCGCGCTAAGAGACAGCGAAGCCGCGCTCGAAGCGACACGGCAGGACAGCCCGCTGATGCTCAAGGAAGAAGTGGACGCCGACGAAATCGCCGCCATCGTCAGCCGCTGGACCGGCATACCGGTGGCGCGCATGTTGGAAGGCGAGATCGAAAAACTCTTGCAGATGGAGCAGCGGCTGCACGAGCGCGTGGTTGGCCAGGACGAAGCCATCGCCGCAATTTCGGCCGCCGTGCGCCGCAGCCGCGCCGGCTTGCAGGATCCCAGTCGGCCAGTGGGGACTTTCCTCTTTCTGGGCCCGACTGGCGTCGGCAAGACCGAGACCGCGCGCTCGCTGGCACAGTTTCTCTTTGACGACGACAGCGCCATGGCGCGCGTCGACATGAGCGAATACGGCGAAAAACACAGCATCGCCCGCTTGATCGGCGCGCCGCCGGGTTATGTCGGATTTGAAGAAGGCGGCCAGCTGACCGAAGCCCTGCGCCGCCGCCCCTACAGCGTCGTGCTCTTTGACGAGATCGAAAAGGCGCACCCGGATGTCTTCAACGTCTTCCTGCAAGTCTTCGACGACGGCCGGTTGACTGACGGCCAGGGGCGCACGGTCCACTTCAACAACTGCGTCATCATCATGACGAGCAATGTCGGCAGCGACCTCATCAAACAGGGTGGCGCCTTTGCCGATGCCGCCGCCCAGCGCGGCGCTGTCATGAACGAGCTTGATCGGCATTTTCGCCCCGAGTTTCTCAACCGGCTGGACGAAGTCATCGTCTTCCACAGCCTGACGCGCGAACATATCATGCGCATCGTCGACTTGCAGCTAGGCAATCTGGAGCGACTGCTGAGCGAGCGGCAGATCACGCTGGAGCTGAGCGCCGCAGCCAAGGCGCTGCTGGCGGAATCGGGCTGGGACCCCGTATTCGGCGCGCGCCCGCTCAAGCGCGCAATCCAGCGTCAACTGCAAGATCGGCTGGCGCTGGCGCTGATCGACGGCAGCATTGTCGACGGAGATCACGTTAATGTAGGCGTTTCGGCGGACGGCTCGGAGCTGGCAATCCAGTCCGGGCAGCATGAGCCGGCGGCGGTGTAGCCTTAGCCTGACTACATTCGCGAGGCAATGCCTCTGCCCACTCAAAATACTTTACATCGCGCAGTCTTTTGCTCCCCTCCCTGACTT
>VXLV01000094.1 GCA_009841405.1 Chloroflexota bacterium | reverse complement strand
GACTGTAGGGGCGAGACAAGTCTCGCCCCTACAGTCTGCGCTAAAGGCTGGGGTTGGGGGGAGGGGTAAGATCGATGGTGAGGGGAAAGCCGCCCTCACCCTCCTCGTCGCCGACGAAACGGGCTGGGAGAACCTCTGCTGGCTGATCACCCAAGCCCAGCATCAAGCGCCAAAGGGCGAGGGCCTGCTGCATTTCGAGCAGCTTGAAGGGCGCACGGCCGGGCTCATCGCCCTCTCCGGCGGACGCGAGGGCGAGGTGGCGCGCGCCCTCGAAAGCGCCGGCATGGATGCCGCCCGGCAAGTCGCGCAGCGGTATGCGGCTATGTTCGACGAAGGCGCCTTCTTCATCGAACTGCACCATCACCGGCGCCCTTACGACGAGCAGCGCGTCGCCACCCTGGTCGACCTGGCCGAGTCGCTCAAGCTGGATGTTGTCGCGACCAACCACGTCCACTATCCCACCAGCGCCGAGAAGCCTCTGGCTGATGTCGTGACCGCCATCCGCCACAACCGCCCCTTGAGCGCCGTTGCCGCCCACCTCTTCCCCAATGGGCAGCGCCACCTGAAATCAGCCGCGGCGATGGCGGCGCTCTTCTCACAGTATCCGCGCGCCTTGAGCAACACCCGGCGCATCGCGGCCGCCTGCCGCTATCAGCTGCCCTCTCAATTGCAGGCGCTGCCCGAATATCCCGTGCCCGCCGGCATGACCGCGCAGACCTTCCTCAGCGGGCTCTGCCGCGGCTCGGGGCGCTACCGCCCCCACATGGAAGCGCGCCTGGCGCATGAACTGGACATCATCAAGGGCATCGGCCTGGCCAATTATTTCCTGGTCGTCTGGGATATCGTGCGCTTCGCCTGCGAGCGGGGCATTCGCTGCCAGGGGCGCGGCTCGGCCGCCAATTCTGTCGTGGCTTATCTGCTCAAGATCGCGCCCATCGACCCCATCGAGCACCGCCTCGTCTTCGAGCGTTTTCTCTCGGAAGAGCGGCGCATGACGCCCGATATCGACATGGACTTCGACGCCGAAACCCGCGAAGAAGTCATCCAGTACCTCTACGAGAAATATGGACGCACGCACGCGGCCATGGCTTGCACCTTCGTCACCTACCGCTACCGCAGCGTCATCCGCGATGTCGCCAAAGCCTGGGGCTTCAGCCCCGCCATGCATCCCATCTTGCGCGACCACTGGGAAGAACGCGGCCAGCATACCCCGCCGCATCTGGAAGCCTTCTTTGATGTCTGCGAGCGCCTGTTGGGCAATGTCCGCCATATCGGCATCCACAACGGCGGCGAGATCATCTCCGATGTGCCGCTCTCGCGCCGCCTGCCCACCGAGCCGGCGACCATGCCCGACCGCACGGTCGTGCAATGGGACAAGGAAGCCCTGGAAGACGCCGGCATCATCAAAATCGACGTACTCGGCCTGCGCATGCTGGCGGCCATTAGCGAAATGGTCGAGCGCACTGGCATCGACGCCGAGAGCATCCCCTTTGATGATCCGCGCGTCTATCAGATGATCACCGAAGCCAAGACCTTCGGCGTCTTCCAATGCGAAAGCCGCGCCCAGATGAACACCCTGCCGCGCCTGAAACCGCGCGCGTTCATCGACCTCGTCATCGCCATCAGCTTGATCCGCCCCGGCCCCATCATGGGCAATATGGTCCACCCCTACCTGCGGCGGCGGCGCGGCGTCGAAGAAGTGACCTACCTCGACGAGCGCCTCAAACCGGCGCTGGCAGAGACCCTGGGCGTCATCCTCTGGCAGGAGCAAGTGCTGAAAGTGGCGCACGATATCGCCGGCTTCAGCCACGGCCAGGGCGAGATGCTGCGCCGCGCCCTCGGCAGCAAATACGCCTTTCAAATGCTCGACCAGCTCGAAGTCGTCTTCATGGAGGGCGCGCTCAAAAATGGCGTGGACGAAGAGGTCGCGCAAACGATATTCGAGCAGCTGCGCGGTTTCGGCGCTTATTCCTTCGCCAAGAGCCACGCCGCCAGCTTCGCCGTGCTGACTTACCAGTCGGCCTGGTTCAAGCTGCATCACCCGGCCATCTTTTACGCCGCCATCCTCAATCACCAGCCGATGGGCTTCTGGTCGCCCAGCACCCTCGTCTACGACGCCATGCGCAACGGCATCAGCGTACTGCCGCCGGATATCAACCGCAGCGCCGCCGATTGCGCGGTCCAGGACGGCGCCATCCGCATCGGGCTGAGCTACGTCAAAGGGCTGAAGAGCCACCGGCTGGACCCGCTGCTGGCCGAGCGGGCGCGCGCTCCCTTCGCCGATCTGGCTGATTTCATCGGGCGGGTCAAGCTGCCCCTGCGGCTGATTGAGCGCCTGATTCAAGCCGGCGCGCTCGACCGCTGGCACAACTCCCGCCATCAACTGCTCTGGGATGCCGGCGTGCTACATAAAACGCGCGGGCGCCTGCCCCTGCGGCTGGACGCGCCGAGCGCGCAACTGCCTGAGCCGACCGCGATGGAGCGGCTGAATATGGAGTTCGCCGCGGCCGGTCTATCCACTCAGCATCATCCCATGCAGTACTTCCGCCAGTGGTGCGACGAGCGGCGCATCCTGCACAGCAAGCAGATGATGCGCGCGCGCAAAGGCGCCGTCGTTGAGACGGCCGGCATGGTCGTCATCATTCAAGCGCCCGAGACCGCCAAAGAAATCCGCTTCATCACGCTCGAAGATGAATTCGAATTGATCAACGTGGTCGTCTTCCCCGACCTCTATCAGCAGACGCGCAAGATCATCCGCGGGGAGCGCTTCCTGTGGTTCAAAGGCGTGGTCGAGCGGGACGAGTCCGTGACCACCCTGCGCGCGACCGGCGTGCGCGCCCTGCCGCTGGACGCGCCCAGCTTGCCCAGCCTGCCCCGCTGGCGCAGCCACATGAGCCTGCCGCAGCCAAGCGACAACAGCGCGCCCTTCACGGCGGCTCGCGGCTGACATTATGAAACATAAAAACATTTTACGCCTCATCGTCGCTATAATAAACAGACGTGTTTCTTATCGGACTAGCAACGATGAGACGTCTCGCAATCGCGGCAATCGTCCTTGTCGGACTGGCCCTGCGAATTGGCTACGCCATCACAATCTACGAACCGTCGCTTGTAATCTATCACGGCGGCGACTACGAATTATATCGCCAAGGCGCGGCCGACATCTTGCGCGGCGACCTGGCCTTCACCAACGACCTGTATCTGCTGCGCCCGCCGCTCTTTCCGCTGCTGATTGCGCTGCTCAGGATGCAGCCCGCCGCCATTCTCGCGGTCAATATCTTGCTCAGCAGCCTGATCATTCCGCTTGCGTACATCCTGGCGCGTCAACTCCAGAAT
>VXLV01000098.1 GCA_009841405.1 Chloroflexota bacterium | reverse complement strand
TCCCAGCCACCTGCGCTACAATACGCCCAATCACCAGCCACCAACCCAAGGAGCCCCACATGTCCACCACCAACGGCGTCCGCGCCCAGCTCAACCAGCGCAGCCGAACCCTCGTCCACGGCGCCGAACGCGCCGGCGCCCGCGCCATGCTCAAAGCCGTCGGCTACAGCGATGACGACCTGGCCAAACCCCTCATCGGCGTCGCCAACACCTGGACCGAGATCGGCCCCTGCAACTTCCACCTGCGCAAGCTCGCGGTTGACGTCAAGCGCGGCATCCGCGCCGCCGGCGGCACGCCCTTCGAGTTCAACACCGTCAGCATCTCGGACGGCATCACCATGGGCACCGAGGGCATGAAGGGCTCGCTCATCAGCCGCGAGGTCATCGCCGACAGCATCGAGCTGGTCGCCATGTCGAATATGCTCGATGGCGTGGTGGCGCTCTCCGCCTGCGACAAGACGATTCCAGGCACGATCATGGCGCTGATCCGCCTCAACCTGCCCTCGCTGATGCTCTACGGCGGCACCATCTACCCCGGCGTGCACAACGGCCGCGATATCGACCTGGTCAATGTCTTCGAAGCGCTGGGGCAATTCCAGGCCGGGCAAATCAGCTATGACGAGCTGATGGCGGTCGAGAATGTCGCCTGCCCCGGGCCGGGCGCTTGCGGCGGCCAATTCACCGCCAATACCATGGCCATGATTAGCGAAATCATCGGCATCTGCCCCATGGGCATGGGGGATGTGCCCGCCGAAGACCCGGAGAAAGGGACCGTGTCCTATCAGGCCGGCGAGATGATGCTCGATATCCTCGAGCGCGACATCCGACCCGCCGACCTCGTGACGCGGCGCTCGCTTGAAAACGCGCTGGCCGCCTCAGCCGCGACCGCCGGTAGCACCAACAGCATCCTGCACTGCCTGGCCTTCGCCCGCGAAGCCGGCATCAACTTCACCCTGGACGACATCGAAGCCATCAGCCGCCGCACGCCCATCATCGGCGATATGCGCCCCACCGGGCAATATGTGGCGCTTGACCTATTCAAAGCCGGCGGCGTGCCCATCCTGGTCAACCGGCTGATTGACGGCGGTTACATGGTCGGCGATACGCCCACCGTCACCGGGCAGACGCTCGCCGAAGCCTGCGCCGACGCCGTGGAGACGCCCGGCCAAGCCGTCGTCCGCGACCTCGACAACGCCATCAGCGAGCGCGGCGGCCTGGTCGTGCTCATAGGCAACCTCGCGCCCGATGGCGCGGTCGTCAAGCTCAAAGACACGCCGCCCCCGCTGACCGGCCCGGCGCGCGTCTTCGACACCGAAGAGGACGCCTTCGAAGCCGTCTCCAACCGCCAAATCGTCCAAGGCGATGTGCTCATAATCCGCTACGAGGGCCCAGTCGGCGGGCCCGGCATGCGCGAGATGCTGCAAATCACCGCCGCGCTCTACGGCCAGGGGCTGGGCGGCGAGGTCGGGCTGATCACCGACGGGCGCTTCAGCGGCGGCACGCGCGGCTTGATGATCGGGCACACCGCGCCCGAAGCGGCCGTCGGCGGGCCGATCGCGCTGCTGCAAGAAGGCGACATGATCACCATCGACGTATCGCAGCGCCTGCTGCATGTCGACCTCAGCGACGCCGAGCTGGCCACGCGGCGGGCGAACTGGTCCGCGCCCGCGCCGAACTACGCCAAAGGCGTCATGGCTAAATACGCCCGCCAGGTCTCCCAAGCCAACGACGGCGCTGTCACCGGGGCTTAAGTTGCTCTGGAGTTTAGATTAAGGATGCGAGCGAGCCTACTCAGTGGGCTCGCTCTCTTGTTCTTCAGGTTCCGCTGGATCGTGAATTACGTTAAGAGGTATCCGTGTCACAGCTATCCACCGCTCGCCCAGACGATAGGAAATCTCGAATTCGTAAAGCCCGTTTTCAGTGTATCGAAAGGAACCTGATGAAAAAACTGTCGTGCAAGTGTCATATGCGCTGAGTTTTGCGGTCAATTCATCGGAGTCAAGCTCAACATCCCCGGGCGCAATAACACGCATTTGCACGGGATAGTCGCAGCGGTCCTGGTCATTTCCACGACGCCATTGTGAAACAATGTGAAAACTGATCGGCAAGCCTATGGGACGTTCAGGCGGAATATCGCCCTTGAAGGACACTTGGCTCAGTGTTTCTATCAAGCTGAAGTTGTTGCTGTCCCTGTCTTCAATGGCGTAACGACACAAGACCGACCAGATATGTCTCACGTTTCCCCCTGCGCCGCCGTTGAGATTTCAACCGCAAATGAACCAATCATGTCAGGATTTGCAGCCATGGTTACCGCTGATTTTGTTGCTAGACTGCGGCTGTAAATGGATTCGTTGTCTTCTGCGGTTCTACGCGTACTGCTTACGCTGTCCACCGACGAAACGTCAAGGCTTTGCTCAACCTGCTGTACAAGCTGAATGATCTTGAAAGCCTTCCACCGAGACCAAAGCAAACCCTCAGTATTCCAAATGAGTGTGCTCGCTCGATACGCCAACAGCAGATCTACCTTGTTCAGACAGTAGAGATACGCAACGATACTCTCGTCGTACGAGAGTTTGGTTTCGTGTGACACACGGGGAAGTAAGTCCCTTATGCGTCGACAGACATCTTTAGCAAGGTCTGATTCAATCTCAAGCAAGCTCAGAAGACCTCTGACAGTCTCGTCTCGTGACAGGGCATACTCCACGCTACTCAGGCCACTTAGCACTGAAAACTGTATCTGAAATGATAGTTTCTCAATTTCCTCGAAATAGCTGTCCAATTTCATGAGGAACTCTTTCACTCCAGTATTCACTAGGCTTGCCCAAGTAGTACGGGACATCTTCCATTCGATGTTCTACTTCGCCGTGTTTGCCCCATTTGCTCAGTACGCGTGTATTTGGGATTTTCCCTAAGTCTGGGAGCACACATGTAACAACTGCGACATGTACCCGCCTCTTGTCCAGAGTATAAACGACAACATCTCCGACGACCAAATCCTCTTTCTCCACCGGCCTATACCCGTCACTGGATAGAATCTGGTCGACGTAATCAATGTCTATCCATGCTCTACGGTTCGCAAATATCATACCTACACAGTCATACAGATGCGCAGAAACCGACCGAATATGAAGCTCCGTTTTACCCTTACGCAGCAAGTCATCTACTAGCTCTACGGTCTGTATGCGCACTAGTTCTTCAGTCTGCCGAAACTTCTCCAAAACTAACGGATTGGGTTGTGGAATCTCCCGTCCGTTTCGAGCAAAGACCGGCTTCTGTAATCCGAAGTACTGTATTGACATGAGGAAGGATTATACTCCAGATTCGTCAACCAGTTAGCTGGAGGATTCCTATGGCCACAATCTCAATTGCCACGCACACCCCACCCGCGCTAAACTCCCCCCATGAC
>VXLV01000008.1 GCA_009841405.1 Chloroflexota bacterium | reverse complement strand
TTTTTGTGATTTTTTGTGGTGGTCTTTTTTTTTTTTTATATTCATCCCCGTCTCACCCGCCCCCCCCGGCCCATCGGGGGTAGGGGCGACCCGATGGGTCGCCCGCCCACCAGCCAAAAATCGGCGATTGAAAACGAACTCGCCCAATGGGAGCGTTTCGCGCTCAACCGGCTGCCTGCTGAAGGCAAACCCGAGCAGACGCGCCCCTTCGAAGTCACCGCGCTGCCGGACGAGCTGGCCTTCGAGGTCAGCGCCGGGCTGCTCTTCGCGCGGGATCGCGAGGCGGTGAAGTCGGTGATTGCTGGGGCTAGGGCGGGGCTAAGTGCCTAATCCGCCGGGGGATGTCGAATGCCGTAGGGGCGAGACACTGGCTCGCCCGTTTCATTTCATCACAGAGGCACAGAGAGCACAGAGAAAAACTGTAGGGGCGACTCACCAGGTCGCCCGTTTCCTATTCACCACAGAGGCCAGAGAGACTAGATGGCTACGTCAAGCCTAGCTCATTCATCAACTGCCGGATTCGCACGGGCTGAACATCGGCGCAGCGCGGCTTCTGGCATATCACCAGCAGCGTAATTGCCACCTCGCCAACGTGGTAGACGACTCGAAAGCCATCGCGCTTGCTCAACCTAGCGGAAGTGTTTTGCAATCGCACTTTGTAGACTTCCGCCCCGCCAACATCCTGAAGCCTGTCGCCGGGCTTGTGGCCATCCCGCAAATCGTGAACCAGGCCGGTAAAATCGTGCGTGACATTGCGATAGCGGCGTCGTAACTTCTTGGCAGCAGATCGGAACTTAGGCGTCAGGACGACTTCCATTTTCTTCCAGTTCGATCTCACGCTCGATCTCGCGCAAGGCTTCAAGGGCCGGCATCACGTCACCGTTCTTCATCTGAATCAGGCTGACGCGCAAGTCGTCCATGAATTCGCGCTGGGCCTCTGTTAGTGGTTCGAGTTCGGTTTCTTCGCGCTGGCTGGCAACGGGCGTGGCCGGCGTTGGCTTAGGCGTGGTCATGCTGGGCGCTCCTCTCATGCGTCAAAACGCTGGCTCTCGCCGAATTATTCTGAGCATACCATACGGCACACGCTTACGCAAAATGTCTGTTCGCGGAGGTTTCACCACTGACGCACGGAGCTCACAGAGGCTTGATTCCGATCAAATCAGATTCAGGCAGCTTCCGTAGCTGCTTGAAGCAGTTTGTAAACTTTTTCGTGAACTGCGGTTGCTCGTCTGCCGAATTCGTTTTGGCGATTGAGCCACTGTTCCATGGACTCGTCTGTGTCAAAATTGGGCACGCCAAGCCTAAACTCGTCTATTAAAGACAGTAATTCAGCGTCGCCGATAACCTTCGCTATGGCCTTCATTTCCGCAATTGAGCCTTCAAGTACGGAGAGACAATCAGAGAGCTCATTTATGAGGCTGTCGGTAGCAATTCCCCCAGTTTTTCCTTTTCTTTGGCCCGGAAATAATATACCAAAACGGTAGTTTTCTCTCGCTATTCTGCGATACAGATCTGTTGTAAGATCGTTGAGTCTGTTCAGACGAACGATTTCCTGATTTAGATGAACAGACAAGCGATGTACTTCGTTTTGAAGCCTGGCGTTTGACTCTTGCAATTCTTTCGTTTGACCATGACGAACGAAAGTTTCACGTATAGTCCAAGCAATTGCAACGCTGTTAATTACGATTGTCGCAACAATCCCAAGTGCCTGGCTGTCCATTGTGTTTTCCTCTGCGCCTCTGTGCCTCTGTGGTGAATTAGATCAAATCCCGCTGACTCTCCCCGTCCTCACTCACACTCCCACGCCGCCACCTACTCGCCCGCGCAAGCGTCCCATGCTGCGGCGGCATATCCACCCCCGCGCCATCAAACAGATCCCCAATCGTCAATATCTGCACGCGCCGATACCGCTTCCCCCAAGCCGGCGACTCATACCAGCCCGCCGCCAGCGCCTCCTTCACCATCGCCTGCGTCGGCGGCTCCAGCGTAATAAACACGCCGATAGCCGCGCCCTCGCGCTCGACCGTGCCCTTCAAATCGCGGATATCCCCCGCCTTGACCTTGCCCGACTTCACCTGCGCGACCGCCTTCTGCGGCTTCTTCTTGCCTTTGTCGTCTTCATCGAAAAAGTTGATGACGCCGTCAATGCCCTGGTCGGCGCCCTTCTTGCCCCGCCGCGACCCCGCCGTGCCGCCCACCGGCTTCGCCCGCAGCAGCGACAGCGCCCACCACTCGAATTGATAGCGCCCCTCGTTGGCGGAATCCCGCGCCAGCTCGCGCGCGCCATCGACCGTCGCCGGCTCGCCGATAACCGCGTAATCCGCGCCCGAGACCAACTCGAACATATCTTGCAGGCGGTACTTCTGCAGCGCGATGCTGAGGTGCGTGATGTCGATGCCGATCCACTTGCGGCCCAGCTTGTGCGCCGCCGCGATGGCCGTGCCGCAGCCGCAGAAGGGATCGAGCACCACATCGCCTTCGTCCGAAGAGGCGCGGATGATGCGCTCCAGCAGCGCTTCCGGTTTCTGCGTCGGGTAGCCTAGCTTCTCGGTATGCCATGAGCGCAATGCCTCTATGTCGGTCCACAAATCATTCGCTGGTCTTCCCTCAGATTCATCCAGGTATCTCTTTATTCGAGCGATTCCATTCCTCGTATAGTAGATGCGGTTCTCTTCATCAAGACGTTGCATTGTTTCAATCGGGCATCGCCATATTCTGACCACGCCGTTCCATTCATATTCGTATCCGCCGCCCGAGAGACCTGCTGCGCTCAAATCACCAGACATCCACCTGCGTCCGTCTTCGTCGCTGTAGCGATAGTACTGTTCGACGTAATCCTCGTCATGCGCCTGCATAACCGTATTCCAAGCGGGCGCATCGGTTTTCGAATAATAGAGAACGATGTCATGTATCTTACCGAAGCGTTTCGCGTCACTGTGAGCGGATGTGCGTTTCCAAATAATCTCATTCTTGTAATTCAGAGCGCCAAAAATCGCATCCAGCACAATCTTCAAATAATGGCTCGCGGTCGGATCGCAATGCAGATACAAACTCCCGGTCGGCTTCAATACCCGGTGCAGCTCCACCAGCCGCGCCGTCATCATCACCAGGTAAGCCATCATCTGGTTGCGCTCGATCAGGTTCATCAGCGCTTCTATCGCCGTCGCCACCTTGTGCGGCGCGTTGACGATGATGTCGTCGTATGTCGCCTCCGCCGTCTCGCCCCAATGCCAGGTGTCCTCGAAAGCCGTGATCTGCGCTTCGCTGTCCGCGCCGCTCTCCGACTTGAAGAGCACGTTGTAATTGCGGTTGCTGTTGAAGGGCGGGTCAAGGTAGATGAGGTCGACGCACTCATCCGGGAAGTACTCGCGGTTGCGCAAAATCTCCAAGTTGTCGCCGTAATAAAGCCGGTTTTTCATGGGTTGTTCCTTGGTTAAGCCCCCTCCCTGACGCTTCGGGGA
>VXLV01000010.1 GCA_009841405.1 Chloroflexota bacterium | reverse complement strand
GTTTCTTTTGTGCCCCCCCCCAGGGTAAACCCCCCCCCCCCCGGCCCGGGCTCGCCATCTCTATGGCGAGCATCCGGCAAGCCCGGGAGGGGGAGCGCTCTAAAAAAGATTGTCAAAAAGTAGTGTAAACTGTGTAGATTCGTCATACACTTTGATGTTATTTGTGAAGTCACCCTTCCCCATTTCAATGGGGAAGGGCCGGGGATGGGGTAGAAAAAAACAGTCCTGTCCTCAGGTCCCGGCTGAGGGACCGAGGGGGTTTAGCGCAGCCCGGCCAAGCGTTTGGCCTCGGCAAAGCAGCGAGCGGGCCCGCCGTCATCCAGGTCATAGGGTATAACCTCTAGCATGAATATCGGCCTTTGGGGGAAGTCGATCGCGCTGAACACCGCATCAAATGGCACAACGCCTTCACCCGGCGCCAAATGCAAATCCCCTCGACCCAGGGCGTAACTCGTACGGCCCGCGTAGGCCGGGATGCCCATATTGTCTTGAACATGAAAATGTGTGGTCAACGGCGCCATGCGCTTTATACCCTCTATGAAGTCAAAACCGTGCCATTGCGATGACAGAAACGTATGCCCAAAATCGATGCACAGCCCAACCCCGGGATGGTTAATATCTTCAACAAACTTCGCGAGCATATCCGGGAACGACGTGTAACTGGCATATTCGAACCAGCCATGTGATTCAATGCTGATGTTCCCGCCCCAGCTGGCGACCTCGTCCGCGTAACTCAACAGGATGTCGCGTTCGCGCGCCATCAACTCCTGCATTGGCTTTGACGTGCCAGCCGGCGGCTTGAGGCGGAAGCCGGCGTGATAAGCCATTGCCGTCGCGCCGATAGCTTTCCCCACATCAAGACCAGCCCGCAGCAGCGCTTGATGATAGTCCAGATCGGCGACGTCAAACAAGTTCGTCTCAAGCGGCAAATGCAGGGTATAGCCTAGTCGGTCGCGGAACTGGTCCAGCACAGCGACCAATTGCTTCAGACGGCGCTGATTAGTGCGACCGCCAACCCACAATCGCCAGAGATCGGGCAACACTTCGACAAAGTCATACCCGCAATCAATCAGCGCCTGCAAGTTCTCCGTCAATTCTTTCGGAGACGATCCCAGTGGCACAGAGCAACCGATTCCTTTGAAGTTCATTTTCCCTCTCCTTGCAGTTCGTATATCTCTCCCAGTTTCATTCAGCCTGCAAATGGCTGACTGCGCAGGCTGGGCTGTCGAGGCTCCAGAAATGCGCCCGACACTCGCCTTTCCGGCGGGCGACCCGCTGGGTAGCCCCTACCACTTGGCGCGGCGCGTGGACAGAGGGATAAGGGAGTTACAGCCAACCCTCTTCCAATTCGACGCTTAGCTGGCCCGCGCACGCCTGGACCGGCGCCGGCTCAATGATGGGCTCGTCCTCGCCCGCTTCGACCATCCGCCGTATCAGACGCGAGCGCAGCACATCGGCGATGCCGCGATGCGATTCGCAGCCGGCGCGATTGTGCAGTTCGTTGGGGTCGGCCAGCAGATCGTAGAGTTCCGTCTCGTGATAGATATCACTGTTTATGTCGTCCCAGCCGTCTTTATGCGGCGCCACTGCGGCGTATTTCCAGCGCCGGCTGCGGATCGCCCGGCCAACCTGCGATTCGCTGATCTGGATGAAGACCTCGTCCGGCCAGTCGGCGTCGGCGTCTGTCAGCAGCGGCAGGATAGAGCGACCGCTCATGCGCTCCGGCACGGGAATGCCGACCGCGTCCAGCAGGGTCGGCGGCAGATCCAGCAAACTGACCATCTGCGACAGGCGCCCGCCGCCGGTGAAAGGCCCGCCATGTAACATGGTCGGCACGCGCACGGAGGCATCGTGGCAGGAGCGCTTGTACTCGGCGTTGCGCGTCTTGAAGTGGCAGCCGTGATCGGAAGTGAAGAGGATGATGGTATCCTCGAGCATATCGAGGCTTATCAGCGCGTCAACCAGCCGGCCCAGCGCCTCGTCCAGCCGCTTGATCATGCCCAGATAGCCGGCCATGTGCTGATGACTCGAGCCGCCCAGGGCCGCCAGGTCCGGCGGCATCCAGCGCGCGCGATAGCGTTCCAGGTAACCGACCGGCGGCGGATAATCATCGCGATGGTTCTGATGGTGCGGCTCGATGAAAGACGAAAACAAGAAGAACGGACGCTCTTGATGATCATTGACGTAGCCGATCATGGCGTCGGTCTGGGCATCGACGCGGTAGCCGGGCAACTTCCGCGCCGCGCCATCGCCGTCGTACATCACCATATCGTATGCGTCCGAGGTGAACTCCAGCAAATTGGACGCCAGCCAGTAATCGTAGCCGCCGCGCTGCTCGGGCGACACCGGGCCATGCGCCTCATCCGAAAGGTGCCACTTGCCGATGTAGGCGGTGTCATAGCCGGCGTCGCTGAAATAATGCGCCAGCGTGCGGCTATCGCGCGGCAGGGCGATGCCATTGCGGTAGCAGCCGGTTTCGGTGGCGTACATGCCCGTTTGCAGGCACGCGCGCGCCGGCCCGCAGACCGGCTGGCAGGTGATGGAGTAATGGACGTCCGTGCCGGCGCGGGCAAGCCGGTCGAAGTTGGGCGTCAAATCCAGCGGATTGCCGTGGACGCCGGTGGTGTCCCAGCGCTGCTGGTCGGTGAAGAAGACGATGACGTTGGGGCGTTTCTGAGCCATTTACGCGTAACTCCTGATTCCAGCTAGCGGTGCAATTGTAAACGGATAATGGCCGAGTTGACAAATAATCGCGAGCGCTAAGAATGACCTGCCCCGATTGAGACGCAGCAACTGGCAAAATCGTTTGCGACCTGACCACTTCATTTGGATTTGCAGGCGGAGTCGCTATACTTCTTCACGGTAGTAGGTAGGTTAAGGATTGGTGATGCAATCAATACGCGACTTCTTGCGACGTAACAACTACCCGCCCGGCGAGCTCTACAACCTGCCGGCCTCAGCGAAGCGCTTCCCCGACGGCGCGCAGTATCGCATCGAAATCCCCAGCACCGAGGGCCCGCGCGCGCTGGCAGCCGTGCTCGAAGAAGCCGAGCGCCTCGGCGTGACCATCCACCGCGTTTCGCAGGGCAGCGGCATCTGGATGCTGACCGACGCCGAGATCCGCGAGATGTGCCGGTTGGGCGCGGAAGCCGGCATCGAGGTCAGCCTGTTCGTGGGGCCGCGCGCCGCCTGGGGCACAAGCGCCCAAGTGCGCGCCAGCGCCGGAAAGAATCTCGGCGCGCGGCTGCGCGGCATGGACGAAGTCGTCTACGCCACCGAAGACATCATCCGCGGCTGCGCCCTGGGCTTGCGCTCCGTCCTGGTCGCTGATGAAGGGCAACTCTGGCTGGTGAATGAGATGAAGAAAGCCGGCGATTTGCCCGCCGATCTGGTCGTCAAAATCTCGGTGCAGATGGGCGCGGCCAATCCGATCTCGGTCAAGCTGCTCGAGGACCTGGGCGCGGGGACGTACAACACGCCGACCGATCTGACGCTGCCGCAGCTGGCGGCGATCCGCGCGGCCATCGATATTCCGCTCGATGTCTATGTCGAGGCGCCGGACGACTTCGGCGGTTTCCTGCGTCACTACGAAGTACCGGAGATGATTCGCGTGGCGGCGCCGATCTACGTCAAGCTCGGCTTGCGCAACGCAGCCAATATTTATCCCAGCGGGCTGCATATTGAAGACCTGGCGGTCAAGCAATCGCGGGAACGCGTGCATCGCGCCGCGCTGGTGATGAACATCATCGAGCGCTACGCCGGCGACGCGGTCATGGGCGCGGCCGGCGCGGATGACTTGGGGATACCGGTGGTTTAACCCCCCGTAGTTCCCCCGCCAGGTCGGGGGGAGGCTAGGTAAGCGAGCGAGGCGAATCCCTTGTCCGGACGAAAGAAATTTGCGTCAACACATACTGACGGCGCGGTATACGGCGAGATCAAGTCTAGGGCGCTTGCCATTCGCAAGCAGCCTACGCGCGCTGAAGAGGTGCTGTGGCAACGCCTGCGAGGCAAGCAGATGCGGGGTCTCAGACTCCGTCGTCAGCAGCCAATCGCTTTATCGTTGATTTCTATTGCCGTCAGGCGCAACTGGTCGTATAGGTGGACGGTTCCAGCCACGACACGAACGAGGCGGAGGAATACGATTGCCGGCGAACGCTCTTCCTAGAATCGCTGGGATTATCCGTGTTGCGATTTAGCAACGAACAGGTTATCTATGATACGGACACAGTTTTGAATACAATCGCGCAACACTTGGCCAACTCGAGTACTTAAGACGCTATCTTCCCCCCATCCTGATGGGGGGAGCGAGGGGGGTTCATGAAAATCAGCAATGTCAGCACAATGGTCATGGGCACGCCCTGGCGCAATCTGCTCTTCGTCAAGGTCGAGACGGACGAGGGCCTTGTCGGCTGGGCGGAGGCGCGCCCCGTAGGCGGCGTCGGGCCCGTGGTCGGCTACCTCAACGAAACCGTGCCCGACTTCGCCCTGGGCCAGGACCCCTTCAACACCGAGTCGATGTGCTACCGCATGCTGCGCGAGACCTATGGCCGCGCCGGCGAAATCGCCATGACCGGTATCGCCCTGCTCGAGATCGCCTGCTGGGATATCATCGGCAAAGCGCTCGACCAGCCGGTGTATCGGCTGCTGGGCGGGGCCATGCGCGACAAGATCAAAGCTTACGCCAATGGCTGGTACCGCGTCGAGCGCACGCCGGAAGCCTGGCACGAAGCGGCCAAAGAAGTCACCGACAAAGGCTATCGCGCGCTGAAGTTCGACCCCTTCGGCAGTGGCTTCTACGAGTTCACGCGCGAGGAAAAGCTGCTGTCGGTCTCGCTGGTGGAGGCGGTTTACGATGCCGTCGGCCCCGATGTCGAATTGCTGATCGAGATGCACGGCCGCTTCAACCCTGTAACCGCTGTCGAAATCATCCGCGACCTGGCCGAGTTCCGCCCGGCCTGGGTGGAGGAACCGGTGCCGCCGGAGAATCTGCGCGCGCTTCGCGATGTGCGCGAGGTGGCGCTGGGGCTGGGCATTCCGGTGGCGACCGGCGAGCGCATCCATACTCCTTACGAGTACCGCGAACTCTTCGAGCTGGGCGCGGCTGACATCATCCAGACGGACATCACGCATTTCGGCGGCATCATGAATATGAAGAAACTGGCCGGCACAGCCGAGATGTATTATGTGCTGGTCGCGCCGCACAATGTCGGCGGCCCCTGCTCAACGATGGCGTCGCTGGCGGTCGCGGCGAGCACGCCCAACTTCAAGATCCAGGAATACTTCAACGACTTTGCGGATCCGCCGGTCAAGGCGGCCGGCATCGGCGTACCGGAAGTGGTGGACGGCTATTTCGATCTGCCGACCAAGAGCGGACTGGGCGTCGACATTGATGAAGCCGTCATCGCCGAGTTTCCGCAGCGGGAGACTGACTTCAACCTGTTCAGCGATGACTGGCACCGGCGGGATTTGAAATAGAGCGAGTTTGCCCGTCGTCCGCTCGCCCGGTCAGAAGTCAAGCGTCGGCGCTAGATTCGTCCAAGGACGCGAGCATTGCCTCAACCGCGGCTTTGAGGGCCGGTACATCTTCATGCGCCGCCCGCCAGGCGACGTGAATCTCGGTATTGTGATACTGATGAATTAGAAAGTCCCGAAAGCGAGCAAAACCACTCCAGTTAATTTGCGGATGCTGAGCCATAAGATTTGCGTCTAAGTGTTTTATCGCTTCGCCGATAATCAGGAAGCTGTAGATTACCGCGTCCTGACTCTCGGGCGACACCAGAAATGTCTGGTGGCCAGCCGCGGTACTGGCTTCTATGCGCTGAATGCGCTCAAGAATGTCGCTGCAATAGAGGCGCTGGCTTCGCGTCACAAGGGCTGCGCTTCCTTGAAAACATAAGGCTTCAGCTCTTTCCGCAGTGCACTTCGCGGGACCACATCAACTTTGCAGCGGAGCAAGTCCTCTAGTCCATTTATCATGCTGGCAATGTCAAGCAGTGTATATCTCTCCTCATCAAAATCGACCAGGAAATCGATATCGCTGTCCGCGCGCAGCTCCCCGCGCACGATCGAGCCGAATACCGATACCTCGCGCGCGCGGCACTGGCGGGCCAGCGCCATGATCTGCGGGCGGAGCTTGCGGATATCTTCAAGCGTGCGGACTGTCTGTGCTTCAGCCATGAGACTGTCATCAACTCTAGACTTGCCTTCGCCAACAAGTGTATCACATTGCTGGTCCTGGCCGCCGGCGCCGGGTTAATCGGCCGCTTCTCGTCAACTCTGCAAAGGTCAGGAGACTGAATCGGATGCGTCCAGTGAAGCGAGAATAGCCTCAACCGCGGCTTTGAGCGCTGGCAAATCTTCCTGCTAAAACTGCCATACCAAGTCCAGTACAATTCGGTCATACTGGTGAATCAGAACATCGCGAAAACTCGCGTAATCGCTCCAAAGTATGTGAGGCTGTTGCGCAATCACCGATTCGTCCAAGCGTTTGACCGCTTCGCCAATAACCTCAAAACTGCGAATGACCGCATCCTGCATCATTTCAGACTGCTCGAAGGCGTCATATCCGCTAGCCGTGTAGCGTTCGATCCGGTGGATACGATTCAGAATATCATTCAAGTATGGAAGCGCGTGTCTGCTCACAACGGCTGGACTTCCGCAAGAACGAAATCGCGAAATTCAGGTCGCAAGGCGCGGCGATCTACAACATCTACCTTGCAATTCAGCAGTTCCTTCAAACCTTGAAGCAGCCGGATATGGTCGGTCAATCTGTAGCCCTGCTCGAAATCAACCAGCAGATCGACATCGCTGTTAGCGTGCGTATCCCCGCGCGCCACCGAACCGAATACAGAAACCTGAAGCACGCGATGCCGTCGCGCCAGCGTCAAGATCTGCTCGCGCCACTGCCGCAAATCTTCCAGGTTTCGGATAGGTTCGCTGTTCACATGCATCGCTCCCGGCTGGGTACGCATACATTGATCATAGCAGACAATCGCCAGACTTAGCGACGCACAATGACTCGCGGCGGCGTCTGCCCTAGCCCTCCGCCAGGATGCGATCGACCGCATCGGCCAGCTGACGCAAGTTGTTGACCATGAAGACGCGGTCCGCGTACATGCTGTATTCCCACATATCGCTGTCGCCGCTGCCCCATTGCCGGCGCGGCTCGGGGCAAAACCAGAACAACCGCTTGCTCTTGCGCTGCATTTCGCGCGCGATATCGAGGCGCGGGTCATTGTAATTGTTGCGCCCGTCTCCGAAGAAGATGACGGTGCTTCGGCTATCGATCAGATGCAGGTGTTCCTTCTGAAAGCTGGCCAGGCTGGCGCCCAGGTCGGTGCTGTAATAGCCGGGCGGATTCTCCGCCATGACGCGGGCGACGGCTTCGCGCGGCGGCAACTCCGCCAGCGTCGTGCTGACATCGACGAGATCATGGATGAAGATGAAGCTGTGTGTGCGCCGCACCTGATCGCTGAGTTCATACACCAGCGTCAACAAGAATTCGACCGCGTAACGCATCGAGGTGCTCAAGTCGCAGATGAGGACCAGGCTGGGTTTCTTGTGGCGCTTGCGGAATTGCACGTCCATCGGTACGCCGCCATAGCGCATATTCTTGCGGATGGTCTTGCGCGGGTCGAACTGGCCCGATTTGGCGCGCTTCTGCCGCAGCGCCGCCCGCGTCCGCAACCGCGCCGCCAGCCGCCGCACCTCGTCGCGCACGTCTTCTATGTCCCCGCTGCTGAGACGCTGCAAGGGCACATCAAGCAGGTCGGGGCGTTCACGCGGTTCCTGCTCGGCCATCTGCTCCGCCAGCGTGGAACCGACATACTGCGAGATCTGCTCGGACAAGCCCTGCAAGTTTTCCCGCAGCATTTCTTCCACCTGCGCCAGCGCCTCCTCGCTCATGCCCATGATGGCGAGGTCTTCCAGCAAGTCCTCCAGCATGCGCTCCAACTGCGTCAGACCGGCCTGGCGGTTCATGCGCCGCTCAAACCAGTTGCGCATGTACATTTCGTCGCCCTGCGCCAAGCCCGAAGACTCGCCCAACTGCCGCAGTTCTTCGTCGCTGAATTCGCGCCCTTCCAGCAGGCGCTGCAAGAGGTCGCGCAAAGCGTCCATGTCGCCCATCAGCGACTGCAGCGCCTCTTGCAATAGCTGCTCTTGTTCCGGCGAAAGCTGTTCCAGGATATTCTGCAGCGGTGGTTTGTTGTTCTTGAAAAAAAGCGGGAAGAAGTAGTCGAAGATTGGTTGGTCGCGCTGATTCTTGACCAGCGCTGCCTTCATCGAACTTTTGAAAGTCGATTGATCGCGCACGCCACCGTGGTCGACAGCGAACATGGCGTCCTGGCTCTCTGCCAGCGATACGCGGATACCGGCGGCGCGGAGCGCGCGGACAAACTCGATCATTCGTTTCTGCATGGTCGCGGACCTTGAATCCCGGATTGGACGGGGGTCTGCCCTCGATAGTAAACGATTTTGCCAGTCGCGGCAAACAGGCGCGCCGGCCGGGGCGCCGCCACAGCGCCGCGAGCAGCCGTCCTGGTCGAGGCGCCGCCCGCTCTGGTTTCGACGGACGCCATTGCGGGCGTCGCGCGGCAAGAGACCTCGCACTTGATTAAGCCGGACAAAATGACGCGCCCGGCATCGCGATTCGGCTGATGCGCTGCATGGTCACGCCGTCGGCCACGCTGCGGCTGCGCCGGCGCCGATCCCGAACACGCCGTCCGGCCGCTGATTTCGCAGCGGGCCAGTTATGCCGCGCCTGTCACCGGCGCCTGACGCCCGAGCAGCGACTTCCGCCGATTACGCAATTCCAAGGCATGAGCGCATAGGCCAGCCGACGCCAAACCAACGACCACTGTATGGCTGATATGCGTTCTCGCCGCCATGTCGGAGCGAGAATCCGCGCCGCTGCGCCATGCCAAACAAGCTACACACCTATTTGTATGTAACAATACTTACTCTACTACAAGCCACGACTTATCTAGCTTTCCCGATTTTTCCGCAATCGCCGACAGCGCATTTCAGCGACGATTCGGCCAGCGCGCAGGCGGCGGAGTCAGGGCCGTAAATCGACCTTTCGCGCCCGGCAGCGCGTTTGATTGTTCGGATGCCCAACGAAATAATGACTTCCATTGCAACATGAGCTGGGCGTGGCCGAGCGGACGCCGAAGAATCGATGACAACTTCAACCAGCATTCCGGCAAAGCTGCACCCAGGAAAGGAAAGACGACAAATGAATCGCGATCGATCAATTGACCCGATCCAGGCGGGAGGCGGCGGCCTGGAGGCGCGGCCGGGCATACGTCCCAGCCAGCGCATTCGTCCGCGTCCCTTCCAGTCCCTGCGGTCTTTTGCCCTGCCAGGAAAGTTGACCATGAACCTGCAGCGGCGGCTTTTGCGAGGGGGCGGCTTGCGCATTGATCCCGAGCGCCTCAGCTTACTGATTCTGCTGGCGGCGCTGCTGACGCTGCTGCTGGCAGCTGCGCCAGGCGCCCAGGCGCAAGGACGTTGCCGCGCCTATGGCCCCGGTCAATACATCAAAATGTCGGGCGGATACATACGGGGCTCGTACAACTTCTTCGCAGACAGCAGCTGCACACGCCGGAGTGATTGGTGGATTAACTTTGGCAAATACGGAGCAGTCGACGACTGGGACCGGGACGCGGCCATTCGCAGCTGCATCAGGCGCACCGGTATCGACAATATGCGTGTAAGCCCCAGAGGCGCCTTATTCTGGTCATGCAAGCCCATCAAAGATTCCGACGGCGATTCCGGCGATGGCTTGCGCGACTACGGAAACTTCCGCCGGCGCGAGATCCAGACTAGCAAACTGCCGCTGGGCAGCGTCAAGGTCACGGCCGAGCTCGGCTTGAACAGCGGCATCATATTTGAGCGCTTCGACCACTATGCAGTCGGCGTACAATCGGTCGTTGACCGCGGTATCCTGGATGTCGTCAACGTCTGGGGCCAAGCCAGCCAGAACTACGAAGTCTGTTTCCCGCAATCGGGCGCCATCGTCTTTGTCGACGCCGCCACTTCGCCGCGAAAGGTCACCGAGCTGGCGACTGATGCCCGCGACGGCTACACCTGCGGCGCCATGAACCGCGCCGGCCAGGTTGTGCTGGTGAAGGGTTCCGGCCCCTCGCCAGCCAGTGACGCGCTGGCGCAAGCCTTCATCGACGCGACCAACGACGACGCCAGCTCCGCCGTGAACCTGGAGGATTGCAGCGTGTCTTCGGCGCACAACCTGAACCTGCGCGATGACCCCTGGGGCGAAAAAATCACTGTCGTGCCGAAGCACACAAGTGTACAAGCCAGCGCTCGCACCGAATCCTGGTATCGCGTACGCTTCACTGAAGCCACAGCCGAAGCCGACGACGCCGAAACCAGCGTCGTAAGCAACGAAGGCTGGATCGCCGCCTGGCTGTCGGAAGGCGATGGCGACTGCGACTGGCAAAGCGATGATACCGAAAGTCCGGCGCTGGCATCCAGCGAAATCACGCCGCCCGAAGAGGAACTCAGCATCGCCTCTCTCGCGCGTGAGCGCGGGGTATAGCCGAGCCGCAGATCAACACGCATCAGAATCCCCCTCCCAGCGAGGGGGATTTTTTTCGCGCGAAGAGCGTGCGGCGACCGCGTTGGCGCTATAATGGAGGCATCCGAATGGCGGTATTCGTCTGCCACAGATCTATCATGGGAGCCGACGCGCCAGCATGTTCCACCGCGCTATCGTGGTTTCGATTGTCCTGCTGATTTGCGCGCCGGCCGGCCTGGCGCAAGTCAGCCTTAATACCGGCGGCGAAGCGCGCTACGGGCGGCAGGCGCTGGCGCCGGGCTTTCAGCCAAGCCCCCTAACGATTGATGTCGCCAGCGGTGGCGACATCGCCGTAAAACCGCTGGCGCTCGGCGACAATTGCCTGGGCTACGCCGCCGCCGATCCCGATGTCGTCGTCGATTTGGCGGCCGGGTTCGCGCGAATCACCTTTCTCATCGCCGCCGCGGAAGACACCACGCTAATCATCAACTTGCCCAACGGCAGCTGGTCCTGCAACGACGATACCAACGGTCTGAACCCGGCGCTGGTCTACCACAAGCCGGCGCCCGGCCGCTATCAAATCTGGATCGGCAGTTACGCCGCCGAGACCTTTGACGACGCCGTCCTCTACCTGGCGGAATCGGGACCCGAATCGCTGCCGACAACCGCTACCGGTCCTGACCCGGCCCGCGACCCGCTCTACGGCGAGATTTCGCTGGCGCGCGGCTTCCAGCCATCACCCTATGCCGTGCAGATTCTGGGCGGAGGACGCAGCGACGCCGCGGAATTTCTCGCTGACCCGGCCTGCCGCGGTTATGTCTCCGAAGCGCCGGACTACAGCGTCTACCTCAGCGAAGACCTGGCCGATCTGCGCATTGGCGTATACAGCCCGGCCGCCATGACCCTGCTGGTCAACGGCGCCGATGGCCGCTGGCATTGCAGCGCGGGCGCCGACCCCGCCATCAGCTTCGGCTATGCTTTATCCGGCTTGTACGATGTCTGGATCGGCAGCCAGGAGCGCGGCAATTACGCCGCCAGCATCTTCTATCTGACGGAGTCTGCGCCGGGGCCGGCGCCGAGCTTCTCGATCGATACCAGCTGCCCCGGCTTACTGCCCACTGACCTGCAAGTCGGCGGACGCGCGCTGGTCGCGCAAATCAGCGCGAAGGTTTACGCCGTGCCCGAGACCGCCGCCACCGTCATTTTTCAGCCGGCGCCGGGCGACACGCTCGCGCTCGTTGGCGGTCCGGTTTGTGATGAGGAATTTCGCTGGTGGCGCGCCCAACTCAGCGACGGCAGCCGCGGCTGGATCGCCGATGGCGACGCGCATGCGAGTTGGCTCGAACCGGCGAGCTGAGCCGGCGGATTGCAACTCAGGCTAGCGGCGCGATCTCGACCACCAGGCCCTTACTCCAGCCGTGTTTGGCATCCATCTTGGCTTTCACCGCGGCGATCAAATCGTCATCGGTGGAAACCGAGCCGCTGCCCGCGAGCCACCTGGCATCCTCGCTCATCGTATCGCCCAGGCGATAGCGAATCGCGGCATCCGCGCGGATATTCCGAACCCAGTGCGCCGCCTCGCGCTTTTCGGAGATGATATAATAGCGGCCTTGGTGTTCAACGAACCAAATCTCGATTTCGTGCGGTTTTCCGCTGCGGTGGCCGGTGGTGATGAGATAAAGGAACTTGGGCTCGGTCATGCGCGCTTCCTTGCTTGGTGTTCTTGGCATTCAGACGGTGGCGGATTCTTGGCGCTGCGGATATTCTGCACGATTCAAGGCCATAAGGCAAACGCGCCTGACGGGAAGAGAGCCGATCATGAACTTGGACATTCGCCGCGAGCGGCCCGACGACCACCGGCCGATATTCGCAATAGAGGCGGCCGCCTTTGACACGGACGCCGAAGCGCGCCTGGTCGATCTGCTGCGCGCCGCCGATGCGCTGATTCTGTCGCAGGTCGCCGAAATCAAAGGCGTGATTGTGGGGCACGCCGCTTACAGCCTGGTCACCGTCACGGACGGCGCCAGTGTCCGCCGCTTCCCCGCGCTGGGTCCCATCGCCGTCTCGCCGCCCTTGCAGCGCCAAGGCATCGGCTCCGCTTTGGTGCGCGCCGGCTTGCGGGCGATGCGAGCTTTGGACTACGAACTGCTATTCCTGGTGGGCAGCCCGCGCTACTATCCGCGCTTCGGCTTTCAGCCGGCCCAGCCCCTCGGCTTCACTTCGGACTACGTCGAGCCGGGCGGCGCGCATGAACATTTCATGGTGGCGCTTCTGCGCGAGTCCGTGCCGGACGGCGTCGGCGGGCACGTCCAGTTCCACCCGGCCTTTGCCGAAGTTTCTTAGCCGCGGGCGAGGATCGACTCGATTTCCGCCGCCGCCTTCTGCGCGGCGAACATGACATGCCCCATGCTCGCGCCCTTCTCGATGACCAGCGCCAGCGTCGCGTCTCCGGCCGGGCAATTGAGCAGCGTCCCATGCTCGCCCTCCAGCACCAGGCGCCCCATGTCGCCTTG
The DNA here is from genome assembly GCA_009841405.1 of Chloroflexota bacterium. Taxonomy (GTDB): domain Bacteria; phylum Chloroflexota; class Anaerolineae; order Aggregatilineales; family Phototrophicaceae; genus UBA6055. The sequence goes on along the minus strand of VXLV01000010.1, from coordinate 22,283 downwards.
CGCCAGACGCCCCAGCGTGCGCTCCGCCTGCCCGGTCAAGCGCGCCGCGACCGCCGCCACCTGCGCCGCGTTCAAGGGATCATCATCGCGCTCTGGCGATCCGCTCGCGGTGTAGGCGGCAATCGGGAAGCCGTCGTCATTGAGCACCACACAGGTCTTGACGCCTTCCGCCACCAGGCCCAGGCGGCGCAAGGTCTCGTCAAGCGCTTGGCTGCGATCGCGCTGAATCATACGCCTTGGTCGACCTTCAAAAGTCCATTCGTCATAGGGCGAGTATAGCCCAATCGCGCCGCCCGCAAAAGCGCGCCGATGCGCAGATGCCGCGCAATCTCCTATATTGTCAGATCGCTGTAGGGGGAGCCTTGGCACGCCCGAGTCAGCGAGTCTGGACTTTTGCCGGCGAAACCGCGCCGCCGATTTTCCGCCGCGAATGAGTATAATCCTAACGAGACGACACAAATCAGTCCCGTGGAGACTCCGCAAGTGCCCGAGATGCAGACAGCCGCCCTGCGCGACTCGCGCATATTGTGCTTGATTAGCGCTTCGGCAGCAAACACCGAGACCATCGGCGCTGCGCTTGGGCGTCGGCTTCCGCCTGGCGCTGTCGTCTGTCTTTCGGGCGCGCTGGGCGCGGGCAAAACGGTCTTCAGCCGCGGCATTGGGGCCGGCTGGGGCGCGGTCCCGCCATTGACCAGCCCAACATACAACCTGGTCCATCAGCACCGGCGCGCCCGGGACGATGGCCAGCTCGCGCATATCGATCTTTATCGCATCGGCGGCACGGCCGACGCCGATACATTGGGGTTGGACGACTTGCTCGATAGCGCGTATATCGTCATCATGGAGTGGCCCGAGCGCGTCGGCGACCTTCTGCCGCCGGCGCATCTCTGGATAGATATCGAGTGGCTGAACGACGACAAACGTGAGCTCGTTTTCCGCGCGCGGGGGCCGCGCCACGCGGCGCTCCTGGACGCCCTGCGGCGCGACTTGGCCGCCAGCTGAAGCGGGACTTCAATGCTCTTGGCAATCGATAGCGCGACGCAAATCCTCAGCATCGCCCTGCATGACGGGCGGGCGCTGCGGGCCGAGTGGTCGCTGGACGCCGGCCGTCAGCACAGCGCCCTGCTGGCGCCAATGATTCAGCAGCTCATGCGGCAAGCAAAGACAGACCGAGAGGACCTCCAGGCGCTGGCGGTCGCGGTCGGGCCCGGCTCGTTTACCGGCGTGCGTATTGGCGTGGCGCTGGCCAAGGGCATGGCCGCCGTCGCCGACCTGCCGCTGGTACCGCTGACGACACTGGAGATCGTGCTCGAAGCGCATGCGCCGTCGCGCTACCAATGGCCCCTGATCGCCACCGCGCCGGCCGGCCGCAGCCGCGTCATCTGGGCGAAATACGCGCCCGCGGGCGATGCCTGGGTTCTGCGCCGGCCCGCTGAAATCAGTACTTGGGAAAGTTTGCTTGCCGCCTGCAAGCCGCCTGTCACTATCAGCGGCGAGATCTCCAGGGCCGGCCGGCAAGCCATCGAGACGGCGCAACAAGCCGGCGCGCATATCGACCTGCCGCCAGCGACCGACCGCCTGCGCCGCGCCGGCCATTTGGCCGAGATCGCCTGGCGGCGCCTGCGCGAAAGCCAGGCGGCGCGCCCTTACCCGGCCGCCGACGTCCGGCCAGTTTACCTGAAGTCGCCGGGCTGAGGCGTCCGGCGGCCCAACAAGCTAGTTCACTACTGCAATTCATACACGGAATCGACAGGAAAAGTACCGAAATAATATAACAGTGGAACGATACTTGCGAAACGTCACCGTTTACGACATTGTCCGCCACACGCGTCTCTCCCTCTCCCCTTGTGATGCTCGCCATAGAGATGGCGAGATGAGGGGGCCGGGGGGTGAGGGGGTAGAATAGGCGCCCTTAGCCTACCTGCGCAGCAGCCAAATCAGCAGTCGCAGCGCAAGCAGCAGCCCGAGAATCGACGCCATCTGGCGCGCGGGCGGGCTGTATAGCTCAACGCTCGGCAGCTCCGGCGCCGCATCGGTCGGCTCCAGCCGCAAGACAGTAAATTCCTCGACAACTTCAGCCAGTGTGTTCAGGTCGCCCGCCCGCGCCGACGACATCCGCGCGAACAGCGCTTCGTAAATCCAGGAATTGCGGCTGAACATATAGAGCGCGCGCAAGGCTTCGGCCGGGTCATCGACCGGTTGCGCCCACGCGTCGACAATCTGCGCGCCGTGCTGAATGGTTACGCGGCTGTCCTTCTCGATATTGCGATACCAGTCGGTCTCCGCGCCCCAACCGGAGACGATGTAGTACTTGCTGCCGTGCCGGCGGTATTCGACCACCACATGCCGCGCCAGGCCGCTTTTGCGCCCGCGCGTCGTCAAGACGAGCAATGGCAGCCAATTGAGCGCCGGCCCCCAGCCCAGCTTGTACAGGCAAAGCGGCGCGCGCAGCATTTGCATGGCGAGTTCGCGAGAACGGTCGATTGTCGCGCTGGACAGGCTCATGGAGTCGGCCGGTGGATGCAGATTTTCGATGGCGTCAGTGTACTGGATCAGTCGTCAAATGTCAGCGCCCGGCCGTCGGCGCGACAGCCGCTGCGCGCGCGTCAATTCCACTCCGACCGGCTACCGCGCCCCCGCCCGCGATAGCTGTCGTCGCTCCCGCCGCGCATGATCTGGCGGCGCGCTTTCTGCACATCGCTCTCATGCTTGAGCAGGACCGTCAGCGTGGTCTCGAGCGTTTTCTCGTCAATGCTGTCCGCATTCAGCATCACCAGCGCCTTGGCCCAGTCAATCGTCTCCGACACACTGGGGTTCTTTTTCAAGTCCATGCGGCGCATGCCCTGGACGACATCGACCGTCTGACGCGCCAGCTTCTCGCTCAATTCCGGCACGCGCATCTTGACGATATTCAGCTCGGCTTCGTGCGTCGGATAGTCGACGAAGAGATAGAGGCAGCGGCGTTTCAAGGCTTCGGAAAGCTCACGCGTGTTGTTGCTGGTCAGCACGACCGTGGGGTGATGCCGCGCTTCTACCGTGCCCAGCTCGGGAATCGAGACCTGGAAGTCGCTGAGGATCTCGAGCAGGAAGGCTTCAAACTCGGCATCGGCACGGTCAATCTCGTCGATCAACAGCACCACCGGTTCATCGCTCAGCAGCGCCGCCAAAAGCGGGCGCGCCAGCAAAAAGCGCTCACTGAAGAAGACGTCGTCTTCGTCGCCCAGTCGATCGGCCGCCTGGCGCAGGGTATCGGCGGATGCCAGCAGGTCGCTCAATTTGTCGCGCAGCAACTGCGTATACAGCATCTGCTTGGCGTATTCCCATTCGTAAAGCGCCTTGTTCTCATCCAGCCCTTCGTAACATTGCAGGCGGATGAGCGGCATATTGGACGCGCCCGACCAGGCTTTTGCAAGTTCCGTCTTGCCGACGCCCGCCGGCCCCTCGGTCAGCAGCGGCTTGCCTAATTTGCCCGCCAGAAAGACGACGGTCGAGATCTCGTCAGTGGGGATGTACTGCTGGCCGCACAAGGCCTCGGTGACTTGCCGCACATCGTCGAACATTGCTGGCTTGTCCAATCGTTTGCCACGTCTCTAGCGTCAGGGTCAGTCAGTTGGAGTGTACCCGAGATGGCCGCGTCCATGCAAGCGAGCGCGCGTTTGCGCCGGTCCGAGTTATGGTAGAATCAGGATGGCATGGACGGGGAGGACAATCATGATCGCGCCTGAGTTAGTCCACACTTTGCAACGGCTCAACCGGGATGAGAAGCTTCAGATTATCCAATTCTTGAAAGACGACTTGTCGGACGACGTTGACGAATTTCCCACGGGGGTACGTCTTTTCAAGCCGTGGCCGACACGGTACCTTGCGTCGGACGGTGGCGCTGCTATGAAGCGCGTACTTGACGAAGATCAAGCCCAGAATGACTAAAATACTCGAATTCGAGTACATCGTTGCGGACTGGTACAATCCTGACGGTGATATCCATCCAATCGTTCCAGTCATTCTAAGGCATCGCGACAGGTCTGTACAAACAATGGCGCTCGTTGATAGCGGCGCGGATATGAATGTGATGCCATTCCATATAGGCATGGAACTTGGACTCTCATGGGAGCGGACTGCAAATGATTTTGAACTACATGGTTTGGCGGAGATATTGGCAGCAAAGGCAGTAGCAGTGGACTTGGCGATTGGGTCCTGGCCAACTTTGCGGATGGCTTTCGCTTGGAGCAGACAAGATGAAACACCGGTCATTCTTGGTCAGTGGAATTTCTTTGGAGAGGTCAATGTGTGTTTTTCGCGAAGTCAAGGCCTTATGACCTTTGAACTGCCGCAATAATGGAAAAGCCGAAACATATCAAACTAAAGTGCTAGACCTGAGTTCATTCGATAGGTAGCAACTGCCAATGCCCGATGTAACGCTGGAAGCCACCCTCCCCCTCCCGCCAGCGCATGCATTCGACGTCTTCGTCGAACAAATGAACACGTGGTGGCCGCGCCAGGGAGTCTTCCCCTACAGCTTCGCGCCCAATTCGACGCGACCGCTACATATCCGCTTCGAGGCGACGCCGGGCGGGCGCTACTTCGAAACCTTCGCCGATGGCAGCGAATACGTCATCGGCACAATTTCAGCCTGGCATCCCCCGACCGAGCTGGCCTACAGCTGGCGCGACCCGACCTGGGACGGCAGCACCGACATCCGCCTCACATTTGAGCCGGCGGACGATGGCGTGCGCGTGACGTACACGCAAGACGGCTTCGCGGGCGCCGGCGTCCCCGAGCTTATTCCCTATTATCAGATTGGCTGCGAGCAGACCTTTTCAGCGTACATCGCGCATTGCCGGGCGCTCGACAAATTGCAGACCTTGACCAGCCGCCTCGCTTGAAACCGGAGTCAAGCGGCTGACTGACCTATTGGCGATAGACGCCGGGTCCTCAAGGTCCATATTCTCGTCAAAGCCGCAGAACCGCGAAGAGCGCCATCGCATTCACGCAGGAACCTATCAAACTGTCCGGCGTGCTGTAGACATTTGATCATTAAACAGGTCAAACTTACGCCACAGAGATCACGTCCATCCCTCTTTGAGTTGACACTCACCGAAAGCGGGGCAAGCTGATAGAACTAACCGCCAGAGGACGACGCGCATCGAGACAGCAGCGTCGACAAGCGTTGCTCCTGATGCATCAGTTCGTTGCGAAGTCGAGTCGTCAAAACTCGATTGAATGCCGCCCCAAGAAAAGTATCCCCGACCATGCCCGAACCCGGTCTCATTCTCGAAACCGATGCGCAGCCAAAACTGCGAGTCAGCATCCGTACCATCGCCGCAGCCGTAAAGCCGACTCACGGTCCGCTGCCGCGCAATGTGGCCGTCAGCGATGTAATGGATCACAAGCCGCCGGAATTGCTCGACAACGGCGCGGCAATCGCCCGGCGGATCTTCGCGCTGCCCGACCGCCTCGCCGATGTCGGCGCGATGATAATGCGCCATACACTCTGGCAAGTGCAGGAAGAAGTCGGCGATGGCGCCGCTACCGCTGCCGTCCTCTTTGAAGTGACTTACACGGGCGGGTAGCGCTTAAGCGCGAACCGGGCAAGCTCGCCTTTGACGCCCGCTGCGGCCAGGTGATGCCGCTCGCGCAGAGCCGCGTATACGATGTCGCTTCCGTGCTGACGGCCGCGCTGCTTGCCGCCGTCTCCGGGGCGACGCAAACATTGACCGTCGAGGCGGTCGTGCAGCATCGCAACCCCGAAACCACATACGATCCCTAGACGCGCCGGCCTGCGGGAAGCGCAAGCTCAATAATCGGCGGCCGGCGGCTGCATGTCCAACCGCGCCGAAATGTCTTGCGCTTCTTCGACGCTGACATCGCGTTTCGGCTGCGCGAATGCCAGGCAGTAGCCATCGGGGTCTAGAATCGAGAATTCGCGATTGCCCCAGAATTTGTCCGCCAGCGCTTCAGAGATCGTCACGCCCTTGGCGGCGACCTCGGCGTAGAAGCCGTCAATATCAATGTCGGCGGGCAAGGTGATGCTGTTCGTCACATCAGCGCGGACTTGCCGGCGCAGTGACGGCGCGACTTCCCGCGCTTGCTCCTGGCGCAGCAAGATGCTGCAATCAAAAAGGCTGATGCTCGCGAAGAAGGTAACGCCATTCTTGTCTTGCAGCGAGAATTGCAGGTCGAAGCCCAGCTTGTCGCAGTAGAATGCGGCCGCCGCGTCGACATCGGCCACAGACAGACTCGGTCTCAGCGTTGCCATGAAATTCCCATCCGCCGCCTGGCGTCAACTCACTGCAACAACCCGCCGATGCGCTCGATGACGTAAGCGCCAATGGCGGCTTTGCTGGTGAGATCGATCTGGTGCAGACCGCCATCCATATCGAGCGCGACGACGCGATTGGTATCGACGGCGAAACCGGCGTCGGCCGCCGTGATGTCATTGGCGATCAAAAGATCCAGCCCCTTGCTTTGGAGTTTGTCGCTGGCGTTTTCCACCAGATTTTCGCTCTCCGCCGCAAAGCCGACCGCGATCATGGGATAGCCGGTCTGCGCTCGCTGCGCCTTGACCGCCATCAGAATGTCCGCGGTTCGCGTCAGCGGCAAGTTCAAGTTGTCGTCCGACTTCTTGATCTTCTGTTCCGATACCGTCCGCGGCCGATAATCGGCCACCGCCGCCGCCATCACCAGAGCCGACGAATCGGCGACATTCGCGAGCACCGCCTGGCGCATGGACTCGGCCGAGTCGACCGCCACCAGCGTCGCGCCGACTGGCGCGGGTAAACCGGCAGCCGCCGAAATCAGAACGACATCGGCGCCGGCGTCCACCGCCGCTTGCGCGATGGCGTAACCCTGTTTGCCGGTCGAACGATTGGTGATGAAGCGGACCGGGTCGATCGACTCGCGCGTGCCGCCGGCGGTGACCACCAATTTGTGGCCGGCTAGCTCGCCGTCGCGGCCCATGACGCGGCGAATGTGACCGAGCATGCTGTCCGTCTCGGGCAAGCGCCCGATGCCGGACAGGCCACTGGCGAATCGCCCTGCTTCCGGTTCGATCAGGTCCGCGCCGCGCTGGCGCAGCCTCTCGCAGTTGTCCCGCACGGCCGGGTTTTCGTACATTTTGCCGTCCATCGCCGGCGCGATCAGCAGCGGGCAGTCAATCGCCATCGCGATGACTGACAGCAGATCATCAGCGAATCCATGCGCCAGTTTGGCCAGGGTATTGGCTGTGGCCGGCGCGACTGCCATCAGATCAGCCGCTTCCGCCAAGCCGATATGGGCGATATGGCTAGGCAACGCGCCGGGCGACCCCGCCGACCACAGATCGCTGTAGACGGGCCGGCCGCTCACCGCTTGAAAGGTCAGCGGGCTGACGAATCGTTGCGCCGCCGCCGTCAGCACGACATCGACTCGCGCGCCTGCCTGGGTCAACTTGCTGGCGAGATCCACTGCCTTGTACGCGGCGATGCTGCCGCAAACACCCAGCACAATACGTTTGTCTTGCAAGAGCGCGATCGCTTCCATGCCTGCTCCCTGCGCTTGCCGCATTCTAATCGTACACAATCCGCGCTGTAAACAAAAGTGCGCCCCTCTTCGCGACCATCGCGCTGCCTCAAGCAGTAAGTTGGACTATACCAAAAGAGTTGATTGTCAGCCGCGGCCGCTGGCAGGTTACAACTTGGGTCATATCGCTGCGTGAACGCCCGATAATGAAGTTGTGTAGGGGCGACCAACCTGGTCGCCCGCCGCTACCGCAGGTGTTTGCGGGCGACTTGATAAGTCGTCGCTACACATTCCGACTTGAGTACTGCTGGCGGCCAGCATGTATATTGCAGAAGATGCCACCGCCGCTCAACCGCTTGCGAATCGTCCAATCAGTAGGCAAATAGCAGATTTGCGCGGTTAGCCAAAACTGTCGAATTCTGCTAGAGTTGGTTGGCTTGAGCGTGGCGCGTGCGGGAGACAAGCAATGCAGACTGGCGTGGCAAAGCAGGGGCTTTCCGCCTTCATAGCCATACAATTGCTGTGTTTGCTTTCCCTGGCCGGCTGCAATCTCAATTTTGCGCCCGGCGAACCGTCCACAAGCTTTGAGGGCCCGCCCCTGATCCACATCGCCGCGCCGCAACCGGGCCAGAAATTCCAGTCCGGCGCGACCGTCATCGTGCAAGCGCGGGTTGAAAACGCCGGCCCCGATATCGCGCGCGTCGCCGTCCTGCTCAACGAAAAAGTGATGGGCGAGCAGCTCAATCCCAACGAGACCGGCGCAGAGGTCTTGCCCTTGACCATCGACTGGCCGACTAGCAACGAGGGCGACTTCACCATCGCCGTAATCGCCGAGCGCGGCGACGGCAGCACAACACGCGAAGAGGTCAGCATTATGGTGGTCCCGCCGGGCCAATCCGAAGCGCCGCCAGCAGAAACCGCCACGCGAGCCAGCGAAAGCATGCCGGACGCCGCCACGCCGGCCGCGACCGGTCCGAGCGAAGTCAGCGGCCGGGTCATCAGCCCGGCGCCATTGCGGCCGGGACCTGGCGCCGACTCCGGCCAACCCGTCGGCAGTCTCATGGTCGACGACGAAGTCCTGATCATCGCCATAAACCCCGCCCGCAATTGGTATCGCATCAGGCGCGGCGCGGAAATTGACGCCTGGGTCGACGCCAGCCTGGTCTCCGCGGCCGACGACCTTTCGGGTCTGCCCATCGAGACCGGGGCGCCCCAAGCCCCGCGGGCAGGCGTGAATCTTGAGGTTACGAGCCTTGAGCTCGTGCCGGATCCGCCGGTCTGTGGCCAGCCTGCGATCGCCCGCGCGACTGTGCGCAACAGCGGCGCAGTCGACTCGCAGACCAGCCCCTGGGTGACCGCGCAGGCGCACTTGCTAAGCGACGACAGCGTGCAGGCGCAGAACCCCAACACGGTATACTTGCCCACGCTCAAATCGGGTGAAGAAACCATCCTGGAAATCCCGCTGACGCTGACCGGGCGCTACGCCCAATTGCACGTGATTCGCGTCACGGTCGATCAAGGCAACCATGTCATCGAGACCGATGAGAACGACAATATCGGCGCGAGCCGCCAATTCGAACTGAGCCAGGGCGCCTGCAGCGCCTGAGGCCGACGCCCGGCGCAGCGTGCGCAATTGGATGAACCACCCCGGAACCAGGAAGGCGACAACCTGTGACAGCGATAATCGTAACCAACGATGACGGCTACGACGCGCCCGGCATCGTAAGCCTGGCGGAAGCCATGCGGGGCCTCGGCCAGGTGCGGATCAGCGCGCCCGCCGCCAACCAGAGCGCCAGCGGGCATAAGATCACCCTTCAACAGAACATCGCATACGCGCGCAGCACCGTCGGCGATGGCATCCCGGCGCTGGCCGTAAGCGGGTCGCCGGCCGACTGCATCATGTTGGCGCTGCTGGGCCTGGTGGACAAGCGCCCGGACATCGTCGTCTCCGGCATCAATCGCGGCGAGAATATGGCGCAAGACCTGACCTATAGCGGCACGGTGGCGGCTGCCTTGGAAGCGGCGATAAGCGGCATCCCGGCGGTCGCATTCTCGCTGGCGCGCGCTGATGCCGATCACCCGGCGGACTATCAGGTGGCGGCGCAAGTGGCGCTGCCAATCGTGCGCATGGTACTGGCGCAGGGTTTGCCGCCGCTCACCATCCTCAATGTCAATGTGCCGCCGGTAGACCGGCTGGAAGATTTGCGCGGCATCCGGCTGACGCGGCAAGGCGTGCGCGTTTACCGCGATCACCTGGTCAACGTGGACGACGGCCTCGTGCGAATCGAAGGCGAGCCGCCCGCGGCCAACACCGATGAGCTGGGCACGGATGTCTGGGCGGTGCATCGCGATTATGTCAGCGTGACGCCCGTGCACCTCGACATGACGGCGCATCAATTCATGGCCGACCTGGAAGCCTGGGACTTGCGGCTGCCCTGCCGCTAAGCCTCAACAACATGACGTACGTAGGGGCGAGCCCGCGGCCCGCCCGCATCCTAGCGAAAATTGTAGGCGCGACCTATCAGGTCGCCCGCCGTTACACGCTATAATCAGAAGAGATTCCGCAATTACGCTTGATTCGAAAGGCGAGCGCCAATGAACATCCTAAAGAGCCTCTTTGGCGGCGGCGGACGCAATGAAGACCGCGGCATCTATTTCTACGTCCAGCCCAAGATGTGCCAGCAAATCCTGCGCGTGCGCGTCGATCCGTTGAACGACCTGTCGCGCGCGGACGACGGCAAGACCTACTGGTGCCGCAAGCTGGCGAGCGCCGCGCGCTGTCCGTTCCAGGCCGAGCTGACGCTCTACTTCGACAAGAACAAGCGCTTCACAGGCGAGGAAGTGGAGAACGGCCAGCTCGTCAGCGAGGCGGAGTGGCTGGCGCAGGAGGGGGGTTAACAGTCTTCCAGCGGGCCCGTGAACTTCGTCATGTCGGTGTTTTCGTCCCAGTAATTTCCGTCGGGCAGAATGGTTGAGAACGGGTAAAATCGAGCATTGGTAAAGTCTACGCAAGTCAGAACTGCGCCTGTGAAGTCTGTTTCCTTTAAGTCCGCATTGGAGAAATCTGTTCCGACTAGCTTAGCCCTCTTGAAAATTGCGCCGGACAAGTTCGCGTTTCTAAACGACTGCCTTGGTAAGACTGCGCCGGTCAAGTTTGCATCGGACAAGTTGACGTTGTCCCAATGATACGTATCGTCTATGTTATCAGGATCTATATAGAAGTTCTCCAAGTTAGCGCCAGACATATCAGCGTTTGCAAATACTGAGTGTACGCAGTAGCTAACTCCCGACAGATCTACGCGCTCCATCTTAGCGCCAGAGAAATTGCAGCTAAGTATCTCACACTTTGACAGATTCGCGTCGCTTAGCGTCGCACCGCTCAACTCTCCGCCCGCAATTCGCGCACCCGTAAAGTCCGCGCCGGTCATATCCGCACGGGTAAGATTCACGTATTCAAAAAAAGTTCGCTGCATGTTTGCCTGGCAGAGAATCGCGCGACTTAGATTCACAGAAATGCGTCCCACTTCCTCATATAAGCGGTCAAAATTCTCACCTGCCCAAGATATGGATTCTGCTCCTATGAATCGTGTCGAATTACTCATATCAACGGCAGTCAAGTCAGCATAGCTCATATCTGCACCAGACACCTTAGCTTCACGCAGGTCTGCCTTCTCCAGTTTTGCACGTGAAAGATTTGCATTGGAAAGATTTGCAAACTCTAGTCTGGCCTCTGACAAATTGGCGAGGCTCATATTCGCATCGTTAAGCTTAGTATCTTCCAAACTCGCTCTCGACAGATTTACGTTGGATAGATCCATATTGACAAAGTCTGCACCGTCTAGGTTGCAACCACTCAAATCCGCGCCTGTCAGATTGGACAAGTGAAGATTTCTACCGCGCAAATCCATGCCAGACAGATTCAAGCCACGAAGGTCAACGTTTTCTCCCGGTTCTTCGTCATCTGCTTGCGTTTCGCCGTCGGCAGCCGAGAGGCTCTGGCCGTATTCTTCTTTCCTATGTCTCACGCGTTCAGCGAGTTCGTCTGCCCCTACAGCCATCAGCAACCGCTCAGCGGTTCCGGCAAAGCGCAGCGCATCATAAATCGTGATCTGATTCCTTTCAGTTTCATGTCCCCAGTTGTTGCGGCCGTCTATCAATTCGCGCAAGTATGCGCGCGCATTGAGCACGTCAGTATCCTTGCTATCGGCGTCCTCACCGAGCATGTCTGTGAAAACGGTATCCCATCTCAATCTCATGACTTTCAGCCAGCCGGCAATGTCGATACTCGCCATAGCATCATCGTCATTTTCCCAAACCAGCGCCCTATATGCCTGCTCGCTGCTCAGAACTCGCTTCAGGGCTTTGAGATGGGCATTATTATTGCGTCCGAAATTATGTGCAAACTCTTGAACGACAAATGGCCCCAATCCATTCTTGAGTTCATTTAGAACCAGACGGACAAAGCTATAGTTCTCTTCGCTCATCGCTCAAATCCCACGGCAAATCACCGCTACTCCGCCGGACAGAATAACAGTATATCTAACCTTGTAATGGTTAACAACGTGCCGGTTGCGTGAGAAGATTTGACTTGAGGGAGCCGCCTACCCCTCCCCCACTCCAGCCATCGCCGGCAGACCAAATGCGCGCCGCACCTGGTCCTCGATCGCAGCCGACATGCCCCCGTTGCTCTGCAAGAAGAGCTTGGCGTTCTCCCGGCCCTGCCCCAGCAGATCATCGCCGTAGCGGTAGAAAGCCCCGCGCTTGTCGATGATGCCAAGCTCCGTGCCGATGTCGATGATCTCGCCCGACTTGCTGATGCCCTGGTTGAACATGATGTCGAATTCGCATTCCTTGAATGGCGCGGCCACCTTGTTCTTCTTGACTTTCACGCGCGTGCGATTGCCGACGATGTCGCCGCTGTGCTTGATCTGTTGGATGCGGCGGATATCGATGCGCACGCTGGCGTAGAACTTCAGCGCGCGGCCGCCGGGCGTCGTCTCGGGGCTTCCGAACATCACGCCGACTTTCTCGCGCAGTTGATTCGTAAAGATAACGCTGACATTGGACTGCTTGATGGCGCCGGCCAGCTTGCGCAGCGCCTGGCTCATCAAGCGCGCCTGCAAGCCGACATGCGAATCGCCCATCTCGCCCTCGATCTCGGCGCGGGGCACCAGCGCGGCTACGCTGTCCACCACGATGACATCCAGCGCGCCCGAACGCGTCAGGTGCTCGGTGATCTCCAGCGCCTGCTCGCCCGTGTCCGGCTGCGAAACATAGAGCTTCTGGATGTCCACGCCGATTTTCTCGGCATAGAGCGGGTCAAGCGCGTGCTCCATATCGACGAAGGCGCAGATGCCGCCGCTCTTCTGGGCTTCCGCCACGATGTGCAAGCAGAGCGTCGTCTTGCCCGAGCTTTCCGGCCCGTAAATCTCGGTGATGCGCCCGCGCGGCACACCGCCCACGCCCAGCGAGATGTCGATGCCCAGCGAGCCGGTCGGGATCGCCTCGACCTCCAGGTGGCTGCCGGCGCCCAAGTTAAAAATCGTGCCATCGCCATAGCGCTTGGTGATGTCCGTCAGCGTGGCGTCCAGCGCCTTCTGCTTGGCTGCGTGGTCCCCGCTGTCGTGGACCAGAGTTTCCTTGACCATCTGTGTACGTTTCGCCATCGTTGCCGTCTCGCTTTGTCTAGTGCCTGCCTAAGTGTATTGTTTCCGGACTGATTCCGCTATGTCCGCTAGTCTAGCACTTTTGTTCTAAGCGCGCAAGGGTAGATTCCTAAGCAATGGTAAATTGCGACATTGTGACGACCCCGCCAACCCAATAGGGATTCGCTGTGTCCTAAGTAAGACCAAGCAAGTGATGCGAATTTCGCTTGATAATTCACCCACTACAGCGAGTCACCCTTCCCTGATGATTCGGGGAAGGGCCGGGGATGGGGTAGAAAAGCGGCGATTCCTGAATTCACATTACCTTCCTGGAACTACTTCTGTGTCCTCGGTGGTCAAAAGTTTTTTGAGTACTTCGCCGCTCGACGAACGCGCGCGATATTCGTCACACCCGACGCATAGCGATTTTCGTAATCGCCCGCGAAAAGTGTTATAGTCCGAGGTCGAACAGCTTTCTGGCAAGTTGCTCCATTCACAAGTTCAAGGAGAGTCCCATGAGATACTTCAAGTTTTTGCTTATATTGCTGCTATTGCTGACCGTCGCGCTGGCTGTCGCGCAAGACGCGGAAACCATCGTCATCCGCGGCTTCGGCAACATCAGCACCTTCAACCCGGCGATGAGCAGCGATGGCGCGTCATTCCAGGCCTTTAGCGTGCTCTGGCCCAAGCCTTACGAGATTGACCCGGCCACCTCGGCGCCGATTCCCGGCTTGACCAACTGGGACATATCGGATGACGGCTTGGTCTACACCTTCACCATTCAGGACGACGCCAATTGGTCGGACGGCATGCCGATCACATCGCATGACATCAAGTTCGTGATTGACGCCATTAAGTCTGACGTCGTGGCGTCGATCCAGGAGAATGAGGTGTCAGCGGTGGAGGAAGTCCGCATCGTGGACGACAAGACCTACGAAGTCGTCCTGACCGGGCTGGATTGCGCTGCATTCAGCCAGTTGGGCGGCGTCCGCTTCTTGCCGTCGCATCTCTTCGCGGACGACTTCAGCGACTTCGAGACGAACATGGTCTCGACGGAGCCGGTCGGCATCAGCGGCGGTCCCTACATCCTGGATGAGTGGGCGCCAGACTCCTACCAGAGCTATCACGCCAATCCCGATTGGTGGGGCGGCGATGTTGGCATTCCCTACCTGATCAACCGCAACATCAAGGAACAGGCGGTGGCGCTGCAATCGATTCAGGCCGCGGAAGTCGACTATACCTACCTGCACGGCGATCTGTTCACGCAAATTGCTGATACCAGCAACCTGCAGTGGGAGATCTTCCCGCAGATGTCGGTCAAGTTCTTCGCGCTGAATTGGGTCGACCCGGAACACCCCTCGCCCGCCTACGACGAAGACGGCAATCCGGTTGAGCAAGTGCCGCATCCGATTTTCAGCGATCCCGCCGTGCGAAAAGCCGTGGCAATGGGCTACAACAAGAGCGATGTGCTGGCGACAATGGGCGGCGATGATGGCGGCACGCGGCTGATCGGCGCGGTCAACCCGGCCATCGGCTGGGCTTACAACCATGACCTGGCGCCCTACCCCTACGATCCCGAAGGCGCCAAGCAACTGCTTGAAGACGCCGGCTGGGTCGATGCCGATGGCGATGGCATTCGCGAGAAAGACGGGCAGCGCCTGGAATTCCTGATCTCCTACAGCGACATTCTGCTTATGTTCGAGACTCACGTGCTGGTCGCGCAGGACCAGCTCAAGGACATCGGCTTCGACGTCACGCTGGAGAAAGTGGAATGGGCCAACTACATCAGCGACATCTATCTGGGTCAAATGTATGACGCCACCTCCATGAGCAACAGCGGCGGCACCGGCGGCGCGCCCGACCCCAACGACTTCATGACGCTGATCGACAGTCGGCAAGACGTGCCCGGCAGCGGCAACAACCTGGCGTCCTACGTCAACCCGGAAGTCGACGCGCTCATCGACCAGGCGCGCGCAGTCCCCGGCTGCGACACGGCCGCCCGCGGCGAAATCTACCGCGAGATTCAGCGTATCGCGCACGACGACCTGGCCTACGACTGGTCGTTCGTGCCCAATATCTGGCAGACGGCTAACGCCCGCGTCGGCGGCTTCGAGCCGGCGCCCTTCTGGGTGTTCTACGGTTACACCGCTGACATCCACAAGTGGACGATTGACGGGTAAGCCTTCAGTCTCACTCCGTTAGAATATGTAGGGGCGAGCCATTGGCTCGCCCGCCCCACCACAGATCCATGTAGGGGCGAGCCTTGGCTCGCCCTTGCGCTCTTATGCTGCTGTGCCACTTACCAGACGTCAGATCTCGGGCTCTGGCTCGCTTGCCGATGAGTTGCCGATGACGCCTTGGCTATCCGCCCGCTTGACCTTAATTCGCGTATCGACGAACTCGCGAACCATGAGCTTCTGCTGCTGCTCATCGTGAGCCTCACTTACCAATCTATTGATGTATTGGTTTAGCTCTGCTTCCATTAGTTGTAAATCGTCATGGCTAATGTTGTGCTTTTCGCAGACTTTCTGGATGCCTTCGCGGAGTTTCTCGTTATGATAGCGACGATTGTTTTCCCCGTTCTCATCGGCCATGGCTTTGCCCAGATGTTGAGCGTGGTATTTTATATCGAAGCACTTAAACCGCCTCAATAGAGCTCTGCGCTTTATGTGGCGCCATGCTGTTTTGACGATCACGGCTTCACTTTCCCCCGTCGCCTAGTGGACTGCATTTTAGCATCGCGCGGAGCGCGGCAAGCGCTACTGCTGATACCGCCGCGGGTCCAAGGCGTCGCGCAGGCCATCGCCGACCAGGTAGAAGCAGAGCACGGTGATCATGATGAGGATGCCGGGCGTGAAGACCAGATGCACGCCGCTGACGAAGTAACTGCGCGAATCGGTCAGCATATTGCCCCAGGTCGGCGTCGGCGGCTGGATGCCGACGCCGAGGTAACTCAAGCCGGATTCGATCAGGATCAAGTTGCCGGCGATGATGGTCATCGTCACCATGACAATCGAAAAGACGTTGGGCAAAATATGCGAGATAAGGATGCGAATGTCCGAAGCGCCCAGCGCCCGCGCCGCCAGCACATAATCGCGCTCCTTCAGCGACAGCACCTCGCCGCGGACCAGCCGGCTCGTCCCCACCCAGCCCAGCGCCGCCAGCACCACCACCAGCACTTCGGTCGACGGCTCCCAGACAGCCGAGGCAATCAATAGCAGAAATAGCGGCGGAATCGCGCTGAGCGTGTTGACCGCCCAGGAGATCAGGTCGTCCACTTGCCGGCCGTAATAGCCCGCCAGCAGCCCCAGCGAAATGCCGATGAAGACCGTCATCACGCTGGCCAGATAGGCGATGGTCAGCGACACGCGCCCGCCATAGATCAGACGCAGGAACTGATCGCGGCCCAGCTGGTCCGTGCCTAGCGGATAGCCGCTTTCGCCGGGCTGCTTGAAGCGGTTGGGTATGCTGGTATTGTTCACGTCCAGGTCCAGCACCCGTTCGAAGACGATGGGCATGATGACGGCAATCAGCGTGAAGACAACCAGCACCGAGATAGCGAACATCGTCAGCCGGTCGCGCACGATGAAGGCGAGCGCGTCCCGCCAAAACGAGCGCGACGGCCGCTGCGACAGGCCGGAGGCCAACTCGGCAACTTTGGAATCGCTCGCCATCAGCGGCTTACTCCAGTCGAATGCGCGGGTCCAGGATGACGTACATAATGTCCGAGAGCAGCACGCCGACGATGAACATCAGCGACGCGATGACCACCGAGCCCATCACCACTGGATAGTCGCGAGCGAAAACGGCGTCAATGATCAGCTTGCCCATACCCGGCCAGGCGAATACCTGCTCGATGATAACGGCGCCGGCCAAGACCGTGCCGATGGCGGGACCCAGAAATGTCGCCACCGGCAGCAGGCCGTTCCGCAAAGCGTGCCGCACCCAAATCACCCGTTCGTTCAGCCCCTTTGCGTAGGCTGTGCGCACGTAATCCTGCTGCAAGACTTCGAGAATTTGCGTCCGTGTGAAGCGCGAGAGAAAGGCGATCCAGTTCAGCGAGAGCACAAATACCGGCAGGATCATATGCCGCAGCGCATCCGCCAGATCGAAGCCGCCGCGGCGCGTGATGTTCTGCATGCCGCTGATCGGCAGCAGATCCAACTGCACGCCAAATATGATGATGAGCAGCAATCCTAACCAGAACTGCGGCACGGCATTGCCCACCACCGAGATTATCCGAATGACTTGATCAACCCAGGTGCGGTGGAAAACCGCCGCCAGCACCCCTAGTACAACGCCCATCAAAAAGCCGATAGTGAGCGCCGCCACGCCCAGGCGCAGCGTCGCCGGAACGCGCTTTGCGATCTGCTGCATAACCGGGCGCTTGTTCTTGATTGACTTGCCGAAGTCCAGGCGCAGGATGCCGTAACGGTCGCCTCGCGTCTCGCCAAGGCCGTCGCCATCGTAGTCCAAAAGCGTCCAGTCATTGCCGATCAGCCAGTAGACATATTGCGCGAGCGGCGGCTGATCCAAACCAAGCTGCCGGCGCATAGCCTCGTTCGCCTCGGTATTGATGTCCGGCCCCCAGGTGATCATCGCCACCGGATCGCCCGGCGCGGACAAGATGATGAGGTAAGACAGTATCGTAACACCGAAAAACGTCGGTATCGCTTGCAGCAGGCGGCGCACAAAGTATTTCGTCATTTCCCGCAGACCTGCATTACATGGTCGCGAACTGATTCTAGCGCCAGTTGGCGAAATCGCCAAACAGCGCGCCCGACCGAACCGCCTTTACGCGCCCACCGCCAATGTAAAGTGATTGTTCTCAATGCCAATCGCGCGGTGTCAGGAGTTTAATCGAAACATAACTCCCCATTAAACTGCGCCGGGCCTGCGTTAACAATCCGCCAGTAAAGTTCCTCTCGGTTGCGCAGCCGACATGGCCAGAAGTCATGCATGTCTTTAGGAGAATTCGCGGTATATGCACAAGCTACGCCTTGCTCTAGTTCTGCTAGTCATCGTAACCGTCCTCGCCATTACCTTGGCTGACGACCACGGACTGCCGGAGTTAGACCCGCTGGATTACCCCGAGGGCGCGATCATCACTGCCGGCAGTTCCACCGTCTTTCCGCTGAGCGAACGCATGGCCGAGCTCTGGACCGATGCCGGCGGCGGCGCGCCGTCGATCGCGTCCATCGGCTCGGGCGCCGGCTTTGAGCGCTTCTGCGTCGAAGGCGAAACCGACATCAGCAACGCCTCGCGCGCGATCACGGACAGCGAGCGCGAGTCCTGCGCGACAACCGGCCGCGACCCCATCGAATTCCGCATCGGAACCGACGCCTTGGCTGTGACCGTTTCCGCCGAGAACGAATTTGTCAGCGATATCACCATGGACGAATTGGCGCTGATTTTCAGCAGCGCGGACACATGGTCCGATGTCCGCGCCGAATGGCCCGACCAAGCGATCCAGCGCTTCATCCCCGGCACCGACAGCGGCACCTTCGATTACTTCGTCGAAGCAGTCTTCGATAAAGCCGAAGCGCCGATCCTGGGCGCCAATCCGCAGCTTTCCGAGGACGACAACGTGCTGGCGCAAGGCATCTCAGGCAGCCCCTACGCCATCGGCTTCTTTGGCTATGCCTACTACGAGGCGAACGGCGATAGCCTGATCATCCTCAGCATTGACGGCATCGAAGCTAGCGAGCGGACGACCGCCGACGGCAGCTACCCGCTGGCGCGACCGCTCTACATCTACAGCGACGCCGGCATCATGTCGGAGAAGCCGCACGTGAACGCCTTCATCAACTTCTACCTGACGCATGTCAACGAAGAAGTCGTTGACGTGGGCTACTTCCCGGCTTCGACCTACGCATTCTCGGTAGCAATTGACTACTGGCGGATTGCCAACGGCTTGGCGCCGATAGGCGGCGCAGCCCTGGACCTGGCCGATCCGAACGAGACCGCAGACGAGCCGTCAGAATAATACCGTAAAGGAACTGTAGCGGCATAAAGCGTCCTTCGCTCGGCAACCGAATTCCCTTCACTATCGGCCTGCCTTGCGCCTCCGCCATTCGACTGCGACCTGGCATCTGATGACAAACTTCTCCGGATCTCGCTCCAAGCGCCAAATGCCTCCGCGAAAGTCGCTTTCGCACGGTCTGAAAAAGCGCAGGCGGCCACACGAAATAGCCATTGAGTTCGGCTTGTTCACTTGCGGGCTTCTCTCACTCTTCACCACGCTCGGCATCATTCTCGTATTGGGCAACGAATCAATTGCGTTTTTCACGCGCGACCAATGGGTGAATTCCAACCGCGCCTTGTTGACCGACCTCGACGAAGACAGTACCGTCATTACCGTCGAAGCGGGCAAAGCGCTGGAATCGCTGGCGCCGGGCAGCGCAATCCGAATCGGACAAGAGGTGATGGAGGTCACGCAATTTCACAACGACACCATAGAGATTGAGGCGACTGGCACAGGCGGCGGCTATCTGCCTCGCATCGCCGTCAAGCGCGGCGTCCGCGGCCAGCATATGATCACGCCGCACCGCGCCGGCATCGCCGTCGAATACAATGACCGGCCCACCCTCGTCGAGTTCTTCAGCAACACCAACTGGATACCGGCCATTGGCGAGTTCGGCGTCCTGCCGCTCATTAACGCCACACTGATGACCAGCGCCATCGCCATGCTGGTGGCGCTGCCACTGGGCCTAGGCGCCGCCATCTATCTCAGCGAATACGCATCCGACCGCGTTCGCGCTACGCTGAAACCAGTACTCGAGATCCTGGCCGGCATCCCGACCGTCGTCTACGGCTACTTCGCGCTGACATTTATGACGCCGCTGCTGCGCGCCATCTTCGGCGCCGATGTGGTCAATATCTACAACACCGGCTCGGCCGGCATCGTGGTCGGCATTTTAATCACCCCGCTGGTCAGCTCGATGAGCGAAGACGCCTTGCGCGCCGTGCCCAACGCCCTGCGCGAAGCCTCCTACGGCTTGGGGGCGACCAAGCTGGAGACCGTGCTCAAGGTCGTGGCGCCGGCGGCGCTTTCAGGTATCCTGGCCGCATTCATCGTGGCGGCGTCGCGCGCCATCGGCGAAACGATGATCGTCGCCATCGCGGCCGGCGCCGGCCCCAATTTGAGCTTCAGCCCCTTTGACTCCGCCGAGACCATGACCGGGCATATCGCCCGCATAAGTGGCGGCGACCTGAGTTACGATTCCATCGACTACAACAGCATCTTCGCCATCGGCCTCACACTCTTTGTGATGACCTTCATCCTTAACGCCCTCAGCCGCGTCGTCATCACGCGCTACCGGGAGGCCTACTAAATGCAACCTGCCAGCGGAAAACACTACCTGCCCGGCGACAAGGAATTCCTCCGGCGTCTTGAACAGCGACATCGGCGCGGACGATTCGGCAAGCTCTTCAACTACATCTCCATCGGCGTCGCCGTCCTGGCTCTGGTCGCGCTCGTCCTCAACGTCGTCAATCAGGCCTTCGGCACGATTGGCGTGGTCAATATCATCGAGCCCGCCAGCCTGACCGAGGGCCGCCAACTCGACGAGCTGAGCAAGGACGAGCTGGCGCAGATTCTGGCTGACCACGTCGGCGGACGATTGCGCGTGCTCATCCGCGATACGATCAGCCAAGTTGACGCCAAGCGCTTCACCAAAGCCAGCGTGGCCGAGATCGTGGCCGACCCAAATGTCGACCCCGCAATCGCCGGCGAACTGCTCAAGAGCATCAGTCCGGGGCAGCAAGCGGCGCTATTGGCGGATTATGCCGACCGCAGCACGCTGCTCAATCTGGTATTGGAAGAAGTAGTCGAGCAGCAAGTGATCGCCAGCTTCCCGCTCGTCGAAGCGCTCTTCAACTTCGAGGCCGTCAAAGCGGAAATCGAAGGCCCGATCCTGGAAGCCTACAAAACACGCCACGACCACGGCGAGGCCCGGGTAAAGATCATCCGCTTCCACAGCTGGCTGGATAACGACTTCCTGACGTCCCCAATGTCCAGTACGCCGGCGCTGGCGGGGGTGCGCACGGCGCTGATCGGATCGCTGGGATTAATGGCGGTGGTCGCGTTGGTTTCGTTGCCGGTCGGCGTCGGCGCGGCGATTTACCTCGAGGAGTACGCGGGGCACGGCTTCATCAGCCGTCTGATCGAGACCAACGTGCGCAACCTGGCCGGCGTGCCTTCGATCATCTACGGTATGCTGGGTCTGGCGATATTCGTGCGCGCGCTGGCGCCCTTCACCAGCGGCATGATCTTCGGCTACAACCTGGACGCGCCGACTGTCGAGTCTGTGATAGAGCGGATCGCGCCCGCATTCGATGGCGCCATCGCAATCAACGACGGCGTCATTACCAGCCAATCCGACATCATCGACGCGCCGACTGCAGAGCGGATCGCCAACGCCTTCCTGCACTTCGGCAAGCCAAGCTTGACCATGCACGGCAATTCAAAGGTCGCTGAGCTCTCGAACTCGCTGGCCGCGGCTCTCGATATCCATGTCGATACGATTGATTCGCGCGCCGACGATAAGCGCGCGATTGAACGACGTGGCAAGTACTACCGTTTCGATCTGCCGCGGGACGCGCCAATCAGCCACGAAGCTTATACCGAGCTGATGAAGAGCCTGGCGCGCATCAACAGCTTCTCGCCCAATGGCCGCACGCTCGTAAGCGCCGGTTTGACCCTCGCGCTGCTGATTCTGCCCATCATCGTCATCAACGCGCAAGAAGCCATCCGCGCCGTGCCATTCGCCATTCGCGAGGCCTCGTTTGGATTGGGCGCTACTCGCTGGCAGACGATCTGGCGGCAGGTGCTGCCCGCCGCCCTGCCTGGCATCATGACCGGCACGATCCTGTCCGCGTCGCGCGCTGTCGGGGAGACGGCGCCGCTGATTGTCGTCGGCGCCGCGACCTTCCTGGTCACCGACCCCAGCAGTCCCTTCTCGCAATTCACTGCCTTGCCAATCCAGATCTACCAGTGGACGGCGCGCCCGCAAGCGCAATTCGCGGACATCGCCGCGGCCGCCATCATTGTTTTGCTGTCGCTGATGCTGACTTTGAACGCCGCCGCCATCCTTCTGCGCAACCGTTATTCAATAAGGTTCTGAGCGATGCCCCCACCCC